>CAZPRE010000012.1:0-20583 GCA_964588875.1 uncultured Sulfurimonas sp. | reverse complement strand
GTCATATAAATGCCTTTAGTAAAATAGGATAATTAATTATGAAAGGATACTGTAAATTAGATTAATTTTTGATTTGGAATGTGTGTGAGAGGGAAATTTGATATGTGTTCCCATACAGAATATGGGAACGAAAAAAGGTTTAGGTTGAAGGTAAAATCAACCACCAATTCCTAGAACTTGATACTGTAAGTACCAAACAGCTACGGAAACAACATAACCAATAAGAATTGCCCATGAGAATTTCATGTGTGCACTAAATGTATAGATACCTTTTAGTTTTCCCATAACACCTACACCAGCAGCAGAACCAAAAGCGATTAAAGAACCACCAACACCAGCCGTAAGAGTTACAAGCATCCATTGAGCTAAAGGAAGGTCAGGACTTGCTTTAAGAACCGCTGACATAACAGGAACATTGTCAATAATAGCGGAAAGAAAACCAACACCAACATTTACATAAGTTGGATCAAACATATCATAAAGTTTTACAGCATGACCTAGGAAACCTGCAAAGTGCAGAGCACCAACAGCTGCTAATATACCAAAGAAGAATAACAGTGTATCGTTCTCAATCTTTGAAACTGACTTATAAATCTCAATATCGTGATCATGGTACTTTTTAAGTGTATATGCATAAAGTTGTAAAAGAGATAGACCAAATAACATTCCCCACATTGGAGGTAAGTGCATAAGTTGTTTACCCATTACCGCTGAGAATATTGTAAATACACCAAGGAAGATTATAACCTTACCACCCTTGTGAATATGAACTGGTTCTGCACCTTCAATTTTTGTAGGATGTCCCTCTGGAACAAATTTAGAAAGTAAGAAAGCAGTAACACCCCAACCAATGATAGATGCAGGGAAAAGGAAAAGAAAATCCACAAATGCACCCTTACCAGCAGACCAAGCCATAAGTGTTGTAATATCACCAAATGGAGACCAGGCACCACCAGCATTTGCAGCTACGACTATATTTACAGCCGCAGGAATAAGAAATGCCTTGTTATCCTTCTCAATTGTAATCAGAACAGTTGAGAGAATCAATGCAGTTGTCAAGTTATCTGCAACTGGAGAGATAAAGAAAGCTAAAAGACCAGTTACCCAGAATAGTTTTTTATAATCATATCCAGCACCAAGAAGTTTCTCTTTAAGTGCATCAAAAACATTTCTCTCAATAAGCGCTTCGATAAATGTCATAGCAACAAATAAGAAGAAGAAAATTTCTGCAATCTCTAAGATTAGGTGTGCGATTTCTGTATCAAATGAACCAAAATCTAAACCATTAAAAGCATAGTAACCACCAAGTAGCATAAACATAAATGTACCTGTAAATAGAGCTGGTTTAGCCTTATTAATATGATATTTTTCCTCAGCAGCAATAAAATAGTACCCCACTACAAAAATTACTAGTAATAGCCAACCAAATGGTGATGTAGCTAAATCAACTGCATGTCCACTTGCATGGGCCGCAGTAGTTGCAAACGCGGCTGCACTTGTTATCCCAAGTAACGATAGAATTCTTAACATTCCTTCTCCTTAATAATTGTGTGTACTCCAACAGATTCATTACGCGACAGAGCCGCTGTAACAATCTCTTTTGCTGTAAGCAAACGGAATTTCAATAGTTTACCAATATTTTCTTTTAAAAGAGCATTAATTTCGTCCAATGCTTCATTTAATCCCCTTTTTGTTCTTACTATAGAGACCTTTTCCCACATAATTTGACGTAAGCGATTCTTTTTTTCTTTATCGTCTTTAAAACTCATGATTTCATTATCAATCCCAAAGTTGTAATATTGTTTTTTTGGCTCGGTATTTCTAAGTATCTCTTCTGCTGCTTTTTTAGCAAAAACCAAACCCTCAAGTAAAGAGTTCGAAGCAAGTCTATTTGCACCATGAACTCTCGTTGAGGCTACCTCACCAATGGCATAGAGGTTTTTCACACTAGGAACTCTACCATTAAGATTACTCTTAATACCTCCTATCGCATAATGAAATGCCGGAGATATTGGAACTCTCTGATGGGGTACATCAAAGCCAATATCCTGTAAATTATTATAAATATTTGGAAACCTCTGTACAAAGTAGTGGTAATCAAAATTTTTCAATGACAAGTAAACTTTTGAACCAGTTTTTTTCACATAATCGTAAATGGATTTACTAACTATGTCGCGTGATGCCAACTCACCTCTCTCGTCATAGTCAAATAAAAAACGTGCTCCATCTTCATCTTCGATTGTTGCACCCTCGCCTCTTAAAGCTTCAGTTAGCAGAAGTTTTTGTGCATAATCACTATTTACATATACAGTGGGATGAAACTGCATCATCTCCATATTTTCAAGCTCAATTCCTTTCATAAGGCACAAGCCTTGCATATCAGCACTAATACAAGGAGCATTTGTATGATACTCGAAAAGTGAGCCAACACCACCACTTGCAATGATTACATCATCAGCATAAAGATTTTTACTCTCCCTGTGATCTAAAACAGTAACGCCATAGCAAACACCATCTTTTATTAACAGGTCAACAACTCTTGCATCAGATAAAAGATAGTGTGGATTTTGTGCAAGTAGAAACTGATGCATATATCTACCTGTTGCATCACCACCTGCATGTAATATTCGTTTACAAGAATGAGCTGCTTCTTTTGTATAGAGAAGATTTCCTTCACTATCTCTGTCAAATTCAAAACCATTATTAATTAAATCATCAATAACTTCTCTTGAATTTCGACTCAGTTCATTTACTGCCTCTTCACTGCATAGACCTGCTCCAGCATCTAAAGTATCTTGAATATGAGAAGGAATATCTTCTTCATCTCTTGCCAACGCAACTCCACCTTGAGCATAAAAACTATTACACTTAAAAGTCTCGCGTTTATTTATAACCAACACTTTCTTATCTTTTGGAAGCTTAGCAGCTGCATACAGACCAGCAACTCCAGCACCAATAATGATTACATCATACTTAAACAACTTATTTACAGCTCTCATTTGTATCTATCTTATCTATAGTTTTATTTTCTAGAAAAAACTTAACATTCTCATCGGATTCAGGGGCCTCTTGTGTGTAAAAAGGAGTAGCCCTATATCCACATCCGCTCAAAAACAAGAGCAAACTTGCTATAATTACCAAATGAAAAATGTAAGCCAAATTATTAATACTCTTCAACATAAACCTCAATTTTCTAAACTTTTAGAATCTAAATGTATTAATAGACTCAAAGCTTCTCTTCTACCAAGTATTGGAAACAATATAAAATATGGTTACATTAAAAACAATACACTTACATTTGTTCTAACCACTAGACTTAATAAATTAGATATTGATAATATTATAAATACTATTAAAATGATTTTAAACTCCCCTATGATTTTAGAATCAGAGAGATTTATAGAGTGTTTAGATGCACAAATCGATGATGTTAAAATATATACAGACCCAGCCCCGAAAAAAAAAGTACTACTTCACCAAACAAATTCACATATACAAACTTATAATGAAAGAGCTACCGGAGATATAAATATTGATATTAAAGATGAAAAACTAAAAGCTCTGGCAAAAAGTATTCTAGAGCTTATAAAAGCCAAAGTAAGTACCGAAAATAAAGAAGATACTCTAGGGCATAAAGAATGAATCTAGAGACTACGATAAAACAACTTCCAGACTCACCTGGAATATACCAATACTTTGACAGTGATGAGAACTTACTCTATATAGGAAAGGCAAAAAGTCTAACAAAAAGAGTCAAAAGCTACTTTAACTTTACTCCCCAGCTAAAAGCAAATTCTAATCTATCTCCTAGAATCACAAAAATGATAAATCAGACCAAGAGTCTTAACTATATAGTTGTTAACTCTGAACATGATGCATTAATCCTTGAAAACTCTCTTATTAAACAGTTAAATCCAAAATACAATATTCTTCTTCGTGATGATAAGACATACCCTTATATTTATATAGATAACTCAGAAATATACCCTAGATTTGAAATCACAAGAAAGATTATAAAAAGTCCTGACATTACCTATTTTGGCCCTTATTCAATTGGAGCGAGAGATATCTTAGACTCAGTCTATGAGATATGTAAACTTGTACAAAAAAAAGGGTGCCTTAAATCAAAAAAACTCTGTCTATATCATCAGATAGATAAATGCCTTGGACCATGTGAACTTCCTGTTTCTAAAATACGATATGCCAAAGAAGTTGATTTAGCTAGAGAACTTATAGGGAACAAAAAAACTCTCTTAAATAAGCTAACAGACAAAATGGCTTTTTATGCACAGGAGATGCGATTTGAGGAAGCTGCAGAGCTACGAGATAGATGTGAACGAATAAATCGCTCTGAGATTAAAAGTGAGATTGATTTTGCATCAAATGAAAACTACGATATTTTTGCTCTACAAAACTCTGAGACTAGAGCTGTAGTCGTAAGAATATTTATGAGAAATGGTAAAATTATCTCCTCTTCCCACGATTTCATTGCTCTTAATGATGGCTATGACGAAGATGAGCTTTATCAAAGGGTCTTAATAGATTTTTATAAAGAAGAAAAGCCTCCTATTATCGCCCCTATATTAATAATGAAAGAGTTTGAAGGCTTAGAAATTATACAAAAACACCTAAGTAATATTTTTGAAAAACAAGCGGATTTAAAAGCTCCCAAACGCGGTAATAAAAAAGACCTTATTGACTTAGCAATTTTAAATGCCAAAGAACTTCTTAAACGCGATATCAATCGGGACTCTGTTAAACTTTTATCAGAGATTAAAGAATTGCTCTCCTTACAAAGAGTGCCAAACAGAGTCGAAGTCTTTGATAACTCCCATATTTCAGGAGTTGCTACGGTTGGGGCAATGGTAGTTTATGAAGATTCAGACTTTGATAAGAAAAGTTACCGAACCTATCATCTTCAAGCCAAGGATGAATATGCACAGATGAGAGAGACCTTAACCAGAAGAGCTCAAAGCTTTTGTAAAAACTCTCCTCCTGACTTGTGGATAATAGATGGTGGAACAACTCTGCTTTCTCTAGCAAAGGAGATTATAAAATCATCTGGTGTTTATATTGATGTTATCGCTATATCAAAAGAGAAAATTGATAAAAAATCACATCGTGCTAAGGGAAAGGCAAACGATATACTTCACTCAACAGAGCAAAGTTTTAAACTACTAAGCAGTGATAAGCGATTACAGTGGGCACAAAATTTAAGAGATGAAGCACATAGATCTGCTATAACTTTTCATAAAAAAACAAAACTTAAGCTTGATAAGGAGAGTAAACTACTCTCCTTAAAAGGTATATCCAATGCAAAAATCACAAAATTACTCAATCATTTTGGAACTTTTGAAGCACTTAAGCAACTGACTGTAGAAGAAATAAGTAGTATATTAAACGAAAAAGATGCAAAAATAATTAAAAATACTTATAAATAAGTTTTTTTTCAGAGCTTTATGTTATATTTATGACAATTATAGTTATATAAATATATAAGGTTTTTTAATGGATAAAGTAACACCAATAGACGAAGAGTATATTTATGAGGGAAATGTCATCATTTCTCAGACCGACTTAAACGGTATCATAACTTATGCAAACAGAATGTTTTGTGAAATTTCAGGCTATAAATCAGACCAACTAATTGGTAAACCTCATAATATAATAAGACACCCAGATATGCCACATGATGCATTTGCAAGGATGTGGGAAACGATCAATGGTGGTCGAGCTTGGAATGGTCTTGTAAAAAATCTAAGAAAAGATGGTTTATACTACTGGGTAGACACAGAAATATTACCTATAGTTGATAGCAATAATAGTGTGACTGGTTATATTTCTGCAAGAAAACCAGCCTCTAGAAAAGATATTCAAAAAAATCAAGAACTTTATCAAAAAATGATAGAAAACCAAGAGTAAGGGACGATTAATGTTAATATATAATTCTCAAAAAGAGTTTATAGGGATAGACGAGACAGACTTAAGTACTTTAGGGTTTCCTAACCTTGCACAACTCAGATCAGAGTCTGCTGATTTCGCAGATTTATTTGTTAAAACACCAGGGTATATTCATAACTTTAAACATGTGCATTGGATAGACTTTATTGTTTGTGCAGATTCTGTAGAGACACCAAAAGTTATTATACATGCAAATGAAAAAAACTATAGATGTAATTTAAATATCACATCTGCATATCTTACTGATAACCCATCGGCAAAAGCATATCTTGTCAATCTTCAAAATTTACGTGAACTATCAAAAACAGAGAGTTTAAACATTACAAATGATATACAAGACAAACCAATTCCGGTAGCAGCCCCTGAAGAAATAGTAGCCTTTAATACAATAGCTCCGTCCGCACCTATTGTGGATATACAACCTACTCAAATAATACAAGACAATTATGAAACTCCTAATCAACTTGATAATGCTACTATTATTCATGATCAATATGATGATGCTCCTTTACAAATCAATTTAGAAGATGATAATGACACTCCTCTAAACATAGATATTGATGATGAGACATCTGAGCATATACTTCTTCTCAAAGATAAAGAACTAGTAGCGGATGAGCCTCTACTTTCTATTATTGAAGAGGATGAAGATTATGTTTTTAATCCTCACTTAGCATCAGATGAACTAGGCCTACCGATAGATTTAATAGAGGAATTTATAGAAGACTTTATTGCACAAGCAAAAGAGTTTAAAAATAGTCTCTATGATTCACTCAAAGATGCTGATATAAATAATGTTAAGATTCTTTCCCATAAACTCAAAGGTGTTGCAGCTAATCTACGTATTGAAGATGCTTTCGATGTTTTAACTATTATAAATACATCAGAAGATACCGATATTATACATAAAAACCTAAACTATTTTTATAAAATCGTAACTAAACTAGCGGGTGAAGAGATGCTAAAAACTCCAATAGTAAATAACGATGAAGAAGAACCTGAAAGTAAAATAGAAGAAGACCTCTACATGGATCGCGAACTTACTATTGATGATTCCCATGTTCCTCAAACAATAGATATTCCTGAACTAGCTGATGATGACTTTGTCAGTGAAGAGATTATAGAAGCAAGCTATGATAAAGCTCAAGTAGCCGATGAAATAGGCATAGATAGCGAAAGTTTTAATGAGCTATTTGAAGACTATATTAACGAGTCAAAAGAGTTATCAACAGCTATCATAGATGCTATTGAGTTAAATGACTCACAAAAATGGAAATACTCAGCACTTAAACTCAAAGGCATGAGTGATAATATGCGAGTTCATAATTTTACAAGTGAACTAGAGTTACTCCTGAAAACTTCATCAAAAGATGAAGCACTTAATGCCGCTAATAAAATAATTTCAGTTATCTCTAAAATTTCAACTGAAGAGGCTTAAAGTGTGCAGTTAGGACTAAAAAACAGATTGAGATTAATCTCTCTTTTTCCGATTGCAATTTTATTTACCATAACAAGTTATTTTGTTTATGACTCATTTACAAACTACAAACTTGCTCAAGTTTTACAAGAAAAGCTTTCTGAGAATAGACTTTTAAATGACCTTGTAGAAAATATATCTCGTGAACGCGGTATGACAGTTATGCATCTAGACAACTCATCTCCAAATACATTAAGATCTCTTACAAAACAACGAGCAATTGTTGATGCAAAACAGGCTCAGTATCTAGATTACACTAAAAACAACCCGGCCTTACACGATCAAACCGAGGGGGATGCACAATGTTCTACATGTAATAATATAAAAACAATGTCAACCTCAATTGCGACTATTAATAAAACTAGATCTTTAGTCGATAAACATCAGACAAACTTTAAAGATGTTTATGAAAAAGTTTACGGAAATGCACAACATCAGGCGATTATAGAACTTGAAGAGATCACTCGTAATCAGATGGATCCTGTAATTAATGAACTCTCAACCACTTACATCTCTATGGTGAGAGCAAAAGAGTTTACAGCGGCGGAGAGAGACTTTATTTCATTTGCAATTGCACGTTCTACTGAACTTGAAGAAGAAGAGTTCAATATTTGGCTTTCACTTATTACCAAAGCTGATACACTTAGCTACGATACACTAAGTGATAAAGAGCTAGTTAGTAATATTGATAAACTATTTAAGAATGAAGATACAGTAGAACTTTTTGATGATATTAATGCAGAAAGAACAAGCATAATTTCATCTGCACAGAGTGGTGAGTATGAAACGAGTTTAGGCATTTGGTTTACAATGCTTTCTGAGAAAACCAATATCCTCTCAGAGTCTGAAGAGTTGATTCTTAGTGCAATGGATGCACGAGCTTCAAAGGTACAATCAGATGCTCTGCAGTTTCTAATTATTACACTAACTATTTGGATAGTTAATATGATTCTTGCTATTCTTGGTTATCTACTGTCATATGAAATTGCAAAAAATATCAAGAACCTTGAAAGTGTACTAAAAAGAGTTGCCGAAGATACAAATAAAGAAGATATAGAAATCAACCTTCACACTTCTGAAGGTACAGCTGAAGCTTATGGTTTACTTGAAAAAATTATTGCTCAAACTAGAGAAGATAAGAAGTTAGCACAAGAGGCAAGTGAAGCGAAATCTATGTTCCTTGCCAATATGTCTCATGAAATTCGTACTCCACTTAATGGTATAGTTGGATTTACTGAGCTCCTTAAAGACACTGGTCTTAAAGAGGAACAAGGTGAGTTTGTTGAAATTATTGAAAAATCCTCTGAGAATCTTCTTGAAATTATTAACAATATTCTTGACCTTTCTAAAATTGAATCAAACAAACTTGAAATTGAAGATATTGTATTTAACCCCATTACAGAGTTTGAGAGTGCAGTTGAAGTTTATGCAGTTCGTGCAAGTGAAAAACATATCGACCTTGGTTGTTTCATAGATCCAGAGTTAGGGCATCCAATCAAAGGTGATCCAACTAAGATTAAAGAAGTTATTATTAATCTTCTTTCAAACGCGGTTAAATTTACAAGTAGTGCTGGTTCTATCAATGTTGACATTAGAAAAATAGATTCTAAACAAGATGGTATCACAAGAGTTAGATTTGAGGTTCAAGATAGTGGTATTGGTGTAACAAATGAGCAAAAATCAAGAATCTTTGAAGCATTCTCTCAAGCAGATACATCTATTACTCGTAAATATGGTGGCACGGGTCTTGGTTTAACAATTTCATCTAGATTTATTGAATTAATGGGTGGTCAACTGGACTTACATAGTGAGCCTAGTGAGGGTACAACTTTCTTCTTCACAATAGATTTTGAAGAAGTTAAAACTCTTAATGAGAGTGTACAAGGAAGATATTCTAGCATCAATGCACTTGTCTTAAAATCTTCACATAAAACAAAAAGACAGGAAACTTATTTAAAAGAATACCTAGACTTTTATGGTGTAAGCTATACAACATTCAAAGATATGGATGAGTTAGGGACACTACAAAGACAGGTTAATTACGACTTAGTATTTGTTGATTACGATTATGTCAGAGAAGATGAGTTAGTAGCCTATGGCAAGTTACCTCAAGAATTAATTCTACTGACTAAGTCTTACTTTATGAAGAAAATAGACTCTCTTAAGATTAATCTATTTAAAACTCTTTATGAACCACTAAATACTTCTAAAGTAAAACTAGTGCTAGACAACTATCACTCTGAAAGCTTTAATGTAAACAGAATTAAGAAAGTAAATCGCAAAAAATTCAATGCAGGTACATCAAAATTTGATGCAAATGTGCTAATTGCAGAGGACAATATTATTAATCAAAAGCTAATTAAAAGAACTCTTGAAGACTTAGGCCTTAATATTACGATTGCATCTAATGGTTTAGAAGCTTTCCAAAAACGTAAAGATGAGAACTTTGATTTAATCTTTATGGATATACAGATGCCATTCCTTGATGGTGTAGAAGCGACTAAAGAAATTTTAGATTACGAAGAAGATTGGAATCAACCTCACATTCCGATTATTGCTTTAACTGCCAATGCGCTCAAAGGTGATAGAGAACGATTTCTAGAAGCTGGTCTTGATGAGTACACAACAAAACCTTTAGTACGTACAGAAATTGTTTCACTTTTAAATCATTTCCTAGCAGATCATATTGCAGAAGAGAAAGAAGTACCAAAAGATGTAACCGACCTAGAAGAAAGTATTTTAGACCCATTGGATAGTTTTGAAGCGAATCAACCAGAAGAGATAGCGGTAATTGAAGAAGAAATCTTTACATATAAAGCAGATATACTCCTCGCTAAGAAAAGTAGTTTTGAATCAAAACTATATATAAAAATTATCAACTCACTTGGATATTCATATGAGACTGCATCATCTAGTGATGAACTTAATAGGATGATAAATGATAATAGTTATAAATTAGTTCTCTTTGATAAAGAGGGAGAACATCTTTCTCTTGCCCTATTTTCTTCTCTTATAAAAGAGGCAAATGAGGCAAGAAAACTAGAATCATCTCTAGTTCTAATTACAGATAGTAGCACAGATGAGCAGCCAGATGATGCAATATATGTAGATGAAACTATTAAAAATATAGTTAATAAAAATCTACTCGCAACAGTTTTTCAAAAATATATTTAAAGGTTTATAAATGACAAAAAATGACTTAGTAGTTTTAGCAGTAGATGACGATTTTATAAACTTAAAACTTTTAAAATCTATGCTTATGAAAAGCGGTAAGGTTAAAGAAGTTATTGAAGCTAAAAATGGTTCAGATGCAATTGGAGAGCTTAAAGGTAGAAATGATATCGATTTGATTTTATTAGATATTATCATGCCAGTTATGGGTGGAATAGAGATGTTAAAAGTAGTTCGAGCAGATGAAAACTTACGTCAACTTCCAATTATTGTTTTAACAACAGATGAAACAAAAAAAGGTGAGGCTTTAGAATTTGGTGCAAATGGTTTTTTAATGAAGCCTATAAGAAATGCTGATCTCATGAATAAGATAGCAACAGTTATCATTTAAATTTAAAGTAAAACAAGCTCTTTAAATAAGAACTTGTTTTAAAACATCTTCCACTCGTGTAACGCCAACAATATCTAAAGACTCTCTAACTTCATTAGGGATATCTTCAATATCTCTTTCATAATTTTTAGCAGGAATTAAAACTTTTGTCATACCCGCCTTATGTGCAGCAATTAACTTCTCTTTTAACCCACCAATCGGTAACACATCACCACTTAAAGAAACTTCTCCAGTCATAGCAATTTCAGAACGAATCTTTCTGTTACTTAAGATCGAAGATATAACGCTCACCATAGCTATACCTGCACTAGGACCATCTTTGGGTGTTGCACCATCAGGAACATGAATATGTAGATCATAGCGTTTATACACCTCGCTAGCATCTACTTTTATGCTTTCCTCTTTTTCTTTAAATGTTAAGGGAATATTTTCAGTATCTATTTTCAATTTTTTAGAATCTATTAAAGTCTTTACAACACTCATAGCAATTCTAGCTGATTCTTTCATAACATCACCAAGACTACCTGTTAGCTGTAAATTCCCTTTACCTTTAATGCGGATAGACTCTATCTTTAAAACATCTCCGCCAACAGCAGTCCAAGCAAGTCCGTTTACTACTCCAACAACAGGAACCTTATCTGTTTTTTCAATTTCAAAAACACTCTTATCAAAAAATATTTTTAAGTTTTTCAAACTCACTGACACCTTATCAACCTCAGGATGTTCAAGTATATCTTTAGCAATTTTTCTACTCAAATCAGCAATACGACGGCGTAAATTACGCACACCTGCTTCACGAGTATAACTATGAATCAACTCTTTAAGAGCTGGTTTTGAAATACCAACTTCTGATTTTTTCAAACCATGTTTTTTTAGCTCTTGGGGAATTAGGTAACGAGATGCTATCTCAAACTTCTCTTGAGGCGTATATGAACTAACATGGATAAACTCCATTCTATCACGAAGGGGTGCTGGAATTCGTCCAACATCATTCGCTGTTGCAATAAAAATTACATTGCTTAAGTCAAGATTAAAATTCAAATAATAGTCTCTAAAGTTACAGTTTTGCTCAGGATCAAGTATCTCTAAAAGAGCCGCTGTAGGATCACCGCGTTGTGAACGCGATACCTTATCAATCTCATCTAAAACAATTACTGGGTTCATCTTCTTAGCATCTATAAGCCCTTGTGTTAAACGCCCAGGCATAGCTCCAACATAAGTACGACGATGACCACGAAGTTCATTTACATCCTCTAAACCACCAAGTGCAATACGGACCAAAGGACGCTTTAATGCAGTAGCTATTGAGTTTGCCAATGATGTTTTACCAACACCTGGAGGTCCTGAAAAACAGAGTATTGCACCAGAACTTTTCTTTTGACTTATACCACGAAGTTCTAAAAGCTCTTTAACTGCAAAATACTCTACAATTCTTTTTTTAGGTTTTTCTAATGAAAAGTGATCTTTATCGAGCTGTTTTTCAACATCACTAATCTTAAGTGCTTTTTTAGACTCTTCCCCAAAAGGAACTTCTAAAACCCACTCTAGATATGTCTGAGTCATTGAAGCATCAGATGAATCAGGATGCATTCTTGCATAGCGTTCTATCTGCTTACTTATCTCTTTATAAGCATCTTCATCCATTTTATCTTTTTTAGCTTCTAGCTTAGTTCTATACTCTTGGATCTCTTCTTCTCTTGAATTGTCAGTCCCTAACTCTTTTTGAATCTGTTTGAGCTGCTCTTTTAAAAAGTACTCTTTATTCACTTTTTCAATATGTGTGTGAACCTTAGAACGAATCTCTTTTTGAAGTTTATTTGCTTCTATTTCATCTATCAGGTAATCAATTAGGTCTAAAAATCTCTTTTCAGTATCTGTCTCTACAAAAAGAGTATATGCTTGTTCTTTTTTTAATTTTACAGTTGAACATATAAGATCAATAATACGATTATGATCATGGTTTTCTTCTATAGTGCGTAGTAAGTCAGGTGGAAAGTAGTTACTAACACTAGACAATGTTCTCACTTTTTCACGGACAATTTCTAAGATAGCATCTATTTTTAAAGAATCAACACTTGTTGGTTCTATCACATCCACATGTGCTATGAGAGGTGATTCTGACACTTTATGCATACTTTTAGCACGTGCTAAACCTTGAAATAAAACCTTTACTCTACCATCAGGGAGAGCAACCTTTCTCATAATAGAACCAACTACACCAGAGTCATAAAGAGAATCATAATCTCTTTCACCCTCTTTTCCAGACTTTGTTGGACATACAATCACTAAAGTATTCTCTTCAATAGCTTTTGTAGCCGCGTTTATATTCATCTCATCACTCAAAAAAAGTGGTGAAATCATAAATGGATATAAAAAAAGTTCATCTTCGGCTATTACTGGCACGTCAGCTGGAAACTCTCCATAGTTACTTAATTTCATTTATATTATTCCTTTTTAAAGACCCATTGGAGTCATCATACGATTAAAATCTTCTTGCGACTGTCTCTCTTTAGCACCATCTGCATCATCATAAGAGTTTCTAGAAACAACACTTTGAGTATCTGGTACTAAAAATCCATACCAACTCGCTGTTCCATCACCCTCAAACCATGCTCTGTACCAAGGTGTATTTGCACGATTAATTTCATTCCAAACAATCCACGGTTGTGGTTTTATACTTCTATAATAATCTGCACTTTTTGGTTTATCAAGTCTATCATATAGATCAGCGATTGTCTCATTAAGAGCAGCATCCGCCATATAAAGATTTGTTAACATTGTATCTACAACACTATAGTACATAGAATTAGAGTATCTAAGCTTAAATTTTTCACCTTCTCCAATTGCCTCGTTTATAAGAGCTTGATCACGTCTTGGGTTTGGTAGAGCCATGTATTTTGCTCTTATTTTCATAAACTCTGCAAACTCTTTTTCATTAGGATTTGCATATCTTTTTACATACTCATTTAAAAAGTGTTCTGTTAAAAGATACTCTTCATAATGCATATGAGCAATAGCAAGTATCATAGTAGCTTCTGGAAGTAGTGGAGAGCCAATATGCTCACCTTGAAGTGAACTGTAGTAATTATCAGCCTTACCTAGGTCTCCATCAGAGATAGACTCGACAATTTTTGCATACCAATAAACAGCTGGTTTGTTATATTCTTCGATATTTTTTGCACATCCACTAAAAAATATAAACGCGGTTATTACTAAAAAAGTTATTTTAATTTTCATCTATTATGTTTCCTTGTAAATAAGTTCTTATTCTATCTAAAAGATATATAACAGTAATTAAACTAGGTACATTTTATGCTTTAAGTGCTATAATTGATAAATTTTAACAAAAGGTTTTTAATGAAGTTTGATATCGTAGAACCACTTTTAGGGTTCGAAAATTTGAAGAAAATAGAGTTAGAAAAAATTGATGATATTTTTATGAAAATGTAATCTTTAGAAGATGAACATATCCCTTTTGCTTTAAGAGAGTATGACTTTGAAGTTCCAGACAACATTCAAAAGCTTTTAGAAATCACAAATGAATCAAACCTTTTAGTGCTTAACATAGTGCTTATTCAAATACCAATAGAAGACTCAATAGTAAACTTTATAGGCCCTGTACTTTTTAACTGAGTCTACAAACTATGGTGTAGCAGAGAAAATATCTACATTTTTAAAGAAGTAATAATTGCCACTGAGCCCCTTTTTTGTGTGCACTGAAATTACCTAAACATAGGAGTCTATTATGTCAAATTCAACTTTTCAGCTAACAAATATTTTCAAACTATTATTTTTAACTTTTATGTTTTCTACTTCATTATCAGCTACATATTGGATTAAAACAGCTACAACAGCAGAAACATCCAAAGATAATAACAACTATCAAAATAATCAAGACATTTCAACAACTTTAAGTATTGCTGGAGCAAGTCGTCTTAGAGTTAAAATAACAGGTACTACAGAAAGAAGATATGATTTTCTCTATTTTTCAACTACCAATACTGGTGATTATAAACGACTTGATAACAATATAAATGAAGATTTCACAGTCAATGCTTCAAGTGTGAATTTAAGATTCATATCAGATTATTCCATAGTTAAAAGTGGTGTTAAGATAGAAATATTTGAAATTATTGTACCAGCAAATGCTGTCGATGATACATACACTATGGATATAAACACTGTACTTAATGAAAATGCACTTGATAATGATGAAGGTACAGGAATTAGTGTTATTAGCACTACTCTACCTGTAAATGGAACATTAACAGGAAATACTGATGGTAGTTTTGTATATACACCAAATCCTGACTTTCTTGGAACAGATTTATTCACATATACAATAGAAGGTCGTGCAGGAAATACATCAACAGCGACAGTAACGATAACCGTTACACCACCTTACCATGAATCATATGATGGTCGAGAATTTGAATTAAGACGCCAAGCGAGTATTTTTGGAAATGTTACAATGGTAGGGAATACTGTGATATGTTACAGAGGAAGTAGTGGTACGGATAGTTGTCAAAATACTACAAGCAGTAATGGTAATACATTCCTATCCAAGACACCAGAGTCTTACTCAACACTATCTCTCCCTGTAAAAGCAGAAGTCAAATATGCCAGAATATACTGGCAAGGAAGAAACACAACTAGAAATGACTGGACAGAAGCGGATAAAAATTCAGCAAAAGTTCTTCAAATGAGACAAGAAGATGATACTTTTGTAGTAATAAACGCTGATATATTAGATGTTAGTGATGATGGGTACAATACATATGCAGCAAGTGCTGACGTTACAGACTATATTCAAACCCATGGTGAAGGGAAGTACTATATAAACCCTGATGAATTTTATACAATAACAGGAAAACCTGATGGACTAGGTGCATATGGTGCATGGGTTCTTGTGGTAGTTTATGAAGATACAGATGACACAACAGCAAGAAATATTACAATCTTTGATGGTTATGAAATCATTGATGGGTCCAACTCTGTTGAGATTTCCGTTTCAGGATTTTTAACTCCAAAAAATGGTCCAGTCGAGTCAAAAACTTATGTCTTTGTGGGAGAGGGTGATAAATATATTACCGGTGATGATTTACTTATGAAGGGAAAACTATTCAATAACTCTAACTTTGTAAGCATCGCTCCAAATAGTGATAATGCATTTGATTCTCGTATTGATGTTACTGGTGTAAGAAACCCTAATTTAGTTAATAATAATGGTATTGATATACAGGTTCATGATACTGGAACGACAAGCACAACACCGATAATTACGAACGATGAAGTAGGTGCTACATTTAGATTTACAACAGGTGGAGATGTATACTACCCATCACTACTAGTTTTCGTAACAGAACTTTACTTACCAAAACTCTGTTATGACTACTCCATTAAACAAGATGGTCGATATTTAGATGTTGATAGAACTCTCTACCCAGTAGCACATTTAGACTCTAGAATCTCATCTTCTGATTTAGATATTACGGTTTATATAAAGAATATGGAAGCTGATATTGCTGCCGAAGGTATCGCCATTAGATCGGATGTTAATGAAACTGTATTTGATCAAACGGGTAATATATATACATCTAATACAAATGGTTCTGCTCTAATTAATAGGGGAGCACCAACTACTACTAATCCTCTTTGCGACTATAATAAAGATGGAAATAACCTAACCACAAACAATGGTTGCACAGATGGACATAATTTCCGTAAAGGAAACGGAATATTAGGTGACGGAGACTACATATACACAAAATTTTCACTATTACCAAGTAACATATCTGGTTTCACTGGTGTCGATGAACCACTTGGTCTATCCATAAAATATTATATTATGGCTGATGGAAATAAAGTTGAATATCCTGACTATGCACTTGGTAGTGACAATGTTCCGCTTTGTGAACCAACGGCTTCATACACTCCACAATGGGGACAATTTAATGTTGTTCAAAGTGGTCAGTCGGGAGCACCTATGAATAATATATATACACAAGTATCTCGTAATATATTTAATACAGCAGTTGTATTTGACTCCTCTGTTGGTACTGGGAATAATGAAGCTCCAACTTCAAATATAAACACGACAGTTCTAGTTGAAATTATAGATATAAGTTCTTTTGGAGATATTAATGCTTCATGTGCTAATCCAGATGCGAGTCTATCTGAACTTATATTTGTTCCAATTAACTTTGATTCTACTAACTATCAAATTGATATTACTGCTCAAGCAAATGATTATTACAACTTTGCTGTAAAAAATGCAGCATTCCGTATCTGGTACTTTAATGATGCAAATGGCACTCTCATTCAGGGATGGACAGCGGCTACGTCAAATTCAAATAAGACTTTAGCAAGTATTGCTAATTTATATGATAGTAATGTTCATACGCAATGTCTTACAGAGTGTTCAACTTCCACATCGACTACCTGTTTTTCATGTATCAAAACAAACTATGCACAACCATTATGTTCAAGAGATAATTTTTCTGTTCGTCCAGAATCATATGATGTTCGCATATATGATATAAATCAATCGCTCCCTGCATATGATCTTGATAGTGATCCTGGAAATATTAAAAATACTACTAAAAATGATATTTCAACTATATTAAACTATAATCCATTAAGTAGTGCTGCAACAACGAGAATGAACTTAGCCACAGGATACGATTATCGTTTTGACATTACGGCAACAGGTCATGATGGAGTAGTAAAGGTCCCTGGCTATACAAGATCTTTTGAGCCAGAGAGTGATCATAATGTCACATTAACATGGGACCCTCAACTAGTAGTAACTAATTGTGATGATAATATAAGTAGAGATTTAAGTTTTTATATAGCTAATGGTATTGTAGCAAACGAAGAAAAGTTACAAGACCAAGTAGGAGAGTACTCTCTTAATATTATAGATAAAACTTGGACAGCGGTAGATTGGAAAGACACAACACACCACGATACAAGTGCAACTGGTGGTTTCCTAGCTGGAGATGATTGTATTCTTAATAGCTCAACAACAATTTCTGAGATATCACCACTTAAACATGGATGTACAATCACTACAGATCATGGTAGTGATGGTAGTGGTAGATTTTATCAAAACCATGACATAGAGTTTCATCCATATAAATTTGTAATGTCTTCGATTATGCCTTCTGTAGGTATAAATAATCAAGTATTAAGTATTAATACAACACCATCTTTTGTTTATATGGCAAACATGTTTCAAAATAATTATCAAGATCAAAATATGTCATTTCATCTTAATGGGACAATACAGGCTGTTAGTTATGATAATGCTAATCTAAGTAACTATGTTGGTGGTTGTTATGCAAAAGCTATAGACTTAATTGTTACAAAATCTAACACAACACTTACAGACATAGATGGAAATAGTATTCTCTATCAAGCGAACTTTCATAATCTAGATGAGAATGGAACAATAATCACGGCTCACACAATAGACATCAACGAAACAAGCCCAACCTCTTCCATTGCTGTTTCAACTGGAGCCAATTATTTCACTGAACCTTTAAAGGGAGCTATGGTTACTAGATTAAATTTTAATTACGACAGAAATACGAGTGTTGCAGCTAATCCAAAATCTATTACATATGCAAAATATGAGACTAACTGTACAACCCCTTCAGACTGTACATTCTATGCAGATCTAAAAACAGACAAAAAAAGTGAAGGGAACTTAACTATTGATGGTCATCTTGGAGTAAATGGTACCGTTGTTCATTATTACGGTCGTACAAACGCACCTAGACAAAGATTTGTAGGACAAACAGGGAAAGATTTTATTTACTATGAGGTTTATTGCAATGGAGCAGGATGCGATAAAAAATTACTTCAAGATGGCAGCACTTCCAAATTTAGTGATGACCCTAGATGGTTTATTAACACTCAGCACACAAATGGATTTGGAGTAGCAGAACAAGGAGCTACAATTTCACAAAAAAATGCAAATAATGTTGAGGGAAGTAAGCCTACTGGTCTTAATAGTCCTGATTCAACAAACTTAGTTTACAACACAAATAGGGGCTATCCATATAAAGCGACAATGGAGAACAATGCATCAAGTTGGTTAATTTATAACAAATACAATGCAACAGCTGAGACAAACGAATTTGAAGTAGAGTTTGACTCTGGTGCTAGTGACTGGGCAGGTAAAGATGGAACAAGCACTAACACTAACAGAACTGGAGCAACAAAAACAAATAGGAGAAGCATGTGGTAAGAAGCGCTTTTAGTCTTATAGAGCTTATCTTTGCAATTGTTATTATAGGAATTGCCGTTATATCTCTTCCTACTATGAATCAATCAACCATGAAAGGGATTGAAGGTAATATGGTTCAAGAAGCAATTTTTGCTGCATCTACTGAACTCAATCAAGTTGTTACTGCAAACTGGGATGATAATTCTATAGAACCAACATCGCCAAATTCCCCTGCTCGTGTTATTGATGATGGCACATGTGGAACTAACCCCTTAGCAACTACAGCACCCTTTTATAGACTTAAGCTTGGTCATGTCAACCAACCTTTTCACAGACGTTGTCTTGATGCTAATGCAACAACAACAAGTTATTCTGATGCCAATACAACTTCTGTTATAGCCCTTGATGAGATGCAACTAGGTATTGTAAATGTATTTGATGATACAACAACTGATCGAGCCGGGTATAAGCAACGATATGATGCAAATATAACTGTAACTCGTCCCGCAAACTTTAATGGTAACAATACCAACATAAAAAGAATCATGGTTACAATCAGTGATTTAAACGGAAAACCCATAACTCAGTTAAGTACATATAGCTCAAACATTGGCGAAATAGACTACTACAAAAGGAGTTACTAATGAAACGCACCGCGTTTACAATGATAGAGCTCATTTTTGTCATCGTTATTATGGGAATTATAGGGAAATTTGGAACAGAATTTTTGTATCAAGCTTATGAAAGCTTTATATTTTCAAATACCAATAATAAACTTCAAGCACGAAGTGCAAAAACTGTCGAGTTCATAGCATCGCGTTTGCAACATCGTATAAAAGATTCTGTTATTGCACGAACAGGTCAAGCAAGTGCTCCAGTTGGGATAGGAAGTGCAAGTGGAAATACTTTTACAGTCTTGGAATGGATTAGTGCAGATGTTGATGGTTTTAGAGGAACTGATAAACCATACTGGAGTGGAATTATTGATTTAGATGCTTCAAATGCGGCAACTTTAGTCTCTCCAGATACAAATATAACAGCTATAAATGCTTTAATCTCAACTCTTTCAAATTCTAACAGCGATATTAGCGATGCGGCAATATATTTTATAGGCTCAAACAATGATATAAATTCATTTGGATATGTTGGTGGACTAGCAAATCAAAATGGAAGTATTCATCCTATTGATGCAATAGCTAATAATTTTGTATCTTCTCAAATTGGAGTAGATTTTAGTGGAGTTGATTTATATGAGTATTACAAACTTTCTTGGACTGCCAATGCAATTATATGGACAGATCCTAATAGTGATGGATATGGGACTTTAACCTACTTTTACGATTATCAACC
>CAZPRE010000011.1:0-20655 GCA_964588875.1 uncultured Sulfurimonas sp. | reverse complement strand
CAGATGAAGAGTATGGGTGAAAATGCTAAAGTTTCTGTAAGAAATGATAGAAAACATTCAAATGACCAAGTAAAAAAACTTGAAAAAGATAAAGAGATCACTGTAGACGAGTCTAAAGCTGGACAAGATGCTGTTCAAAAAATTACTGATAAATATTCCGTAAATATAGATAAAATTTTAAAAGATAAAGAAGCTGAGATATTAAAGGTTTAATTATGGACGTTAAAAAAATATATATGGATGCGGATGCTCTTTTAGAAGGTCACTTTAAACTAAGTAGTGGCAATCATTCACAGTTTTACCTTCAATCTGCGAAGGTTTTAGAAGATCCGAAGACTGCAAAAATTTTAGCTGAGGCTCTCGCTACGCAAATTAAAGCGAGTGGATTAAAAATCGATACAGTATGTGCACCTGCACTTGGTGGTCTTATAGCTGGATTTGCTCTTGCAACTGCTCTTGATGTTCGTTTTATCTTTGCTGAGAGAGTTGATGGTGTTATGAACATTCGTCGTGGTTTTGAAGTGGCAAAGGGCGAGAAAGTTTTAATGTGTGAAGACATCATTACAACTGGTGGTTCCGCTATGGAAGCTGCGGCTGTTGTTAAAGAACTTGGTGGCGAAATTGTTGGTGCTGCTGCACTTGCAAACCGTGGTTTTTGTAAACGCGAAAACTCAGACGTAGAGACAAAGTCAAACTGTAAACTACCTCAAGATATCCCATTTTTTGCACTAGCTGATTTTACATTTGAAATGTATGCACCAGATGCATGTCCACTTTGTAAAGATGGTAGTGAAGCTATTAAGCCAGGTTCACGCGGAAATTAGAAAATCTTAACCAGACCGCTTCCATAGCGGTTCTAGTTTTTTAACTAAGAGCTATATGTTAACCGACAGCTTGTCATTCTTTGCACTAAAACTTTAGCTACTTCAACCTTTCCATCTACAACACTTGTAATATCTAAATCTGCCAACTTTTCTTTCTCTTCAAGAGAAATCACTTTTGCAATTATATTTGCATTTTTCGTATACTTCAACATGGCTTCACAGATAAGTCGTTTTTTATCAATGTTATCTAGAGTCACAATTACAGATGCAGCATGTTCTATATGTAAAGCATTTAATATAGAAAGTTTTGAAGCATCACCCAAGTAAGCTTCTCTCCCGTCATTAATTGCCTCTTTTACATGCTTATAACTGTTGTCAATAATAATGTATGAGACACCTAGTTCATCAAGTTCTTTTGTAACAAACTTACCTACTACACTATATCCACATACCACCACATGATGTTCTCTGTTTGCTAGAGGACTAAGCTCTTCAACCACACTACTCTCTTTTGAGAGAAATTCAACAATTCTTTTAATTCTAGTAATAAAAAATGGAGTAATTACCATTGATAGAATTACTATAAGAACTAAAAACTGAGATAAACTCTCCTCTAAAATTCCGCCACTACTCGCAACTGCAAAAATAACAAAAGAGAACTCTCCAACTTGAGAGAGAGCCAAAGCTGTTTTAAGAGATGTTGTATGTTTAGAGAAAAGGCGTACTACAAAGTAAATAATTGCTGTTTTAAGGATTAAGACTCCCAAGAAAATTCCAACAATTAGACCGATATTATTCATAAAAAGTAGTATATCAACCTTCATTCCCACAGTAACAAAAAAGGTACCGAGTAAAATATCTTTAAAAGGAGCTATGTCGGCTTCAACCTTATGATGATACTTTGTTTCGGCAATAATCATTCCTGCCACAAAGGCACCTAGAGAATATGTAAATCCCATATAGTGTGCGAGCAAAGAAGCCGTTACGACAATAAAAAGTACTGAGCCCATAAAAAGCTCATCAACTTCTGATGAAGCCGAGAAATGTAGCAACCACGACATGAGGCGTTTTCCAACTACAAAAAGAAGTCCAATTACAATAATAGCACTTATTACAGTATCGGTTAAAATTACATAGATGGACTCATACCCTTCACTTGTTAAAAAACCGATGAAAATCAGAATAGGGATAACTGCTATATCTTGAAATATAAGTATTCCTGTTGCTTTTTGACCATAAGGACGATATATCTCTTTTGAACTTTTTAAATGCGAAAGCACAACTGCAGTTGAAGACAGAGCAAAGGCTAAAGATATAATAATGGATGTTTTAGTATCTAAACCAACTAGATAATAAGTTAAGAAATAAACAGCTAATGCGGTAAGACCTACTTGTAAAGAACCATTACCAAAAATCTCTTTTTTCATACTTCCCATTTTAGAAAGTGAAATCTCTAAACCTATAGTAAACATTAAAAAGACAATACCAAATTCACCAATCATCTCTAGCTCATGAGAATGGCTCATTTCTCGCAGATCAAAGGCATAAACAATAATAGTACCTGTAAATATATACCCAATAATTTGAGAGACACCCAGCTTTTTTAACAATAGATTTAGTATCAGCGATATACCAAGTGCAGCGATTACATATAAAAGTGTGTTTTCCATGTTTGTACTTTCTTATTTTTTAAGTCATTATATACTATAATCGCGAATATTATTAATTATATATGGAGATTTTGCATGACTAAATACATTTTTGTTACCGGTGGGGTTTTAAGCTCTCTTGGAAAAGGGATTACTGCTGCAAGTGTTGGTACACTTCTTAAACACTCAGGCAAAAAAGTGGGTATGCTTAAAATTGATCCATATATCAATGTGGACCCTGGAACAATGTCTCCACTTGAACATGGTGAAGTCTTTGTAACAAAAGATGGAGCTGAAACAGATTTAGATATTGGAAACTATGAGCGTTTTTTAGATAGTTCATATTTAAAATCATCTAACTTTACAACTGGACAAGTTTACTCTTCAGTTATTGAACGCGAACGTGCTGGCGGTTACCTTGGCCAGACTATTCAAGTTGTTCCACATATCGTTGGTGAAATTGTACATCGTATCAAGCTTGCAGGTCAAGGTCACGACATCTTAGTTGTTGAGCTTGGTGGAACTGTTGGTGATATAGAGGGCCTACCATTTATGGAAGCTATTCGTCAAATGAAGTATGATGAAGAAGTAGCCGGTACATTTTTTATCCATGTAACCCTTATCCCTTACATCAAGGCAGCTGGTGAGTTAAAGTCTAAACCAACACAGCACTCAGTTCAAGAGCTTCGTCGTATCGGTATCACTCCTCAGATGATTATCGCAAGAAGTGAGAATGCTCTTCCTAAAACTTTCAAGAAAAAACTTGCAATGAGTTGTGATGTCACTCAAGACAGCGTTATAGAAGCACTTGACGCAGCTACTATTTATGATATTCCAGTTACTTTCTTACGTCAAAATATCTTAAAGCCTATCGCTAAAGAGTTAGACCTTGGTGAACTTAATCCAGATATGGAGAAATGGGACACACTTGTTAAAAAGATTGTACAGCCTAAAAATAGAACTGTTGTTGGATTTGTAGGTAAATACCTTGAACTTAAAGAAGCTTACAAGTCTTTAACTGAATCACTTATTCATTGTGGTGCACACCTTGATACTAGAGTAGAAATCTGCTGGATTGACTCTGAAGAGGTAGAAGAGAAAGGTGCTGAGACTCTTTTAGCTGATTGTGATTCTGTTTTAGTTGCTGGTGGTTTTGGATCTCGTGGTATTGAAGGTAAGATACTAGCTATTGAGTATGCTCGTGTAAATAAGATTCCATATCTTGGTATCTGTCTTGGTATGCAACTCACGCTTGTAGAGTATGCTAGAAATGTTCTTGGGTTAGAGGGTGCTAACTCTATTGAGTTTGATGAGAATACTCCTCACCCTATGGTTTATCTTATCGATAATTTCCTTGACCAAAATGGTGGACAACAACTTCGTACTCACAAATCACCAATGGGTGGAACACTGCGTTTAGGTGAGTATCCATGTGATACTAAAGAGGGTTCTATCCTCAGAGAAGCTTACAATGGTGAAACAACTATTCATGAGCGTCATCGTCACCGTTATGAAGCAAACCCTGCTTACCGTGAAGCACTTGAAAAGGCTGGTATGATAGTTACAGGTGAATCTAACGGTCTTATAGAAACTGTAGAGATTGAGGGTCACCCTTGGTTCTTAGGTGTACAATTTCACCCAGAGTTTACTTCACGTCTTCAAACACCAAACGCGGCTATCCTTGCATTTGTAAAAGCAAGTCTAAACGCAGAGTAGAAGATAAACTATCAACTCTTTAACAAAGCAAGACCTTTTTAATCTTCTCTCTTCACGTTTTGAAGAAGAGGACAAAAAACTCTCACAAATTCCAAACCCTGCCCTACTTCAAGATGCTCCAAACGCGGCTCAAAAAATTGCAAACGCTATTAGAGAAAATAAAAAGATAACCCTTGTTGGAGATTATGATGTTGATGGAGTAAGTTCTACTGCCATTATGGTTGATTTCTTTTCTCAAATTCCCTACCCCCTTGAAGCTATTATTCCAAATCGTTTTAGAGATGGTTATGGTGTTTCTCCAAATGTTTTAGAGAGAATAGACGCTGATCTAGTTATTACGGTAGATAACGGTATATCTGCTATAGCAGCCGCAGATATATGTGCTTCGCGAGACATAGAACTCATCATTACAGATCACCATACTCCCGGAGACACTCTTCCTAAAGCCTTTGCAATAGTTGACCCCAAACTTTCTACTTGTGAATATCCTTTCAAAGAAATATGTGGAGCGCAAGTCGCTTGGTTACTTTTAGCTCTTGTAAAAAAAGAGTTAAAGCTAAGTATTGACATGAAGCAGTTTTTAGACATTTTAGCTATTGCCATTATTGCGGATATTATGCCTTTAGTTGACATAAATCGTACTTTAGTCAAACAGGGTTTAAAACTTATTATGAACTCATCAAGACCCTCTTCTATAGTTATTAGAGACTTTTTAGACAAATCAAATATTAGCTCTGAAGATATCGCGTTTGCTATAGCACCGCGTTTAAACTCTGCTGGACGACTTGAAGATGCGAGTATAGCACTAGAGTTTTTTACAGCTCCCGATACTCACACCGCGTTTAAGCAGTTTGAACTTCTAGGACAACTCAATGATCTTCGTAAAGAAACCGAAGCTCAAACGACCTCAAACGCGATTAATTCTGTAAATGAAGAGGATCAAATCATTGTAGTAGCAGGCGAAGGCTGGCACGAAGGTGTTGTCGGAATTGTTGCTGCTCGACTTGTTGATAAGTTCGCAAAACCTGCTATTGTTCTCAGTATAGAAAACGGTATAGCCAAAGGTAGTGCAAGAAGTATAGGTAATGTAAGCATCTATGAACTCATTAAAGCCAACGAGAGCTTCTTAAGTAAATTTGGTGGTCACAAAATGGCTGCTGGTCTTGGACTCGCAGAAGAGAACATTGCTGCGTTTAGAGAGGCTATTAACAAGAGTGCCGCAAAACTAAACCCTAAAGATTTTATACCTAAAGATGGCACATTAGGAATACTCTCAACTGATGAAATAGATCTTGAGCTACTTGATATCATAGAAAAATTCGAACCTTATGGTGAAGCGAATCCTCGTCCATCATTTTTAATTAGAGATGCAGAGGTTGTAAGTATAAAACTTATGGGAAGTGACAAGTCGCATTCTCGTATTGAAATAAGACAATACCCTCACCAGAGAAAAACTTTAGAACTCATCGCGTTTAGAACTGTCTTTGAAATGCCAGCAGATAGAAAGATAACTGCTTCATACAAGGTTACAAAGAATGAGTTTCGATGTAAAGTTTCAACACAACTTCTTGTTGAAAAAATCTATTAATTATTATTTAAGATAATTTAACTCTTATTCTGATATACTAATTCGAATTATATTTACAAGGAAATAGTATGAAAAGATTAATCACGCTCTCTGCTCTAGCATTTTTAAGCACAACAGCTTTCGCAAATGCAGATATGCAAACACAAATAGATGACCTCACTAAAAAAATCGACAAAATGGAAAAAAAACAAAAGTCGCAAACTAAGCAGATTTCTAAGGTAAATAAACTTGCCAATAAAGACAATATTAAATGGGATATTGACTTTAGGACTTCTTATGATGCTCTTAACTATAAAACAGCGAGTGAAGATAGTCACAGTAATGGCGTTTACTCTAACCGTTTATGGTTAGGTATGGGTTACGCCCCTTCAAGCACTATGTTTTTCAAAGGTCAACTAAGCTTTAACAAAGCTTTTGGAGCAGATGATGGACAACGTGGTAGTGGTTACGACACATTTGATTGGGTTGTTAACGAAAGTCTTACAGATGATACTATTAAGCTAAGAGAAGCATACTGGTTATGGTCTCCAACGGTTGGTGGATTTCCAACTACTCTAAGTGTTGGTCGTCGTCCTTCAACAAATGGTTATCTTATTAACCTAAGAGATGATGATAAGGCTAAATCACCAATGGGTCATATTATTAATATGGAATTTGATGGTGCCTCTGCAAGTATCGCACTTGATAGGTATATATCAGGTATGTCTCTTAAACTCTGTCTAGGTCGTGGACTTACAAATGCCAAAGCTAAATTTGATAGAGATGATTTAGACTACTCTACAGATTCAGATTCACTAGATAACATGGACTTAATGGGGGTTATCTTTAAGGTGTACAATGATGGACAATATTCTCTTATGACAAACTACTACCGTGGATTTAGTGTAATTGGTCTTGATGCATCGGGTTCTGGAGATCCAGTTATGTCAACATTTGGTGATATGGATGGTGCGGTAATATCTGGTAAAATCGAAGGTATTGGTGATGAGATTAACGACTTTTTAGATGAAACAATTATCTTTGCATCTTTTGCCCAAAGTCAAACAAGACCAACTAATAAACCCATGCTTGGTAGTTCTCATGATGAAACTGGTACCTCTTACTGGCTTGGTATGCAAACACCAAACCTTACTGGGGGTAAGTTTGGACTAGAGTACAACCATGGTTCAAAATATTGGAGACCATTTACTTACGGTGAAGATACTATGATTGGTTCAAAAATGGCTGTTCGTGGTTCTGCTTATGAAGCTTACTGGACTCAACCTATTATAGATAAAGTATTTTCAATGCAAATTAGATATACTTACTTAGATTATGAATATACGGGTTCTAATGATTTTTTTGGAGATGATGGAGCACCAGTAGATATTCAACATGCTGATGGTGGAGAAGTAGCGACTGCAGAAGATATTCGTGTTTACTTCAGATATAGATACTAACTGTTTATCACACTATTATAATTAAAGAGTCTCTGACTCTTTAATTACTCCTTTTTCCACACATATGTGTGTACTTTAAACACACATCTTAAAAAAAACTGATAAAAACAACTTATATTAAGCCTTAAATATGTAGAATAAAACACTTTATCCAAAAATGTAAGGGAATATAATGAGTAAAAATCAAATATTAGAAGAAATCTTAGCAGAGGTTGATAAGCATCCAGAGATTATGTCTCGTCGTGATGCGATGAAATACCTAAGTGTATCCCCAATGGCTGCATCTATTTTAGCAGGTGCTACTGTTGGTGCATCAACAGTCTCAGCATCTGATGCTAAAGGAAAAGTTGTAATCGTTGGTGGTGGTTTAGCAGGTATGAGTACTGCAGCACGTCTAAGAAGTGCTGCAGCTAATGTAGAAATCACAATAATTGAGCCTGATCCAAAATCATGTTCTTACCAACCAGGTCAGACACTTGTTGCTGCTGGTATCTGGGAAGGTAGTGAAATTGTTTACAATAGAGATGATAAACTACCATCAGGTGTAACATTAATAAAAGGTTCAGTAACTTCGTTTGATCCTGATAACAATAAAGTAATCGTTGATGGAAAACAAGAAGTTTCTTATGATCAACTTATTATTGCAACTGGTCTTATGCTTAATTTCGCTGCGATTGAAGGTCTTGATGGTGTTATTACTTCAGCTGGTGCTGATAATGCAGAAACTAGAGCTAAAGTAGGTAAAAATGGCGTTCATTCAATCTATTTTCAAGATGGTGCAGTTGACACATGGACTGGTATTCAAGAACTAATTGCAAAAGCCAAAGCACAAAAGGGTCAAGGTAAGCCAAAACTTCAGGCTATTTTTACTCACCCTAACACTCCTATTAAATGTGGTGGTGCTCCTAAAAAAATCATGTATCTTACAAATGCTCGTTTAGTTGAAGCTGGCGTTAGAGATGAAGTCGAACTTACTTTCTATCCAAATGGTTCAAAAATGTTCGGTGTACCTGAGTATCATGAAGCGATTGTTAAGCAGTACGAAGCGAGAGGTTTCAAGTGGCACTATGCTCACAACCTAACTCAAATCGATACAGAAGCTAAAGTAGCTACATTTAACCACCACTGGAAAGAAAAAGGTGAATGGGATGAAGATTTAGAAGAGTATGGAATTGAACTAAAAAGTGCTCCGGTAGAAGTTAAATATGACTTCATACATGTTACTCCTCCAATGAAAGCTCCAGATGTTGTTGGAAACTCAAAAGTTGGTTCAGGCAAAGGTTGGGTTCCAGTTAAGAAAGAGACTCTTCAACATGTTAAATATAAAAATGTTTTCGCACTAGGTGATGTTGTTGCAGTGCCAATGGGTAAAACAGGTGGATCTGCTCGTAAACAATATAAAGTTATTGTAGAAAATGTTCTTTCTGGACTTGAAAATGATCAAGAATCGATTGACAATAAAAACATTAGATATGCTGGATATACAGTTTGTCCATTGATTACTAACATTGGTACGGTTATGCTTGCTGAATTTAACTGGACTGGAAAACCAACTCCAATGGTTCCACTTGACCCAACAAAAGAGAGATGGATCTGGTGGTTACTAAAAGTTTATGCACTTAAGCCAATGACAGTTTACGGTATGTTAAGCGGTAAAGCTTAAAAAACGAATATTAGGAGAATAAAATGATAAAAAAAATAAGCACAATTACACTAGCAGCTCTTGCATTTCTTGCCTTAACAGGTTGTAGTCAAGACAAAGCTCCAGAAGTAGTAACATACAAATATACAACAGTTGAAGTATATGAAAAATCATGTATCAAGTGTCATGGTGCATACGGAGAGGGTAATCCACTTAAGAAAACTCCTGCATTAAATGATAGAACAGCTGGTGAAATGGCTCAAGATTTATACGATGTAAAAAATGGCGGAACAAACCAGTCATCTGGAACAGATCACGAAATCATGGAGCACAACATGCAAAAGCTTGTTGAGAAAGGTTACGATTACAATGTTGATTCAATGGCAGAATTTTTATCTTATTTAGTTAAAAATAAAAAATAATCCTAAAAGATAGTGAATTCACTCACTATCTTTTTTACCTCTAAAGTTTTATATGATAAAATATATATTATACTTATATAAAACATTAGGAACTATAATTGAATAAGAAAAAAGACCATGTTTATGTTTGGCCTACCTATACGAGAATCATTCATTGGCTCATCGCTTCTTCTTTTACCCTCGCTTTTATATTTTCACTTACAGAAAACTTACTAAACCTTCATGTAGCAGTTGGTATTATCTTTGGATTGATGCTTGTTTATAGGATTATTTGGGGATTTATAGGTCCACAGTATGCTAAATTTTCAACACTAAAACTATCCCTAAAAGAACTAAAATTTTATTTTGTTGAAAAAGTAAAAAATCGCTGGAGAGAGATACCTGCTGGTCATAACCCGGCATCAAGCTGGTTTACACTTATTGTTCTAGGTGTTGGTTCTGTCATCTCTATAACTGGCTTACTTCTTTATGGAATACAAGAGGGAAAAGGTTATCTAGGCTTCTTAAATGATCACTTCTATATGTATATGGATTTGTTATTTAATATCCATATGATTGCTTCATATGTACTTTTAGTATGGGCAATCATTCATGTAGCAGGTGTTTTAGTAGAGCAGTATTATCATAAAACAAATATGATGTTTGCTATGGTAACTGGATATAAAAAAGCCAAAGGTAAAGATTCTGAAGCTGGAAAATATAAAAGTGGTCTTACTTGGATTTTTTTGATTATCTCTGCTATGGTATTTTTTGTCTCTGTTGATGGAAGAAATAACCCCTTTGTAGTTAGTAAATATGCACAACATAACTATAAACATGAATCTTTTACTTACTATTCTCAATGTGGATCTTGTCATAAACTTTACCCACCATTTATGCTTCCTAGTTCATCTTGGCAAAGGATAAAAGGCGGTCTCAGTAACCACTTTGGCGAAGAGATATCTCCTACGATGCAAAAAGGTGAAAATAGAATTTCTTTGCATGATCAGACTATTATTTTTAATTATCTAAAAAATCATAGTGCTGACACAAGCACAAGAGAAATTTCTGTAAAAGTTATGAAATCTCTCAATGGGGCCAGAGGAAGAAAATCTATCACAAAAATTCAGTACTGGAAAGATGTGCATGCTGGTATTCCAAGGGAAGTGTTCAAATCAAAAAAGGTTAAAAGAAAGGCCAACTGCTTTGCTTGTCATCAAAATTTTGATAAAGGTATGATGGAGGATATAGATATTCACATAAATGAATAGGTATTCATTTATGTGATATTATAAGCTAGAATTATTAAATATATCATTTTACTTGAAGTGTTTTGTAAGATAAAACTACTTATAATGTTATTATCTATAATAGTTTTCTAAGTTATGATTAAGAAATTACATCGCTCTAAAGAACTCTTTTAGAAAATACATAAAGAAGGTATTGCTTATGGGAGTAGAAATTTCAAGAAGAAAATTTCTTCAAGGAACAGTAGCTATGAGTGTTGTTGGCGCAACAGCAGCTACTAATCTTTTATCTAACGAACAGACACCAAGTGTAAAGCCTGGTGTAGTATCATTTCACCCTACAAAAACAAAAGATGTTGAATCTCACGATGTAGCAACTCTTTGTGAAATGTGTGTAAATAAATGTGCAGCTCTTGCACGTGTTGAAAATGGTGTTATCACTAAACTCAATCCAAACCCACTATTTCCAAAATCTAAAAACATGTTATGTCCTAGAGGAAATGCAGGTATTCAGTCAGTTTATGACCCTGACCGTCTTAAATATCCAATGATTAGAATTGGAGAAAAAGGCGAAGGTAAATTTAAGCGTGTAACATGGGATGAAGCCTATGAAGCTATCTTAAATGGTACAGACAAATTTCCTGGCCTACAAAAAATACTTGATGAAGAGGAAGATAACCGATCATCAATGCTTTTTTGTGCTGGTGAAGGAATGGCTGAACATACATTTAAACAGTTCTATCAAGGCTTCGGTTCTTCAAACTGGTTAAATCATGCCTCTATCTGTCTTCAAACCGTAGCATCTGGATATGGTGTAACTATTGGAGCTTATCCTCAAGCTGATTTAGATAATGCTGAATATATCATTATGGCTGGTGCTAACCGTGCTGAAGCTATTGTAACTCCTGATACTATGGATCTATTTAAAAGAACAAAAGGTCGTGGTGCAAAACTTATCTGTATTGATCCGCGTTTCACAAATACTGCTGCAAAAGCTGACAAGTGGTTAGCAATCAAACCAGGTACTGACCTTGCATTTGTTCTGGCTCTTACTTATGTAACTATTACTGAAGAGTTAGAAAACAGTGCTTACATTGAAGCTAATTTCAATGGTTATGAACTGTATAAAAATAGTGTATTAGAAAATAAATACACTCCTGAATGGGCAGAACCAATTACGGGAATCAAAGCAAAAGATATTTATACAATTGCAAGAGAATTTGCTGCTGCTGCTCCAAAAGCAGTTTATTACCCAGGTCGTCGTTCCACATTTGCTAAAAATGATTTTCAACTTCGTCGTGCAATGGCAATTTTTCAATCAATGCATGGAGCAATCGATAATAAGGGTGGCTTAATCTTTGGTGGTAAGTTACCGCTAAGAGAACATGATGGTCTTATGCCTCTCTATGATAGAGCACAAGCCAGAGCCGTTTATAAAAGTGCAGAAATGAAAGGCAAGCTTGGTTATGATGACTGTGCTGTTGTTTCCGGTGGTGGTTCTTGGATTTCATGGAGAAATAGATATCTTCAAGACCAAGTAGATTATAACATTAGAGGAATGTTCTGTTACAAGCACAATCCAATGATGAATATGCCAAACACAGCTAAAACTGCTGAGATGCTTAAAAAAATGGAACTCGTGGTTACAATAGATACAATGCCTAGTGATACTGTAATGTATGCAGATGTTGTACTCCCTGAGTGTACTTACCTAGAGAGAACAGACCCCGTTAAAACATTTGGTGGCGTTGAACCATCTTTTGCTGTTAGAAATAAAGTAATCGATCCTATGTATGAAACAAAACCTGTTATCGAAATACTCAAAGGTTTAACAACAAAAATCTCTAAACCACTTTTTGAAATCAGTAAAAAGTATGATGAGGAACTTCAAGAATTTATTGAAGAAGATGGAGAGGAAGCAGCTTATGCTGAATTTGACTTAACACTTCCATTTATACATACACAAGAGGAACTTAATCATCATGCACTAGCTATGTACATTGGTGCAGCAGAAAAACTACATACAGATGGTATTTTCTATCCTAAACAAGAAGATTATTATAAAAAGCTCTCTGCAAATGACTACCAATACTATCCTGAAAAGAAAAAAAAGTATAGTGTTAATGGTGGTAAACCAAAAACTCCATCTGGAAAAGTTGAGTGTATTATAGGATCTTTTACAGCTAAAGGTATAGATGCCTTTCCTATTTGGAGAGATGAGTATGAGTTTAAAGTACCAGAAGGTAAGTTTAAACTTCTCACCGGTCGTCATGCACAATTTACTCAAAGTGGAACAGCAAACAACTCGATGCTAAGAGACTTAATGCCTGAGAACTTTATATGGATTAACAGAAGAGTTGCCGAGCAGAAAGGTATTGCCTTCGCTGATATGGTTGAAGTAAGTTCAAGTATTGGTAGTACACAACTCAAAGCATATCCAACTGAAAAAATAGCTCCAGATCAAGTCTTCTTCATTCACGGTTTTGGTGAAGAGAGTGAAGAGTTAACATGGGCATACAAAAATGGTGGTAACGATAATAAAATCATCGAAGACCATATTGAACCAGTTTATGGTGCAGCGGCTATGCATGAAACTAACGTAGAAATAAGAAAGGTGTAACTTATGGCTAGATTTGGAATGGCACTTGATTACAAAAACTGTATCAACTGCAAGGCATGTGAAAGTGCCTGTAAAGAAGAAAACGGCATCATGATGGGTGCTGATAAACATAGAATTTGGGTTGGAGTTGGTGAGATAGAAGGTCAATACCCACTACTTGACTTAACTTCAAATGTATTTCATCCATCTCAATGTCAACAGTGTGATGATGCCCCTTGTCAAGATGTATGCCCTACTGAGGCTACATATACTGATGAAAATGGTATTGTAAGAGTTGACGTTGAAAAATGTATTTTATGTACTTACTGTATGAATGCTTGTCCTTATGATGCGAGATATGTCGAAGAAAACACTATGACTGTTGATAAGTGTAACTTCTGTACAGATACAAGACTTGATCGTGGCGAGACTACGACAGCTTGTCAGGCAACTTGTCCTACAAAGGTAAGAATCTTTGGTGATCTTGATGATCCAAACAGTGAGATTAGCGAAGTGTTAAGAGTAAGAGAGCACTACTCTCTTAAAACACACCTTGGTACTAATCCAAAACTGTTCTATCTAACATAAGGAGTTGATGATGAAAATAGGTTTTATAAATATTCCATTTAAAGAAGACTTTTCCATTAAATCACTTCTTAGTTTTGAGAAGAGTCCAAGGAACTTGCTTTTAGCAGTTGTTATCATGGGCTTACTTGCAGTTTTTGTAGTTGGTGTTGCAACATTTTTAATACATGGGCACCATGCATATAATGTTACAAGAGAACATCCATGGGGACTGTTATTAGCAGTTTACATCTTTTTTGTTGTAAGTTCTACGGGTCTTTGTATTATTGGCTCCCTAGGCGATGTATTTGGCTTTAAAGACTATATGCTTATCTCTAAGCGTGCTATCTTTGGCTCTATCGTAACTATACTTGCAGGTTTTGCCGTAATTCTCTTTGAGATTGGTCACCCAGTTACTATGGTGATTTACAATATATTAAGTCCAGGTTTAACTTCTGCTATCTGGTGGATGGGTACACTTTATGGTCTTTACTTAACTTTTATGATTATTGAGTTTTATTTCTTACTTAACAATGACATGAAAAAAGCGAAGATTTTTGGTCTTACTGGACTTTTAGTTGGTCTTGCGGCTCACTCAAACCTTGGTTCAGTATTTGGTTTTTTAAATGCTCGTGAGATTTCACAGGGTGTTTTTTATCCAACTTACTTTATTTTGACTGCGTTTATCACAGGTGTATACTTGGCATTTATCATTATGGGTTTTAGATATAAACTCAAATTCCCTGAGAAAGTAAAAACTATGCTTATGGGACTTGCAAAGATTCAAGGACTACTTCTGTCTATATTGATTTTCTTTGTGACTTGGAAAATGCTTACAGACATCTACGGTGGTGTTCCAAATAAAGCTGATGTTGCACTTCATATTTTAGGTAGTACAACTTTTCAACTTGAAGTTCTACTTGCTATGGTATTACCTCTTTTGGTAATTCTAAAAGACTATGGTAAAAGTCCAGTTCTTATGTTTTGGGCATCTATGCTAGGTATGGTTGGTATCTTCTTTATGAGATACAATCTCGTGCATGATACACAACTAAAACCTCTACAGATGTTAAAACTAAGAGAGTACCAACTAGAACCTACATGGATAGACTACTTTCCATCATCTACCGAGATGTTTATCTCTCTTGGTGGTGTTGGACTGTGTATGCTTATGTATTATGTTGGTACAAAAGCATTTAATCTTGATGAAGAAGAGGGGCACTAGCCTCCTCTCTAAGGATAGTAATGAATTATCAAACAATTCTCAAAGAGATTGAACAAGAAATTCAGCCACTCTTTAATCAAGGAGAAGTGGCAAACTATATTCCTGCCTTAGCAGAGGTTAATCCTAGAGAGTTTGCAATGTCAATTACGATGCTTGATGGAAGCCAATATGGTGTTGGGCATACAGATAAACTCTTTAGTATTCAAAGTATTTCTAAGGTCTTCTCACTTACTCTCGCTCTTGAATCCTTAGGTACGGATCTCTATAAACGAGTAGGAGTTGAGCCTTCGGGGAACCCATTTAATTCTCTAGTTCAACTTGAATATGAAAATGGTATTCCAAGAAATCCTTTTATAAACGCGGGTGCTATAGTCGTAATAGATTCTCTACTTAGAGGAGATCAAAGTAGCGATGAAGCATTTCAAAGTGTTTTAACATTTATTAAAGATATTGCAGATGATAGAAGCATTGGTTATGATACCACTGTAGCGGAGTCTGAAGTACAAACAGGATATAGAAACTTAGCATTAGCAAGTCTCATGAAGAGTTTTGATAATCTCAACCATGATCCTGCAAAAGTTCTTGAAGCTTACTTCAAACAGTGTTCTATCACTATGAATACCAAGCAGCTCTCACGAGCCATGCTCTATCTTGCCAATGCAGGAGTTGACCCTCTTAATGGTAAGGTATTCATTAATGAAAGTAGAGCAAAAAGAATTAATGCGATTATGCTTACTTGCGGTCACTATGATGCTTCGGGCGAATTTGCTTTTAATGTTGGATTAAGTGCTAAAAGCGGTGTTGGAGGGGGAATAGTTGCGATTGTTCCTAATCTAATGGGAATTTGTGTTTACTCTGCAGAGCTAAACATACACGGTAATTCTCTCATTGGGACGAAGGCTCTCGAGCTTTTTACAACAAAAACTAAACTCTCTATTTTTTAAAAAAAATTACAAGGAAACTTACATGAATTATACAACTCCACTACTAACTCTCTGCTCAATTATCCTCCTTAACGGATGTGGTGATTCAGCCAAAGAAAGCTCTAAACAAAGTATTACAAAAGAGCCTGTTACAGTAGCACAAAAAATGCCAGCAAAAGAAATGCCAACTACTAAGGCTATCGTAAAAAAAGATTACACGATTGATGAAATATATGAGGCTATGTGTATTACATGTCATGCTAGTGATGGCTCAGGTAATACTGAAAAACTCACACCATCTATGTCTGATCTTAGCAAAGATGAGATGTACAGAGCTTTAAAAGAAGTTGAAGATGATGAAGGGCATGTCATTATGGAACACAATAGAGGTAAAATCATTAAAATGGGTATGGAATATAAAGCCCAAGACATGTCAAATTATATGTTTAAAAGATTTAATCAAAAATAGCAAGACTATTTGTTACTCTTATTATAAATATTACAAACTAATTCTATAATAAATGAAACTTTAATTCTTACTAGGATAGAATATAGGAAATACTAAGGAGTCAGAATGAACAAAATCGTTAAAATCGCGCTAGGTGCAGCTTTAATCTTAAGTGTAGGTGCTACTACTGCAGCTGCAAGTGCTGATAAAGGTCAAAAACTTTTTACTAAAAAATTAAAAAAATCTTGTGGTATCGGTGGAGCTGCTATGGCTGCTAAGCATACTCAAGGTGAGTGGACTGAAATTAATGAAGCTGGTAAAATGGCTGATGAAATCAAAAATATCTGTCCAAATATTAAAGATGGTGCGTTAAAAGGTAAATACCTTCCACACTACTTCGATTTCTTTCACGAATATGGAAATGATAGCGGAAACGTTCCAGCTTGTTAATCGAGTAAATTAATAACTTTTATCCTAGCATCTCTGCTAGGATTTAACTCTTTCAGCCTACACACTACCTACTTTTATTATAATTTACAACACTAACTTACAAACTAGCAAAGAGTTATAATGCCTAAAATAGATGAATGTTTTAATACTCGTTCCCAAATAACACAGCTTGCCCTACTCGAAGGTAGTGTTGCATATTCTAGTAAACTTCATGGTCTTAAACTCTTTTCACATACAGATTGTCATGTTCTGCAAAATCTTAGACATGAGTATTTAAATTCAAATACAACCCATACCGCATTTAGTCCTGATGCATTACATGTTGCTTTTGCTTTAGAAAATAAAATATATATATTAGATCTCAAAACAAAAACCTTAGTTCAAACAATAAAATCAATAGACTCTAAAATCACTCAACTATTTTTTGATTTAACATCCTCTTATATTATTGTTGGAACTAAAACAGGAAGAGTTCTTCAATTTAAATATAATGAATCTACACTACTAGCAAGAGTTTTTTCCTACAAATATGAAAAAATAGGAAATTATCGTGGTAATATTATTAGCTCTATAAATTTTTACAAAGAATATATTATTGCTGCATTTTATGATGGTAGTATCAACCTTATAAACCTTTACTCCAAAGTTAATATTAGATCACTCAAACATTCAAATTCTACAATAACCACAACATGTATGATAGATGAAAACACACTTTTAAGTGGTGATTCACAGGGTGTTTTATACAAACAAAATTTGTCAAGTTCTAACCCTATACTAGAGATTAGTACACCCTTCGTCTCTATATCTCAAATTATTCCGCTCTGTAATCCCGACTATGTTTTAGTCAGTTCTACATCAAACTCAGTAGCAATGATAAACATAAAAATTGGAAAAACAGTTCATACCTCTTATCTAAAATTTGAAGCTCCGACTCTAAAGATAATATTAGTAGATGAAGAGACCCTTGTTGTAGCTCTTAAAAACAACACAATTTTTAGAGTTCAAATGCCGGGAGTTAAGGAGCTTAAATCATATGTTCTTCATAATTCTCTCGATCAAGCTTTTTTGCTGGCAGATAGAAACCATATGCTGATTGAAACTCACGACTATAAGATACTACAAAAAAAATATAGAGATATTTATTTAAAGGCACTAGATGCTCTTGTCAATCAAAATAAAAAAGCAGCTCTGAAAATAACAGATCCTTTTAAAGATATATCATGCAAAAAAGAAGAGATTAAACTACTCTATGATGCCTTTACAATGTATTCAAGATTTCAAACACTGTTTTTAGAAAAAAACTACAGACTCTGTTATAACATGGCAGATAAATTTCCTGCTCTTCAACTTACAAACCAATACCTAAAGATGGAAAAGGTTTGGAAAAATGTCTTTTTAAATGCTCAACGCTATATACTACTAGGGAATAAACGTGATGCCACTGCTCTACTCAATGAGTACAGTACTATTGCTTCGAAGCGTCCAATAATTCAGCTTATTTTACATGAAAACAAACTTTTTGTTGAGTTTTTAAAAGCTACAGAAGAGAAGAACTTTAATAAAGTAAATACCTTAGCAAAGAAAAATTCCCTTTTAGCACAGCTTCCAACCTATAAAACTCTTGAAGATAGTATGGATTTGCATCTAGGAAAAATTAAAAAATATATTCAGCAAGGTAAGACTAAAGAGGCAAGAGATTCCATCGAGCTAATTCATGTAACACCTAATGTTGCACAAAATATTAAAAATATGATGGATGATTGCAAGAATATAGAGAGTCTGCAAACAACTTATGAAAATAATGATTTTAAGTCCTGCTACGAGACACTTGATAAGTTCCCTCATCTCTCCTCTACAGAGCTCGGAAAGATGCTTAATCGACATTGGGTCACTCTTATGCAAAAGAGTGAAGACTATTCGCTTAAAGGTAATATAAAAGGCGTTAAGAGCACATTAAAAGAGCTAATGTCTATAGAGAGTCGAAAAGAAAAAATTGGAGACTTGCTAAGGGTAAGTTTTCATATAAAGATAAAACAACTTCTTAGTGCTAAGAAATTTAAAAATGCAGAGAATATTATCTATTCATATATTGATATATTTGGTCGTGACAATGAAATAAACTATATTATGAAGCAGTATGAAAAATTTGCAAGAGTAAAACTTGCAATTACAAATAGTGTAAAAGTCGCTCGTGATGCATGGAGAGACTCCGATATCATTATGAAGTAGCTAGCTACTCGTTCATTAATGTAATTAAAGTAGAACTTGCCTCATCAAAGGTAGTTTGGTGTGTCGTAAATTGAGAAAGAAACTCTTCCATTCCCACTTTTTTATTTATCGCTGCATCTAGTTCAGGATCACTCCCTTTAGTATAAGCACCTATTCTAATTAAAACCTCATTTTCTTTTAAAAGAGTATAAAATCTTCTAAATTTTTGAACAGCTTTAAGATGTTCTTCGCTTATAATATCAGTAATTACCCTCGAAGCTGAGTTTAATATATTCACAGGAGGATAGATTCCAAAGTCTGTCATTTCACGAGAGAGAACTATATGTCCATCAAGGATTGAACGCGACTGGTCAGCAATAGGATCACTCATATCATCACCCTCTACGAGAACTGTGAAGAACGCGGTTATAGAACCTTTGCCCTCCTCTTTTCCTGCTCTCTCCATCAGTTGAGGGAGTAGAGTAAGTGAAGATGGTGGGTAACCTTTTGAAGTTGGTGGCTCACCAAGAGCAAGACCAATTTCACGTTGTGCCATTGCAAAACGAGTCACAGAATCCATGATAAATAGAACATCAAGCCCTTTATCTTTAAAGTACTCTGCAACACTCATGGCTGCAAATGCACCATACTTTCTCATAAGAGGAGAATCATCGCTCGTTGCAACAATAATGACAGTATTGGTCAAGTCCCCACCAAGGTTTTTTTGAATAAACTCTGGAACTTCACGACCACGCTCACCAATAAGAGCAACCACTTTGATAGGAGCATCAGAACCACGTACAATCATGCCCATAAGAGTAGACTTACCTACCCCTGAACCTGCAAAGATTCCTAACTTTTGACCCTTGCCACAAGTCAGTAGTCCATCAATCGACTTTACACCAACCGAAAATATTTCATCTATCATACCGCGCTTCATAGCGGCTATAGGTGCTTTGATTATAGGAGACAAGGTGGCATTATTTATGCTTCCTTTGTCATCGATTGGCCGCATAAATGGATCCACAACACGACCAAGTAGAGAGTTGCCTACAGGTATGTTTAGACCAGTTGAGTCCAAAAAGACTCTATCTCCAGAACAGAATCCTTCAACAAAACTAAAAGGTGTTATGGAAAATGTTGCACCATCAATCTCTGTAACCATCCCCATAGTCTCTTGCTCTGTCGAATTAGAGACAATTTTAACCATATCACTAATACCAACTTTTAAACCACTAGCTGTAATAATAGTTGCATTTATCTTTACCACCTCTCCAAAAGAGACGGAAAAGTTTTGTGATGAAAGTTTCTCTTTTAGGGAAGAAAATGGCATATATTTAGTATCTAGTACCGGTTGGCGAGTTTATAAGAGAGAAGAACTCAGCTCTAGTTTTCTCATCTTTTTTAAACAATCCGCGAAGAGCAGAAGATGTTGTAGTAGAGTTTATCTTCTCAACGCCGCGCATCTCCATACACATATGACGTGCCTGAATTACAACTGCTACACCCTTTGGTGCAATAGTGTCCATAATAGCATCAGCAATCTGCTCGGTGAGTTGCTCTTGTATTTGCATACGACGAGCAAAAACATTAACAACACGGGGAATTTTAGAGAGACCTACTACCTTTCCATCTGGTATATATCCAACATGAACACGTCCAATAATAGGCAATAGATGATGCTCACAAGTAGAGTAGAACTCTATATCTTTTATAAGAACCATTTCAT
>CAZPRE010000010.1:0-21537 GCA_964588875.1 uncultured Sulfurimonas sp. | reverse complement strand
AAAACTTCTGCACTCATTTTTCCATATGAAGAGACTGAAACCTGTTTAGTTGGTAAGTTATAGTTCTCAACAACTTTTGGCTTTTTCTTCTTAACAATCTTAAGACCAGATCTTTTTAGAGCTGGGTTAAGCTTAGGTTGAACAATTCTAAGTGTAGTTTTAGGAGCTGCTTTTTTCACTTCTTCTACAGGAGCTTTTTCATCTGCTGCTTCTTTAGCAACAACTTCTTCTTTAGCCGGTGTTTCATCCGCTTTAGACTCAGCTTTAGTCTCAGTCTCTTTCACTTCTTCTTTTGAAGACTCTTCCTTTGAAGGTTCTTCAGTAGGAGTATTAGTCGTCTCTTCTGATGCAGCTTTTTTTGGTGCAGCTTTAACTGGTTCAGGTGTAGCTACTGGTTCACCATTCATAATATAATTGGCAATTTTTTCCGCTTCTTCCATAGTCACTTTACTTAAAGCAGCTTTTACTTCAATACCCATATTTTTTGCTTTTTCTAAAACATCTTTAGAAGAAATTCCAAGTTCGTCTGCAATCTCTTTAACGCTAACTTTATCTGTCATCAGTGATGATCTCCTTTAGTTTGTTCATAAATTTATCTCTATCTCCACTTCTACATTCACGCATAAGTGCTCTTACAACTTTCTTCTCTTGAGAAAGACAATCTTTACATAAATAAAAACTTCTTTTACTACCCTTAAAAGACTCTAATGAACCATCAATACATTGAAGTCTCACCAGAGTGTTTTGCTCATGTCTATCTCTACATGAGATACACATTCTAATTGGTAGATTAAAGATTTTTGCCATTATATCTAAATATTACTTGATTTAATAGAGTTTAACGCTCTATTACCAGCCCACTGTTATCAAAATCCAAAATTTTAACATCAAAGTCTGGAAATTTCTGCCTTAGACGGTTCACAATTTGAGATGCATCATCGTCATAAGCCATTGAAAAGAAGGTAGATCCACTCCCTGAGAGTGTACTCATAAGTGCTCCACTCTCATAAGCAACTTTTTGCACAGAAAAAAGTTCTGGAAGCATCTTCATTCTAGCTTTTTGGTGAAATCTATCTTGAGCAGCTAATTTTAACATTTCCCAATCTTCATTAAAAAAAGCAGCTACCGTTAATGCACTGTGAGAAAGATTATATATGGCATTCTCTTTAGAGTATGACTTAGGCAGAACTGTTCTTGATTTTGATGTGTTCATCTGTTTGTTAGGAACAACAACAACTGCTTTTAAATAATCAGGAAGATGTTTGCGTTGAGAGAAAACTTTATTTTTTTCTACAGTAGCTGCATTAAATCCACCCATAACCGCTGGAGTAATGTTATCAGGATGTGATTCATAAACAAGTGCATGATTTAAAATACGGCGTTTTGAAACTTTAATACCTGCAGCTTCATGAGCAGAAGCAATTGCAGATACAATTACAGCTGAAGAGCTACCTAATCCTCTAGACATTGGAATAGAGTTGTAAAAAGTAAATTTAAAATTCTGCTTTTTCTGAGTTAAACGTGAATAGTGGTCATTAAAGATACTGATAAAAAGATTATTACCTTTTAAACGCGGATTATTTTCACCCTCACCTTTAATAGAAACACTAAAAAATTTAGACTGATGAAATTCAACTTTATTGCGAAGATCTACTGCTAAACCCAATGAATCAAAACCTGGTCCAAGGTTTGCAGATGTTGCTGGTACACTGACTATCAAATATTTTCCTATCCAACAGCACCAATACCATAAAGAGGTGTGCTTGTTGTGCTAAACTCGTTATAATCAAGTACATCCGGGAGAACAAATTTGCTCTCTGGTACCGTTTCTAACTTTTGAGTTTTTATTTCTGACGAAATTTTAACAAAACATAGCTTTCCAATCGCTTTTATTGGAGTATTAATATTAAATTTAAATGCATCTGTTGCAAATAGCGGTATTTTCTTCAAAATACTCAGTGATTTTAAAAAGATATAGGCTACTTTTATCGCCATAAAACTCCCTGGACCATTAGCATAGTAGAGTGCAGCAATATTATATTTTTTAAGTAATTTTTCAAAAATCAAAGGAAGGATATCTGAGCTTTTTTCACTACTAGTAATAGTATCAATTAATTTTGTATTTTCATAGATACCTATTTGAATAGGAGAGCTTAAAGCTACCAAGAGTATATCAACTCTCTTAGGCATATGCTTTTTCTAACTCGGCTGTTTTCTCTCCAACGAGCTCTACTACTTCATAATTTTCTGGATCTTTTAGAAGTTCAAGTGTTAGTTTGTGATTTAAGTCATGACTTCCAGCAAGAGCTTCATAGTTTCCTATAAAGTTCATCCCAATAAGAGACATATCACCTATAGCATCTAAAATTTTGTGTCTTACAAACTCATCTGTAAAACGCAGACCTTCTGGATTTAAAATCTTTTTATCATCTAAAACTATTGCATTCTCTAAAGAACCACCAAGTGCTAGACCTTTTGAACGAAGATACTGAACCTCATGTAAAAAACCAAAAGTTCTTGCACGAGAAATCTCTTTTTTATAGGACTCTTTTGTAAACTTTAAAACATACTCTTGTTTGTTAATAACAGGGTGAGGGAACTTAATAGTAAAATCATACTTCAAATCAGGTGCAGGTGAAAGTTTCACATACTTTTCACCTTCTACAACCTCAATCTCTTTTTTAATACGCATGATTTTCTTAGGAACATCTAAATCTTTTATTCCTGCTTCATCCAACAACATACAAAAGCTAGCACTACTGCCATCCATTACAGGTATTTCATCTGCATCAACAATAATTCTAAGGTTATCAATTCCATAAGCATAAACAGCCGAGAGCATATGTTCAATTGTTGATATCACATATCCATCTTTACCTATAACTGTTGCCATTTTTGTATCAACAACATTTTCTGGCTTGAGTGGTATAGATACATCAACATCACTACGATAAAATATAATACCAGTATTTGAGTCTAATGGTTCAAGTCTCAATTTAACAGGAGAACCCTTATGCAGTCCAATTCCAACTAACTCAACCGGTTTTATTATAGTAGTTTGATACATCTCATATCCTTTTTCTATTGTCTATCTATGATTTTTTTAGCGCTTTTAATAACATCATTAATATTTAATTTTATCCACTTTTTATCCATCCACTCTTGAGGGCGGACTTCAATGCCCTGAACTAATACACCAAAATGTAAGTGATCACCCATAGCATACCCACTTTTACCCGTATTAGCCACAATCTCTTTTGCATTAACATTTTCGCCATTGTTTACTTTAATACTTGAACAATGCCCATAAAGAGTGTAAAGACCTAAACCATGATGAATAACTGGCATATGACCGTAAATACCATTGTAATCAGCATAAACAACATCACCACCATTTTGAGGTTTAATACTAGCCATCGCGTTTGATGCTAGATCTAAACCTAAATGATAAGACTCACTAATATAATCTCCATTATAAGAGTACTTTCTGTGATCACCAAAACTTGCAACTACTTGAGCATTTTTAAGCGGATACATCTTATTCATTCTAAAATCATCTATCTTCTCATCTGAAACTTTAGATGTAATTTCATGAATTAAAATCTCATTTTTTGCTCTAATATCTTCATTGATAATTTTAAATTGCTCTAAAGAACTTTCAATACCTTGAGTCTCTTCAAACTCTTCAGCTAAATCAGCAATTTTTCCCTTCAGAAATTTATCGCTTAACTTAATATTGGAAACTCTATAATATTTTTGCTTTAAATAAAGTGGGATGTAAGCTTTTGCTTTATTTCCTGCTAAATCCTTTGCAATGATTGTCGCCTTGAAACCACTCTGTGTTACAGGCCATGCCAAAAGTGAAATATAGTAACCATCTTTATAGAAAGGTTGTACTTTAAATTTTTTATTATTTGACTCAATATACATCTCATCTAAATTGTCATCTTCTGCTTTAAAAATAACCAGAGCTGATCCACCCTTAGAAATTTTATAAGAGTTACTCACAATATTTAGCTTTGGTCTGCGTTTATCAATAACGAGTTTATACTCTTTACTTACTGCATTACCTTTTAGAAAATTCCAATTACTAGCATCTACTGTTTGAACAACTAGAGTAACAGACTTATCTTTTATAGCATAAGCACTTCTGGGTGGTTTTATTGATAAATTCACAGACTCTTTTGGTGTAACAAACTGTTCATTTTCTAAAGGAATATTATCATTTTGACTTTTTAATAAAATACTATATGACTTTAAACCACTAATATCTTCAATAGAAATCTCTAATGGATCTTTTAGATTCCAATATCCATTTGTTTTTACTTCAATACTTGGAACATCTCGCTCAAACATCGTTGATGTATATACAAAAATAGCTCCTACTACTACCAAACTTATTATTAACAATGCCCCAAATGACGACTTTCCATTACTTCTTCTCAAATCTATCTTTCCTTCTCTAGTGTTTTAATTATTTTATTATCTTCGTTTACAAGTATTGCTTTTTTCACATACTCTAAACCAAAAGAGTCTTTCATTATTTCTTGAATATCATCCGATATTGTTCCAGATGCTTTTAATTCATCTTCGCTTATCTTAAACGCGGCGATATTTGCATTCTCTATGAGAGTCATATTTTTAAACATTATAGCCCTAAGCCTAAACTCACTTAGTGTGGCTCTTTTTACACAGTATTGAATGCATAATTTATAATCCGCACCATATTCTATTAACTCACTAGCAATAGCAAAAAATATACCATCAGTTTTAGAGTTTGTAAAGTTATCTGTCTCTAAAATCAAAGCTGCATAAAGAGCTGTAGCCATCTTAGGATTAATCTTAACATTTAAAGATTTCAATGTATTAAAAAACTCTAAAAATGAATTTTGCAAGTTTAAATTTAAATCTGCTGATGAATAATTTGTTGCTCTAAGTTTTTCAAACCAAGGTAAAAATGAGTATTTCAGGTTCACTTCTTTGGTTTTGCAAACAAAAGAGACCTTTTTATGTCTCGTTAATATATATGTGTAAAGAGCACTACCAAGGGCTAAAAACTCCTCAGTAACCTCGATTTCTATATGTGATGCACTCTCTATTTGACTTATAATTTTATTCATTAATTGCGATTATACTCTTTTTTTTATTTTCTATTCATTTTATAAACATAAGCTAGTACTTCAGCAACTGCAGCAAAAAGTGCTTCGGGGATAGCTTTGTCAATAGCTACTTCAGCATATAGACTACGAGCCAAGGGAGGGTTTTGCACAATATGTATGTTATTTTCTCGTGCTATTTTTTTAATCTGTTGAGCCATATTATCAATTCCCTTTGCAATAACAATAGGGGCATGAGATTTTTCAGTATCATATTTTATGGCTACAGCATAATGTGTTGGGTTTGTTATGACGACATCTGCTTCAGGAATAGAACTCATCATTCTTTGCCTTGACATCTCCATCTGTTTTTGTTTGATTTTAGACTTGATTAATGGATCACCTTCCATGTTCTTCATCTCATCTTTAATCTCTTGTTTAGACATTTTTAGACCATCAAAATACTGTTTTCGTACAATAATAATATCAATCACTGCAAATATAAAAATAATGAATAGCATAACAAAGGCAAGGAGTATCATTTTATCTTTTAACCAACTCAACTGATCGCCCAAACCAAAAAGTGCGACAGTTGGCAACTCAGTAATAAAGTAGAAAAAAAATAAAAAACCTATTCCTAAAGTAGTGAAAGATTTAAAAGTAATCTTAACACCCTCAATCAACTTTTTCATAGAGAAGAGGTTTTTGGTCCCCTTTATCGGATCTATTTTTTTAAAGTCAGGCATAATCGCCTTAGTAGTAAACAAAAATCCAAACTGGGATACGGCAGCAATTACACCAGCAACTGCCACACTAACAGCTAGGGGCATAATAATCAAGAGAAACTCTCTAACGGTTATAATAGCGATATCAATCATAAAAAGTTTATCAAGAGGTTGCCCAACAAGGGAGAAGTAGTATTGGGCTAGAACCATCATATGCTTAGCCATAAAAGGAAAAAGCATTAAAAAAGCAAGGATTGCCACAAAAAGAGTTATGACTCCCGAAGCATCTTGAGACTTTGGAACATTACCCTCTTTTCGGGCATCCTCAATCTTCTTGTCGGTGGGTTCCTCGGTTTTTTCCTGATCGTCAGCCATAAAGCTTTATAACCCTTAGTCCATCTTCATAGACAAATCTATCCAATTTGCTTGGTGGATTAGTGAACCTGAGCTTATTGCGTCTACACCACTTTTAGCATATGATTCGATAGTATCAAGAGAGATATTACCACTAGCTTCTAAAAGTATATGAGCATAGTTAGCATCTCTAAACGCGACTATCTCTTTTATCTGCTGGGGTGTCATGTTGTCACACATAACTATGTCACATTTAGCACTCATTGCTTCTTTTGCTATCTCAAATGTTTCTGCTTCTATCTCTATTTTTGCAGTAAATGGAATCTGCTTACGTGCTTTTAGAATATATGCAGATAAATCTTTTATAGTTTTAAGGTGTGTATCTTTTATCATTAGAGAATCATCAAGACCAAGACGATGATTTACTGCCCCACCTGTTCGTGTTGCATACTTTTCAAAAACCCTAAGTTGTGGTCGTGTTTTTCTTGTGTCAAGAAGTTTAACGCCATAAGGAGTAATAATATCTACATATTTTCTTGTAAGTGTAGCTATTGAACTTGCATGTAAAAGCATATTTAAAAGTGTGCGTTCAATCTTTAAAAGAGTATGTGAATCACCTTTAACTATAGCGATAACATCACCTTTAACAAAACTCTCTCCGTCGCATTTACCCCAGACTATTTCAAAACCTTCAAGTGATGCAAGTACATTTATATACATCTGCCCAGCTACAACACCATCACTCTTTGCAATAATGTCCGCTTTAGCATCTACTGCATCCTCAACTAAAGCATAGAGGTCTCCACGACCAACATCTTCTGCAAGTGTTGCTTTTACAAACTCTTCAATCATAATGCCATCATTCTATCAAGTGCAATTTTTGCCCATTTTTGAGTATTATCATCTATAAATATCTCATTGATTGGCTCACCATCATCTATTGCTTTGAGTGTAATATATACATCTTGTAAAGTTGTTTCATTCATTGTAGGGCACTCTGGTTTTGTTGAACTTAAAACATAAGTGTTTTTTGGACGAAGACGGTTTACCATATTAAACTCCGTTCCAACGGCAACTTTTTGATCTATTGGTAACTCTGCAATATATTTAATAAGTTGAGATGTTGAACCAACGAAGTCTGATGCATCACAAATAGCTGGATCACATTCAGGATGAGTAGCTATTAAAATACCTGGGAACTTTTTACGATAAAATTTAATATCATCAGTCGTAAAAAGTTGATGAACAGAACAAAAACCATCAAAACAGATAATGTCTGATTCTTTCAAATCGCTTCCATCACCAATAACACAAGATTTAAGCAGCATCTGATTTGCAATATTTTGACCTAAACATCTATCTGGAACAAAAAGAATTTTCTTACCCTCTTTTAATGCAGTTGTAATGATTTTTTTCGCGTTTGAACTCGTGCATACTAGTCCACCCATCTCACCAACTTTTGCCTTAACTTCTACATCTGAGTTAATATATGTAATAGGTAAAATATCAGAACTCTGTATTCCAGCCTCATTGAGAGCTTTTACAGCATTGTCAAACATCATTCCATCGATCATTTTAGCCATTGCACAACAAGCAATTTTTGGCATAACAACACGTTTATGAGGGGAAAGGACTTTTACACTCTGCCCCATAAATCCAACACCACAAAAAAGGACAAATTCTGAATCATCATCTCTTGTTCTTGTAGCTAATTCTAGTGAATCACCTGTAATATCACCAACCTCAAAAACTTCATCACGTTGGTAAAAATGTGCAACAACAGTTACATCTAGTTTAGCTTTTAACTCTGCTATTTTTTGGTTAAGTTCTTCATTTGTAAATTGCAAAAAAGTATCCTATTTTTATTATGATGCAATTATATCGAAAAATTTTATATGCTTCTTAATATATTGAGTGTAAAATACCGCCATAAATTTAATTAAGGTTATATATGGATTTTTTATTCAACATCAATGTTCAATTTTTTATTGCGGCTTATTTAGTAGGAGGAATTCCTTTTGGTCTTCTTTTAGCTAAAAAATTTGCTGGAGTAGATATAAAAGCGAGTGGTAGTGGTAGTATTGGTGCTACTAATGTTTTAAGAGTTGTAAAAGAGACAAACCCTGCTCTTGCTAAAAAACTAGGTATCACTACTCTTGCACTAGATGCACTCAAAGGTGTTCTAGTTTTGGCCGTAGCTTATACTATGGGACTAAGCGAATCTACTCTTTGGGCTATTGCCGTTTTAGCTGTCATTGGCCACTGTTTCTCACCTTACTTAAACTTTGAGGGTGGTAAAGGAATTGCAACAGGTATGGGTGTAATGATGTTTATGCTTCCATATGAGACACTCATTGCTCTAGTAGTCTGGGGGGTTCTTGCTAAAACTATTAAAATATCCTCCGTATCATCACTTACTGGTGTTGCAGCACTTTTAGTATCAAGCTTTTTTATCCATCCAGATATGGCTCATGCTCCTGTTGTATTTATTGTTTTTATTCTTTACTATAAACATATTCCAAATATTATCCGTGTTTTTAAGGGTCAAGAGTCGAGAGTTATATAACGTGGTAATACATATTGAAGATTTAAAATTCCAAGCAATTATTGGAATTTTAGATTTTGAAAGAGAACAAGAACAAGATATCATTGTCAATATAACTATTGATTATGAATATAAAGATGAGTTTATTAACTATGCAGAGGTTTGTGAACTTATCAAAACACTCGCTAAGAAGAGTAATTTTCTACTAATTGAAGATGCTCTAGAGATTTTAACAACTGAGCTTAAAAAAACTTTTCCACTAATTAACACTCTTTATCTTAAAATCACAAAACCATCCATTTTACCCGATGCTACGGTAAGTGTGAGCAATATCTACAATTTTTAATCTTAATTAGAACTTCATTTTTTTTTAAAGAAAATTGAAAAAAACTTTAAAGTAACTTAAAATTACGCTATCATTTCGCAAAAATATTCATATACAGGAAATTATTAATGCGCATTCTTATTATTGAAGATGAAGTAACATTAAACAAAATGCTCGCTGAGGGACTAAAAGAATTTGGTTACCAAAGTGATGTTGTTGAAACACTTAAAGATGGTGAATACTATCTTGACATTCGTAACTACGACTTAGTACTTATGGATTGGATGTTACCTGATGGTAATTCAGTAGATATCATTGGTGACATCAAATCAAATACACCTAAAACTGTAGTTGTAGTTCTTTCTGCTCGTGATGATAACGAGAGTGAAATTGAAGCATTACGTTCAGGTGCTGATGATTACATCAGAAAACCATTTGATTTTGATGTTCTTATTGCTCGCATTGAAGCACGTTTACGTTTTGGTGGAAGCAACATCATCGAAATCGAAGATTTAGTTATCAACCCAGAAGAAGAAAAAATCACTTATAAAGAGCAAGAGATTGAACTCAAAGGTAAACCTTTTGAAGTACTTACTCACTTAGCTCGTCATCGTGATCAAATTGTTTCTAAAGAGCAATTACTTGACGCAATCTGGGAAGAACCAGAATTAGTAACTCCAAATGTAATTGAAGTTGCTATTAATCAAATTAGACAAAAAATGGACAAACCATTAGGAATTACAACTATCGAGACTGTTCGTCGTCGTGGTTATAGATTTTGTTTTCCAAAAGAAATTAATTAATATCATTCTATAAAGCTTTCACCCTTTGGGTGGGAGAATTACACACCATTCAAACCAAGACCCCTTCAAATTCTTTTATTTAAATTTACTAAGTTATAATTATAAACAACTATAAATTACAAGGTAAGTTATGTTTACTAAACGCAGTATTAGAAAAAGATTTTTATTTCAACTACTATTCTCATCAGCCATTTTAATCTTCATATTTTCATCTTTTCTTTACTTTTATATTGAAAGATCCATCTATGATGAAAAACGCCAAGAGCTGCTTCAATATGCAAAAAATATTTCTAATAATAAATCTATTATGCAGATGGATGATTATTTCATAAATGAAAATTTCATGTCACCTAATGTTGAAGTTGTAGTTTTAAAGGCTCCACACACAGATATAGATCTTTATGAAGTTACAAAAAAGCATCACACATATCTAACACTACTCTACCCTTTTAATATACAAGATATTTCATATCTCAAAGTAACTAAAGAGATTACTCCAACTAAAATACTATTAGCTAAAATACTCAACTATATATTTATAATTAATATTGTAGGTTTTCTACTTGTCATCATCTATGCTATCGCTCTTTCAAAAATGCTTGTTTCACCCGTTAAAACATTGAGTGCTCGACTCTCAAACATGAATGAACACCTTATGAAACCTATTAAAATAGAAGAACTACCTTTAGAGTTTGAACCACTGGGTGTTACTATTAACCACCTTATTTCAAGAATTCAAAACTTTGTAAAGTATCAAAAAGAACTCTTTATTGGGACAGCTCACGAGTTAAAAACACCCTTAGCCGTAATTAAGTTAAAAAACCAAGTTACACTTATCAAAAAAAGAACACCTGAGGAATACATTGAGGCTCTAAAAATCACTAATAAAACAGTTGATGAAATGAATATTATTGTTTCAAACATATTGAATATGGGTCGTCAAGAAGGTGCTCAACTTGAAAAACCAACGCAGGTAGATGTTATTGAGGTACTCAAACAAAAAGCAAATGATTTTAAACTTCTAGCAGAAAGTGAAGGCAAAATATTAGATATGAGTTTTCAACCTAGTGGTTTCATGGCTACTTTGCAGGTAAGTCTTTTAAATCAAGTTGTTCAAAACTTTTTACAAAATGCACTTAAATTTACTCCTAAAGAAAAATCAGTAATGCTCAGAAGTACTCAAGATAATGTAGGTCTACTTATAGAAGTTATAGATGAAGGGTGTGGAATTGATGAAAGTATTGATTTTTTTGCACCATTTAAGAGACAGGGTAATAAATCTGGTGTAGGACTTGGACTTTTCTTAGCAAAAAGTGCAGCAGATGCATTAGGCTCAACCATTTCTCTGAAAAATAGAAGTGATAATATTGAAGGTACAATAGCATCACTTCAGCTAAATTCTAAACTTTCTTGTATATTACCAAAACATAAGTAGTATTTAAAAAAAAATAAAGCTTTATTTTGATATAAATCGGACACATAAACTATAGAAGATAATATATAAGGTTTTTTAATGGCTCTACTAATAAATAACGAGTGTATCGCATGCGATGCCTGTCGTGAAGAATGTCCAACAATAGCAATAGAAGAGGGAGATCCTATCTATTATATTGACCCAGATCGCTGTACTGAATGTGTAAGTGTTTATGATGAACCAGCTTGTATCTCTGTCTGTCCAGTAGACTGTATAGTTCCAGATAAAGACAATGTAGAATCTATCGCGGAACTTCAATTTAAATTTAAAAACTTAGAAAAAGAAGTATAACACTTTGGCAAAAAGAGTAACTGTCATAGACATAGGTTCTAACTCTGTTAGAATGGTTGTCTATGAAAGAACATCCCGTTTTGCATTCCACCTCTTACATGAAGAGAAATCAAAGGTAAGACTTTCTGAAAATGCATATCAACATGATGGTAATCTTCAAGAGATTCCCATGCAAAGAACATTTGATGCACTCTCTAACTTTCTAAGTATTAGCAACTCACTTAAAGCACGAAAAGTACTCTGCGTTGCAACATCAGCTCTTCGTGATGCACCCAACAAAAAAGAATTTCTCCAAAAAGTTAATGATAAACTTAAACTCAATATAAAGATTATAGATGGACAGAGAGAAGCATATCTTGGTGCAGTAGCCTGTGCTAATCTTCTTCCTGAACAAAAAAGTGCCATCAGCATTGATATTGGTGGTGGTTCTACAGAATTTACTCTCATTAATTCTAAGGATGTTTCCAAAACAGTCTCTTTAGAACTAGGTACAGTTAGACTCAAAGAACTTTATTTTGATAAGGGTCTCATCAAAGAGGCTAGAAAATATATAGACCTTAAATTAGAGGCTATAAATGACTTTGATGCTCAGACACTCATTGGTATAGGTGGGACATTTAGAGCAGTCTCTTGTGCTATTATGGAGATTGAGAGATACCCTCTTAATAACCTCCATGCTTATGAATATCAAATCGAAAAACTGCAAGTGTTCATTACAGAAGTTTTAAAAGCAGACGAATCTCAATTACTAAACTTGGGGATTAAAAGCAACAGATTAGATGTTATCAAACCTGGTGCTCTTATCTTAGATAGAGTTCTCAATAAGCTATCTCTACAAAATGCCATTACAAGTGGTGTTGGAGTAAGAGAAGGGGTTTATCTCTCAGACCTATTAAGAAATTCAAAAGACAAACTTCCTGCAAACTATAATACATCTATTAGATACCTTTTAGATGCTCATGTTAATGATAGCAACTTTTCAAATCAACTAAATTCTCTTAGTAAAAAACTATTTGATTTAATGTATCAATATCTAAATATAGATGTAAAATATAGATATGATTTAGGAGTTGCAGCTAAACTTTATCCTGCTGGAAGTAATATACACTTCTACTCTCAGAATAAACATAGTTATTACCTCATTCAGAGTGCATTAGAGTATGGTTTCACCCATTCTCAGGTACTTCTTATATCTACTCTTAATAAGTATGCTAAAAAGAAGCTACCCTCATCTACTCATAGAGAAAAGTATGAGGTACTTCTTCCTAATCAGAGGACACTTAATACACTGAGTTATCTTCTATCACTCAGTATCGCCCTACTTTCACATAAGCCAAGAAATATAGATTTTAAATTAGATTTTAAAGATGGTCTGCTTAGCGTGAGTTCAGATACTGAGCTCTACCTAAGCAAAGATGCAGTAAGTAGATTAGATTGTGACAGAGAGATTGTAGTTCAGTTCTAGAATCTCTGTCCCATTGTAAACTCAAAGCTTGATGTTTTATCTCCAACTTGCTCATTAAGCGGTGAAGCAAACATAATCTGAATCGGTCCAACTGGTGAAAACCACTCTAAACCAGCTCCAAAACCACCACGAGAGAAATCATCTAAAGAGTTATCACCAATAAAACCCCAATCTGCAAAAGTTACTATTCTCATTTTTGCAGCTGGGACTAGTGGCATACTAAGTTCTATTGAGTTTGAGAAGGTTTGTTTACCACCAATTCTTACAATTTCACCATCTGAAAGTGTTTTTTCAGGAGAGATTGAGTAGGACTCATAACCTCTTACACTTCCAATACCACCCATATAAAACTTCTCAGCAATCGGGATATAACCATTATCTACAACTGCATTAAAGCGAGCCTTATATCTAAAGATAGCATCAAAGCCTACATATTCTTCAAGACCTATAAACTTACCAAATGATGTACGTGATTTTAAAAAGTTTGCATCTGCACCCAGTCCTGCTTTTTCAAAACTTTGTGAAAGTGAAAAGCCCTCACGTGGAAGATAAAAGTCATCTGTATCATCATACTTAGCACTTATAGTAATGCTACTTTTAGCATATGGTTCACGATAAAATTTTTCAAGTTCTGTTAAATTTTCATCAACATACTCATAATTATTTTGGGAAAATCCATACCCTATATAACCGGTAATATGTCGTGAAAATCTATGCCCAGTACCAACATTTACACCATCAGTATTAACAGTGTAATCAGTATAAACATATGATGATTGAAATATAGAGAAGTTACCACTAAAATCGCTATCGTTAAGTCTTGGATTTGAAATATTAAAAGAATAGTTTTGTGTAGTTTCTGACTGTTCGGCCTTAACACCTACATTTATTCCAGAACCCCAAACATTTCTATCATTTACACCAACACTAACTAATAATCCACCATAAGAGCCATAACCACCACCAAGTTGAATATTTCCAGTTGGTGCTTCTTTTACTTTAACAATTAGATCCATAGTTTGATTATCTATTCTTTTCTCTTCAATAGTACTACCATCAAAGTAACCAAGACGTCCAAGTGAGTTACGAGAATCTTTTAAATCTGTTAAAGAGTACTTATCTCCAGGCCCTAAATAGAGTTCACGTCTCACAATTCTATCAAGTGTTCTTGTATTTCCTGAGATGATAACATTTCTAATGTTCACCTTATAGCCAGGAGTGATTCGAAAGACAACTTCAACTGTATCATCTTTTTTATTTTTTCTTAAATCTGGAACCACTTGCACAAAGGCATAACTAAGGTCTGCAATAAGAGTTTTAATGCGTTCAGAATCTTCACGAAAAGTTTTAATGTTAAAAACTTCTCCAACCTCTAACTCCATTATATCTTTAAGTTTTTCATCATCAATAACATGAGTTGCTTGAGAGATAGATATGCCACTAATTTCATATTGTTCACCCTCTGTAATCTCATAACTGATGTCGGATGTATAATGGTTAAAATTAACTCTTACGAATGGATCGTTTACCTTAGCATCAAGATAACCATTTTGCATATAGTAATCACGAATTCTAAGATTATCGTACCCTAAATCTCCAAGAGACATTTTTCCATCATTACGTCCCCAGAACCAACCCATCCACTGATGTTCTTTATTCGCTATTACAGTATTGAATCCACTAGGGTCTAGCTCTGATACACCACTATAATCTAGTTTAGTAATAGTAATCTCTTCACCCTCATTTACAAGAAAGGTGACTTTAATACTTCCATTTTCAAGATACTCTTTTTGAATCTCAACAACACTGTCTATTTTTCCCTCTTGACTTATGGCATCTACAATTCTTTTTTTAGCTGCTTCAAGTTTTCTTTCATTGTAAAGAGAACCTTTTTTAATTTGAATAACGGTATCTTTAACATCCTCATCACTCTCTTTCCAACCCTTGAGTTCAATCTGAGAGATAATAGGCTTCTCCTTAAAATAAAATATTAATACTGCATCATCTATTTCAACCCAAACATCATTAAAATAACCTTGTTTAAAGTACTTTTTAATCGCTGAATCAATCATTTTACTATCTACATCATCACCTGCTTCAAAGTCTATCATCCTAAGAGCAACTGGTTCTGAGATATGAACCATTCCATCATATTTAATTGTTTTTATTACTTGAGCAAAAGAGTTTGTTGTTATTAAAAAAAGAAAAAGTATTAAAAGTATTTTCATTAAAATCCATTAGTTATTAAATTAAGAAGAGATTTTATCTACAATGTAGTTAATATTAGGTAAATTCAGTATAATTTCTTCATTAAATATAATTAAAAATGAGATATATATGAATGTAGCAATCGTTGGTTTAGGTTTAATGGGTGGTTCACTGGCCCTTAGTTTAAAAAAGCTTGATTTTATTACAACGATTGTTGGTTCAGATCACAATAAAGGGCATAGAGAAGAAGCAATTAAACTCGGTCTAGTTGATAAATTTATTCCCTTCGAAGAGTTAAAGGATTATGACGTAATTTTTCTCGCTATCCCCGTAAATGGTGTTATCTCAGTTCTTAAAAGTCTTACAGATGTAGACGATTCAACAACAATTATTGACTTAGGAAGTACAAAAGAGCTTATAATGAACTCTATACCTCCCCATATCCGTCAAAACTTTGTTGGTGCACATCCAATGACAGGAACAGAGAATTTTGGACCAAACGCAGCTATTGAGGGTCTTTATGATGATAAGGTTGTCGTTCTTTGCGATTTAGAAAATAGTGGCGAAATACAGAGAAAAGTTGCTAAAAAAATCTTTAAAAATCTTGGAATGAGAAAATATTTTATGAAATCTCACGAACATGACCGTCATGCGGCATTTATTTCACATATGCCTCATGCCATTTCTTACTCAATTGCAAACACTGTTATGAAACAAGAGAACAAGCACAATATTTTAGCACTTGCCGCTGGTGGATTTCGTTCTATGAGTCGTTTGGCGAAAAGTTCACCTTATATGTGGGAAGATATTTTTAAACACAACAAGTCAAACCTATTAGAAGCGATTGAACTCTTTGAAGATGAACTTAAAACTCTTAAACAGAGTATTAAGAACGAAGAGTGGGAAAAGGTAAACAAGGCTATGTCAGATGGAAACACTCTTCACGATATATTAGACTAAGGCTTAACCTTAATTAATATCGTATTTTTCTACAAGATCTTTAACAACTTTTTTATCAAGTGTAATACCCGCGTTTGAATATATGTTTTTTTCTAATATATCTATTAAGTCTTGCACTACTTTATCATCTTTAAATGGCATTAATTTCACTAACAGTACTTTTGGGTCTTTTACTGAAACAGTTTTTTCACGAGTGAAGATTCTCCAAGGTTTTAAAAGAGTAATAACAATACCCATAATCAAACCACCAAAAAATATAATTCCTATAAAACTATTTGAGAGTCCAGTTTGAATTACTTCTACTGCTTTTACAACCTTAACTTCAGTTACCTCTTTTTCATCTCTTTTAAGGACGAGCTCTTTTTTCTTTTCACTTTTTACTTTAATACTGATTTTATCTGTTGTTATATTTTTAATCTCTTTAGTTTTTGGATCAAAATACCTTAGAGTAAATGCAGGTATTGTAAAGTCTTCATCTGAGACAAAGGCAATTTTTTGTGTCAACCCTCTGTCATTTAAAACTATCTTTTCATCAAAAACACTCACTCCATTTATATAAGGTTTAAAGTTTATAATATCTTCAAAATTCCCACTGCCCCCTACTTCCAAAGTGATGTTTAATGCCTCATTTGGATTTATCTCTTTGTTATCGACTATTGCGTTAATATTAAAATCTCCGACTAAAGATATACCTGCTGGTAGAGCTGACACACTAAGATTTAAATCATTTGAAAAGTATGCTCGCCATTTAATGTTTGGTCTCCATGAGCCCCAAGAGTCTTTTGTACTAGAACGAGTTGCTATTCTCATCTGAGCTGGGGATATTTTTAAAGAACCCTCACGTTGCGGTGCCATTGTATAGACAATTTTTGTAACTGTGGAGTCATCTTCATTATATCCAACAGGTTTGCTCTCACCCTTCACCCAAAAACCTTTAAGGTCTGGTCCAACAAACTTACTATCTACAACCTCAGTAGAGCGTTTTTGTTTAAATAGTAGTGTTAAATCAAAAGGCTCCCCTACAAATAGACCAGTTTTATCTGTCTTTAAAATTAGTTCAAAATCTGAATCAATAGTTTTTGAGACAGCCTTCACTTCTATTTTTATAGCTTCACTTTTTTCTGTTTTGCCATCAATCTCTATCTCTACTGGTTGAATCGTACAAGATTTTTGCGGCATAAACTTGTACGAGAGTATATAAGACTTTTGATAGTCAAAATTAACCATCTTTATACTTGTTTGAGAACTTGTAGACACCACATCATAACCACAAACCTTAAAGAGACTTGGCTTACTTACATCTTCACCACTTAAAATTAAGCTAAGAGTGACTATCTCTCCAGCTGATACACTTTGAGAGTTTACCTTTGCTACAACACCTGCAAAGAGGCTGTTTGAAGTTATAAGTATTAAAAGTATTATTATTTTACCAAGGTTTTTCATCTTGAGTATTTTCCTTTGCTTCTTGATTATTTAACATATACATATATGTGTTTTGCTGAGAGTTTAATCGCTTTAGCCACTTTCTCTCTTCTTCATCACTCATCTGCTCTTGAGCTGCACTTGGCATAGCACTTGATGCGCTATTTGACTTACTATCATTCTCTTCTTTTTTATCTAACTCTTTTAAGCCTTGCTTCTCTTGTTCGGCCTTTGTTTGATTCGTGTCTTCACTCTTCGAAGTATCATCTTTATCTTTAGCATCTTGCTTTTTTTGCTCATCACTTTTGGACTTATCATTTTTTTGATTCTCTTTATCTGATTGTTTATTTTGAGATTTTTTATCTTTTGAGTCTTTGGAATCAGATGAAGATGAATCCTTTTGTTCAGAGTCTTTTTGCTCAGAATCTTTTTTATCTTGTGAATCTTTATTCTCATCACTCTTTTGATTATCTTTGGAGTCTTCTTTTTTATCTTTATTTTTTTGCTCTTTCTTATTCTGTTTTTTATCTTCTTTATTCTTTTTTTCTTGTTTTTTCTTCTCTTCTATAGCTTTATGGACAGCCTCATAATTTTCTCTTGTATCTTTATCTTCTATAATATCTAGAGATTTTTTATATGCTTCAAGTGCCTTTTGGAGACTTTCATCTTCTTTTAGCTTAACGTAAGAATTTCCTATATTTGCATAATTATTCGCTCGCCCAGACTCATCATCAAAAGTAGCTTGTTTATATGATTCTATCGCCTCTTTATACTTTTTTTGTTTATACAGAGTATTTCCAACATTAAAATTTGTCTCGCTATTTTTTACACTATCTGTATATTTTTGATAAATACCCTGAGACTCTTCATAGTTTCCACTCTCGTAAGCCTTTTTAGCCTTATCTAGCTCCATAAAGTCTAAAAGTCCTGCCTCCGCGTTTGGATTAGCGAAAAGAAGACCAAGAAGAATTAGAGATGGTAAAGAGACACTCTCGCGTTTACTCATTGAACTTGTCGCTATTAAAAGTATAAAAAGTGCTAAACCAAGAGGAAAATAAAAGAGAGGTATAAACTTTTGAACCTCTTCGCTTTTTAGCTCTTTCTCATCGGCACTGTTTTCTATCTCTTGTAGCATCGTTTTTATATCTAGGTCTGAATTTACATTTTCTATGTAAACACCACCACTTTTTGTCGCTAAGTCTGAGATATTCTCATTTAATTTAGAGATAATAATATCTCCATTTTGCTTAATGAAACTACCATTTTTCATCTTAATAGGTGCACCTTTTTCAGTCCCTATTCCAAGTATATAAATAACTATATTATGCTCTTTTGCATACTCTAACTCACTGCTAAAATCACTCTTGTCTCCGCCATCGCTTAGAATTAAGAGATACTTCTTCGTACCTTTTTTGCCAGCACCATCAACCGCGTTTAGCATTGCTATAAAGTCGGTTCCTTTTTCTGTAATAGAAGTGGTGCTAAGTTGGGAGAGTAAAAAGCTCACTGCTCCATGATCAAAACTTAAAGGTGACACAAGATAGGAGTTTTTTGCAAACGCCATGACTCCTATTCTCTGAGTAGGTGCCATTTTTAAAAGCTCTATAGCCTTTTGTTTAGCGGACTTCAATCGGTTAGGATATACATCTTCTGCGAGCATTGAGTCTGAGATGTCAAGAGCTATCATGATATCTGCACTTTTAGCTTTAACTTCAACAGTCCCCTCATTTATAACGGGACCACTCAGAGCTACAAGCATTAACAAACCTATAAGAAAAAAGAGTCCATTTCTAGCCTTTAGAGTTAAGCTGTTTGCACTTACTCTAAGTTTATCCATGACCTCTTGGCTAAAGAAGTGGGCCTCAGCCTCTTTTTGAGTAAGTAAAAATCCAAATAAAATAATAAGGAGTGGAAGAAGGTATAAAACCTCAGGATGTAAAAGATTCAATTTGCACCCCTTTTATTTCTCAAATAAACATAAAGCATTAGAGAGAAGAATGCTAAAAATAGTGGATAAAAATAGTAATACTGAAGATAAGTAAAAGTCTCATTTTTTATCTCTGAAGTTTCTAACTCATCTATTTTTTTATATATGTCTTTTAGCTGACTAGAATTTGCCGCTCCAAACGCGACTCCACCTGTTCCCTCTGCAATTTCTAATAATACTTTTTGATTATACTCATGAGGTAAACCTATACCAATAGGATAAACTTTTATGCCCTCTTTTTTAGCCAAGTCAAGTGCCACATCAAGTGGAATTTTATCAACTCCAACAGTTGAGAAACCATCTGTAAGTAAAATAGCCACCTTAGAGTTAGACTTTGTCATTTTTAAGAGATTTACACCTTGTGCAAGTGATTCATAAAGGGCTGTATATTTTCCAGCCATTCCTATTTGGAGTTGTGAAACAATTCTTTTTAAGATGTTCTCATCATAAGTCAGTGGAGAGGCTATAAAAGAGTACTCACCAAACACAACTAAACCTATATTGTCACTGCCTCGTTTTTCTATGAAATCATTTACTATATTTTTTACAACATCAAATCTATTAAGATTTGGATTTGAGCTGTCGAAACCTTTTGCCTGCATGGACTGCGAAGCATCTAGGATAAGAGCTATCTCATATCCATCTTTAGGCTCTAACTCATAAGGTTCATCTTTTACAGGTGACATCAGTGCAAATATCATCATGATAATCGCTATCCATTTAAGAAAAAACAGAAGTTTAGAAGCCGATACTGTTTGTTTCATAAACTGACTTGTATGAGGAAAATAAAGAGATGGTAGTTTCATTTTACATAGTGTTTCACAAGCTATAAAAAAGAAGACTACAAAACCCATTCTTGGAAATTCAAAAAATAAACCATCAAAGAGAGCCCCAAAAACACCATCATACATCTAGCATTTCCTTGTAAAGTTCTAAATATCCTACTGTCTCGCTATCAAAGACATCTACATCTTTTTTATACTTATACCCATCAAGTCTCTGTGTCAAATTTTTATACATTTCAGAGTGTCTTGGACTATCCTCTTTAAAGCTTAAACCATAAAATGTGAATGCATAAGCTGCGGCTTTTGTATCTTCAAAGTCTATCGCGTTAATAAGTCTCAAATGCTCTTTTCTTAGATTAAAAGCATTTCTACTTTTGTACCATTTAAATAAAAAATAGAGTGCTGATAAAAGTAAAAAAGTAGCAACAACGACAAGTGCTATCAGATAATAAAAAGAGTACTCTTGTACCTCGATTATAGGTTTTATGTCATGAAGTGGGATATCGTAATTTTGCATTATCTTCCCTCAAATAGACGTCGGAGTTCAACACCAGCATAAGAATCCGTATAGATTTTTGTAAACCTAATCTGATGTTTTCTAAAAGTATTGTAGAGTTCATGGTCATGTGCGGCGACTTTTGCAGCATATGAGTTTACAGAAGAGGAGTTAAAATCACCCTCTAAAACCGCTCCACTTTCTGGGTCTATTAAAGATGAAAAGCCCATTTTTGGTGGATTTTCTTCAAGTCTATCGCGTACTATAATAGCTACTACTTCATGTTTTTTTGCCAATAATTTAAAGTCAGGGATTTCAAAAAAATCACCTACTACTAAGATAAGAGACTTTCTTCTTAAATGTTTGTAAAGGGTGTCAGCCATAACCTTAAAATCAACCTTTTGATTAAGAGCATCAAAATCTAAAATTTCCTCTGTTAAACGCTGAACCTGATGAAGTTTTTTACTAGGTTTTGAGTGTGAAATCATTTTATCTGTAAATATGTATGAACTTAGTAAATCACCATTTTTGAGAGTTGAGAAACTTAGAAGTGCCACGATTTCAGCTATAACATCTTGTTTAAATTTCTTAGAACCAAAGT
>CAZPRE010000009.1:0-23083 GCA_964588875.1 uncultured Sulfurimonas sp. | reverse complement strand
TTAAAGCGCTTACTTTAGATGAAGCAAAGAAATTAAAAATACTTGATATTTCTGACATAAAGTAGACTTAAAATGAAACTAGTAATTATAAGTTTTTTATAGTAAAATAACACCATGTTAATTTTGGGAAGTGGCTATGGAAAATATGTATGGTATTGAATATTCTAAACCAGAGGTTGTTTTATTACAAGATACGGGTATAGGAGTGGCTGAAAGTGCTGCTCGTACCTGTTATGATTCTTTTACTAACTCAGAAAATGATATTATAAAAAATATAGAGCATACTATGCCAACTGCTCCTATGTGTGATGAGCTAAACGCCATAGATGACTCCGAACTCCTTGATAATTTGGCTTGGACATACTTTCATCACTCAATCCTCGAACATGCAAATCTGAGTTTTCTTATCCGTGGAACTTCACGTGGTGTTTTACAAGAACATGCTCGTCACCGTCTTCAAGCCATTAGTGTTAGAAGTACTCGTTACACTATGAGTGGTATTATAAATGCTTTTGTAGCTTCAAAACATGGTGGAGATAAACAATTTTTTATAGATAAAGTCTTAGAGTTTGATATGTTCGTAACTACAAACGCGGCATATAACACTCTTGAGATTGCTGGCATGTATGATAAGCTTGATTACCAGTCAAAAGTAGTAGAAGACTTCCACTCTATCGCAGTAGCAAAAAGTTCAATTCCATTTATCCAAGAGTATCAAGGAGATGCACAAGCACTCTATGATGCACTTCAATCTGGAAAGAAAAAACGCAATGTCGGCGACGCTTTTAAGCATATTATTACCGATAATGTAAAAGTTGATATGGTTGTAACGTTTAACCTTAGAAGCCTCAAAAATTACTTGACACTTCGTGATAGTGGTGCTGCATTTTTTCAAATAAGATGGCTAGCTCAAGAGATGACGAGAGTCACTCCTAAAAAATACCTTGACCTAATAATTAAGAAAAAAGGATAAATAGATGTGGAAATTTTACCTACTAGCCGCGTTTGCTTTTAGTGGCTGCTCAAACATAACTATAAATGCGAGTATGTGTGATCAAATAGCATCAGATCCTTTGGCTACAGTCCCCGTAGAGTGTAGAAACTATAACGAAGATGAAGCACAAAAAGCATTTGATAAGACGAAGCACGATAGAAAAGCAGCAGATGAAGATATAAAATTTAGTAAAGATGAGGATAAGTAACATTGATAACTAAAATAGAAACAGCAAAGACTCTTCTTGAAGCGCTTCCTTACATTAAAAGATATGCAAATAAAATTTTTGTTATCAAGTATGGTGGGTCTGCACAGATTAATCCTGTTTTAAAAGATAAGTTTGCACAAGATATTATTTTGCTCTATCTTGTAGGAATTAAGCCTGTTATTGTTCACGGTGGTGGAAATAGAATTAACAAGATGCTTGATAAACTCCAAATAAAAAGTGAATTTATAGATGGCATGAGAGTAACTGATGAGCAGGTTATGGAAGTTGTTGAGATGGTTTTAAGTGGAAGTATCAACAAAGAGATAACACTTCTTTTAAATAAACATGGTGGAAAAGCAATCGGTATAAGTGGTAAGGATGCATGTTTTATTGGTGCAGAGCCTAAAGCAAATGGTAAATATGGTTTAGTTGGCAATATTACCAGTGTCGATGCAAGTGTTATCCACAAGCTACTTGAAGATAAATTCATCCCTGTTATCGCTCCAATAGCCTCAGGGGATGATATAGATCATCCTGGCTTTAACATAAATGCAGATTTAGCAGCAAGTAGAATAGCTGCAGAAATTGGAGCTGATAAAGTTATATTTATGACTGATATAGTTGGTGTTTTAGACAAAGATAAAAATCTTTTAACAACTTTGACAGAAGCTGAAATAGATACCTTTAAAGCTGATGAAACAATTCAAGGTGGGATGATTCCTAAAGTGGATGCTTGTTTAGAAGCTGTACGTGGTGGGGTTGAAAAAGCACACATAATAGATGGTAGAGTAGAACACTCTATACTCTTGGAAATTCTAACAAGCGAAGGTGTCGGGACTGTTATTAAGCAGGCATAAAAAGGAAAACTAATTGCACTATCCGATATTTACAATAGAACATAAATCTCTCATGGCAAAGTACTTAACAAAAGAAGTATTTCAAGAATTAAAAGATAAGAAAACTGCTAATGGTGTTACTATCTTAGATATAGTTAATTCAGGTGTTAAAAACCCTGATAGTGGCATAGGTGCTTATGCGGGTGATGAAGAATCTTATACAACTTTTGGATCATTCTTTGACCCTATAATTAAAGAATATCATGGATTTTCAAAAGATGATATGCATAAAAGCAATCTCAATCCAGATGATTTAAATGCTCCAAATCCAGACCCAGAAGGAAAGTTTATAGTTTCTACAAGAATTAGAGTTGGTAGAAATTTAGATCAACTTCCACTTGGGCCTGCTATATCAGATGAGCAGAGAAACCTAGTTGAAAAATGTGTCTCGGATGCTTTGGGCTCATTAGAGGGTAACTTATCGGGTAAGTACTATCCAATAGATGGTATGAGTGAAGATGTTAGTGCTTCTTTAATTGCAGATCACTTTTTGTTTAAAGCTGGAGATAGATTTTTAGAAACAGCTGGACTCAACAGAAACTGGCCACTAGGACGTGGAATTTACCATAATGATGAAAAAACATTTTTAGTATGGGTAAATGAAGAAGATGAACTACGTATTATCTCTATGCAAAATGGTGGAGATATTAAAGAAGTATTTACTCGTTTAACAATGGCTATTGGTGCGTTAGAAAAGAAAATTAAATTTGCATTTAACGAGCATTTAGGATATATCACTTCTTGCCCTACAAATCTTGGTACGGCCATGAGAGCAAGTGTGCATATTGCAGTTCCCAAACTAGCAAAAAATATGTATAAGTTTAAAGCTATTTGTGACAAACACCATCTTCAAATTCGGGGTATTCACGGAGAGCATTCAGAGAGCGAAGGTGGTGTTTATGATATCTCTAACAAACGCCGTCTTGGTGTTAGCGAAGTTCAGTGTGTTCAAGATATGTATGATGGTGTAGTCGAGTTAATAGCTGTAGAAAAGTCACTCTAAAAAAGTTTTATAAATGAATAAGAAGGAAAAAAGATGATAAGAACTAAAGTTCAATACAGTGAGGCATTAAATGTCGAATCTTAGAAGTAGTGTATGTGAATTATGTGGTAGTGAAGATGGAGTTATTTTAGTAGAACTACCTGTAAGTGATGGTAGTGTTGATCAGTCAGTATGTTTATGTACAAATTGTAATATACAGATACAAAGTGGTGACTTAGATGAAAACCATTTTAAGTGTCTAAATGATTCTATGTGGAGTGAAACACCAGCGGCTAAAGTAATGACTTATATTCTTTTTAATCGCCTTGGTGCTCAAGATATGATAGATATGATGTATCTTGAAGAGGATGAGCTGAAGCTAGCAGAACAAGCAGTAAACGCGGAAGCAAACAAACTTGTTTACAGAGATGCAAATGGTGTTGAACTTCAAGCTGGAGATAGCATTACTATACTTAAAGACTTAGAGGTTAAAGGTGCTGGTTTTACTGCTAAACGCGGTACAACAGTAACTCGTATAGGACTTGCTCCTGGTGATGCAGGTCATGTTGAAGGTCGTGTAAATGGAACTAAAATCTTTTTAAAAACAGAGTTTATTAAAAAAGCATAATGAAGAGTAGCAATAGATTTTATAAAATAGACAAAGATTTTCGTAACCCATATGCACGGGATAGAGATAGAATTATTCACTCTGGATCGTTTAGAAAACTTGAGTATAAAACACAGGTCTTTTTAAATCACGAGGGTGACTTTTTTCGTACTCGATTAACACACTCCATAGAGGTCTCTCAGATCGCTCGTTCTATTACTACGACGCTTGGACTAAATGAGTCCTTGGCTGAAGCTATAGCCCTTGCACATGACTTAGGGCACACCCCTTTTGGTCATGTTGGTGGTGATACTTTAGATGAGTGTTTAAAAGATGATGGTTTTACAAATGGATTTGAGCATAATTTTCAGAGCTTTAGGGTTGTTTCAAAACTAGAAAAACGTTATAAAAACTTTGATGGTTTAAATCTTACATTTGCTACCCTAGAAGGAATTTTAAAACACTCCTATCCTTACCGTAAGTCTTTTTTACCTGAGTCTATTCATGAGCAGTTTAATCTTGACAAACACCCATCGTTTGAGGCAATGATAGTTGATAGAGCTGATGAGATAGCCTATACAAGTCATGATATAGACGACGGTGTTAACTCTGGAATCATTAGTTTTGAAGACCTAAAAGAGAGTGAGTTAGTGTGTGAGATTTTAGAGAAGGTCTCTCTGGAAGGTGTTGGCGAAGAGAATGATGAGATGTTTCGTTATAGATTCAGCTCACACCTCATAAACCATCTTGTTTACTCTCTTCTTGATTACTCTAAACCTAGACTTGAAGATAGCTCCAATGAAACACCAATAGGAATGGAACCAGAGCTAGAGACTAAACTCAAAAAACTCAAAAAACTTATGTTTACTAAAATGTATCAACATAAAAATATAGTTCGTAAGATGTATGCTGGTAAACAAGCTATCAAGGGTCTTTATAAAGGGCTCATGGAAGAAGAACAAATGTTGCCCTCATTTTATGCAGAGCAATTAAAATATCGTAAAAAACACCGTGTAATAGCGGATTATATAGCAAGTATGAGTGATAGATATGCACTCAATTTTTACAATGAAATGTATGGAAAACTATGAAATATTTTTTACTCTTTAATCTATTAATATTATCTCTTATAGCAGAGAACCTAGATAATAATGAAGATACAAATTCCACGGTAACACTTGTGGCATCTACAGCCAAAGATGTAGAGCGTCCTAAAGAAGATATTATAATTGTAAAGGACAAGTCTGGATTCAGTGATGATCAGGTTCGTAAACATGCCAAAGAGACCGATACTAAAAAAGTTGGAAAAGTTTCAGTTGGTGAGGTAATTAAAGTTATTGATGACAAGGGTAAAGTAGATATATCGAAAATACAAGAGAAATGGGCAGACTTATCCCCCTCACCTGTTAAATATGACTGGGTACAAACAAAGTCGGGTGAATGGTTTAAGGGAGAGATAAAGGCCCTTTATGACGATGATTTAGAGTTCGATAGTGATGAAATAGGTGTATACACTTTTGATTTTAATAATGTTGTGCAGATAAAAAGTTATCATATAATAAGTGTTAATATTGAAAATATAGCTTCATTTCCCGGGATATTGCGTTTAAAAGGGGATGAGTTGACTATTATCCAGGGAAAGGAAAAATTTAAGTTTAAAAAAACTGAGATCGTTTCTTTTGCTCCTGATGGAAAGTATGAGAAAAACTTTTGGTCTGCAAAAGCGACATTACATATAGATGTAAGAAGTGGAAATACAAATCAATATGACTATAGCACTCAGGTAAAGATACAGAGACGTACAGCTAACTCTCGTCTTTCTTTTGATTACTTGGGCCGTATAACAGCTAAAGATGATGAAGAAACAGCTAATGATCATCGTTTTAATCAAAAATATGATAGATACTTAAGTCGTAATTTTTTCTGGACACCTGTTTTTAGTGAACTTTATACAGATAAGTATAAAAATATTGAGCAGCAGATTACGCTTGGTGCAGGTCTTGGTTACACTTTTATAGATACGAAAAAAACTAAATGGAGTGTTTCGGGTGGTCCAGCATTTTTGTATACAAAGCATGATACAGTAGATGATGGTAAGGAGTTATCTTCGTACTCTCCAGCAATGGCATTAAGCACAATGTATGAAATAGAGCTAACTAAAATTACAGATATTACATATAATTATGCACTTACTTATGCTGATGAATCCGCAGGTACTTATAAACATCATATGCTGCTTACATTTGAAAATGAATTAACATCTTGGTTAGACTTGGATATTACAGGTGTATGGGATTATATTTTAACTCCAGAAACTGCTTCTGATGGGGTTGAACCAGTAAAGAATGATTATCAATTACTTATTGGTTTAGGTCTTAATTTTTAAGGGATTTTATTGTTTGTATGAAGTTAAGTTGTAGCCCCGAAGGACTAAAACTTATAGGCGTGATTCGTAACGTCTCATCATATAAAGACGCTTAAGCATTTTCTTACGAGAAGCTATTTTGAATTTCTTACGCTTTTCAGTTTCCGTTTCATGGAAACGGCGAGCACGAGCTTCGGTAACTATTAAGTTACGGTCAGTCTGCTTCTTGAAACGGCGGTAAGATGCATCAAAATTATCATCACTACGTAGTACGATACCAGGCATATCACATCACCCACTTTCTTTTAAATTTTGTCGAAGTGCAATTATAGCATAATCTACTGTATTTTCATACCTAATCTTAAAGGTGCATTTCTAGGGTTATTCGCAGTAGCTAGCGAAACAAGACCACCTTTTAATACACGAGTGTTTTCAATACCAATTTGTTTAAGACCAATAGCCGCTAATACAGCTCTTGTACCTGAATGACACACTACGACAATTGTTCGATCTGTTGGAAGTTTATCAAGGTTCTCTTTTTTAAAAAGATCTTTAATTGGTATATATATGGAGTTTTTTAAACCAATTGAGATAACTGCATGCTCTCCACGAGTTCTAATATCAAGAAGGGTTATTTTTGTATTGTTTCTTAATTCTTTCATGACTTCATCGGCATCAATAAAGAGCTTAGAACTTGCACAAGCTTTTTGTGTAAAATTCTCATAAAAGTTATTAAATGATTTAGCTTTATCTGTATCGTAAGCAAAAGCGGATATTGATAGTGAAGCAACAAGTAGAGAAGAGGTAATTATATTTTTCATCTGTATTCCTTATAATAATTATAAGTACAATTCTATCATTAGAGTTTTAAAATAAGCTTATTGAATAATAATGATAATTAAACTTAATGTTGATTATAAATTCATTTATATATCCCAAATTGTTCGGTAATAGTATCATACTAAGATTTAAAGCACTTCAAGATATAATCCCTTATGATTACCCAAGATTCCATAGAAGCCCTAAAGGCACGACTTGATGTTGTTGATGTTGTTGGCTCTTATGTGGAGTTGAAAAAAGCAGGAGCCAACTATAAAGCTCCATGCCCTTTTCATGATGAAAAGTCTCCCTCTTTTGTTGTAAGTCCCTCTAAGCAGATATACCACTGTTTCGGCTGTGGAGCTGGTGGAGATAGTGTTAAGTTTATTATGGAGTATGAGAAACTTAACTATCCTGAAGCACTTGAAAAGTTAGCAGATAACTATAACTTTACACTCTCTTATACTGATAACAAACATAACAAACCAAAATCACAACTTATGGACAGAGTGAATGATTGGTATATAAATCTCTTAAACTCTAAGCCAACGGCTCTTTCTTATGTAAAAGAGCGTGGTATCTATGAGAGTAGTGTTGAGAAGTTTGGAATAGGGTATGCACCTGATTCAAATGGAACTATAAACTTTATAAAATCGCAAATGTTAAGTACTCCAGAAGCTATAGAGATGGGAGTTTTAGGGTATAACGAAGAGACTAGAAACACATATGCTCGCTTTATTGAGCGTGTGACTTTTCCTATTCATGCAACAAACGGAAGTATGGTTGGTTTTGGAGGAAGAACTATTACAGGACATCAAGCCAAGTATGTAAACTCTCCTGAAACACCATACTTTAATAAATCTCGACTACTCTATGCATACCATCATGCACGCCAAGATATTTATAAACTGGGAGAGATAGTCATAACAGAGGGTTACTTAGATGTTATTATGCTTCACCAAGCGGGATTTACAAACGCGGTGGCCACTCTTGGTACGGCATTAACGCCAGAACATCTACCTCTCTTACGCAAAGGCGAGCCAAAGGTAATAATGGCTTACGATGGAGATAAAGCTGGTCGAGCCGCTGCTCTAAAAGCCTCAAAACTTCTAAGTGCTGCTGGATTTAATGGTGGTGTTGTAATATTTGGAGATGGACTAGACCCTGCAGATATGGTTAAAAATGGGGCACTAGAAGAACTCTCAACTATGTTTCGAAATACAAAGCCATTTATAGAATTTGTTTTAGATGAAATAATTGCACTCTATGATTTGAGAGATCCAAAAGCCAAAGAAGCCGCAATGAATGAGGCGACGGCTTATTTAAAATCTCTCTCAGCAATCCTGCAAGAGGAGTATAAGTCTTATCTTGCATCGCATTTAGGGTTGAGTCCCTCTTTTATCCGAGTAACAAACAAGAATAACTCAAATGATAGAAATGCACCACTTATACAGAAAAACTCTCATAAAGATATGTGGGAGCTTAGTCTGATTAAAACAGTACTAGAGACTCCAAGTTTTATAGATCAAATTTTAGATGTTCTGGATCCATCTTTGTTAATGTTTCATGCACAAGAATTTTCTCTTGCACTCTCCGGTGAGCACAATAGACCTGAACTTATGGCTATTTTGGTTGATGAGAGTATAGTCACATTAAAAACAGAAGATGAACTTAAGGCAGAACTTATCACATTCTTAACAAAGTACTATGAGAGAGAGTTGAAAAAAGTAAATATGGGACAGAATATTTCGTTTGAGGAAAAAGCTTTCTACATCCGTAAGTTTCGTGGACAGATCTCCTCTTTGAAAAAAGGTGAGCTAATAGCATTTAATGCTTAATGATGGAAGAGAAGTTACATTGTTTAGATAGGTTATATAGGACTACTTGATACTTAATTTATTTTCTTTAATTTCATTACGATATAATTCTCCTAATATTTTACATTAGGAATTTACATGCAATTCTCTGCTCCTCTCAAATCAAACTCAAAAAAAATTATGTTACTAGGTTCTGGTGAACTTGGAAAAGAAGTAGCTATTGAAGCTCAGCGTTTAGGACTTGAAGTTGTAGCTGTTGATAGATATGAAAATGCTCCAGCACATCATGTAGCACATCGTTCTTATGTTGTAAACATGCAAGATAAAGAGGCTCTTTTAGAGATAATTTACCGTGAAAAACCAGATTATATTCTTCCTGAGATTGAAGCTCTTAGTATTGATGCTCTTTTTGAAGCTGAAGATAAAGGTTATAATGTAATTCCAAATGCAAACGCGGTGAGCAAGACTATGAACCGTAAAAACATTCGTACTTTTGCTGCAGAAACACTAGGTCTTAAAACAGGTCCTTATGAGTTTGTTACAACACTTGAAGGTCTTAGAGAAGCATCAGCTCGCATGGGTTATCCTTGTGTTATTAAACCAGTTATGTCTTCATCTGGTCATGGCCAAAGTATTTGTAAAACGGCAGAGGGTGTTGATGCGTCTTGGGAAATAGCAAAAGAGGCACGTGGAGATGCTAGCGAGTTAATCGTTGAAGCATTTGTTGATTTTGATTATGAGATTACAATGCTTACTGCACGTAATGGAAAAGAGACTGTTTTTTGTGAGCCTATTGGACATGAGCAGAGAGATGGTGACTATGTATTTTCATGGCAACCAATGCAGATGAGTGAAGTAGCAAAGCAAAAATCACAAGAGATGGCTAAAAAAATCACTGATGGTCTTGGTGGTCGTGGTCTCTTTGGTGTTGAGCTCTTTATAAAAGGTGATGAAGTTTATTTCTCCGAAGTGTCTCCTCGTCCACATGATACAGGTATGGTGACACTTATAACACAATCACAAAGTGAGTTTGCACTTCACTTACGTGCCGTTTTAGGTCTTCCTTTAGGATTTACTTTTTATGGTGCTGGTGCATCTGCCGCGTTTAAGTCAGAAGTACATAACTATGCTCCTGTTATAGATGTAGATGAGAGCCTATTTAGTGATAACTCTTATGTAAGAGTATTTTCCAAGCCAGAGTCTCACAAAGGAAGACGTTTAGCTGTTGCCCTTGTTCTTGATGAAGTCGAGGCTGCATTAGAGAAATCTCGTGAGCTTATTACAAAAATAAAAGATAATTAAATGCGTATGGTTTTACTAGATGCCCTCACATTTGGCGATACAGATTTAAGTGCTTTTAACTCTTTAGGAGAAGTAGTAGTTTATCAAACAACTTCAGCCGAGGAAGTGCAAACGCGAATAGCAAACTGTGATGTTATTGTTACAAACAAGGTTGTTATAAACGCGGAACATATGAGTGCTACCCCAAGCCTAAAACTTATCTGTATAGCTGCTACTGGTATGAACAATGTAGACCTAAATGCGGCAAAAGAGAACAATATTCCTGTAAAAAATGTAGCGGGCTACTCAACAGATTCTGTAATCCAACACACTTTTTCAATGCTCTTTTATCTTCTAGGACACTCTCGTTATTACGATGAAGTAGTCAAAGATGGAAGTTATTCAAGAAGTAAAATCTTTACGGATGTCTCTCAAGCATTTTCTCAAGTGAAAGGTAAAAAGTGGGGAATAATCGGTCTTGGAAGTATCGGTCGTGGCGTTGCAAATATAGCGACCGCGTTTGGGGCTAAAGTTCTTTACTACTCAACAAGTGGAGTAAACCGCAGTGAAGATTTCCAAAGAGCAAACCTTGATGAACTTCTAAAAACTTGTGACATTATTACTATCCATGCACCTTTAAATGAAAAAACTAATAACCTTTTAGACTATGAGCAGTTGTTAATGTGTAAAGAGGGAGCCACTATTTTAAACCTAGGTCGCGGTGGTATCATCAATGAAGATGCTGTAGCTCGTATAATTGATGAGAAAGATATCTCTTTTGGTTTGGATGTTTTAAGTAAAGAACCAATGAGAGAAAACCATCCACTCCTAAGTGTGAAAAATAGAGATAACCTTTATATAACTCCACATATCGCTTGGGCTTCTGTTGAGGCTCGTGATACTCTCATTGCTTCAATAGTAAATAATATTAAAGAAACAAGTATTTAAATTATGATGGAGTTAAGTCTCTTCTTCTCTGCATTTTTAGCTGCAACTATTTTGCCATTCTCTTCAGAGGTGGCATTTCTAGCAGCACTGGCAAATGATATGCCTCTTTTAAATGCGATGCTTGCAGCATCTAGCGGAAATATTTTAGCCATCATTGTTAACTACTGGTTTGGATACTGGCTGTATGATAAAACAAAAACAAAATTAAGTTCTAGCAAAACAGGAAATTGGAGTTTAGAGTATGGACAAAGGTACGGATACTTTATTTTACTCTTCTCTTGGTTACCTGTCATTGGTGATCCACTAACTTTAGTTGCCGGTGTTTTAAGACTTAATTTTATTTGGTTTGTTATAGTCGCAGGAACTTTACGGGTTATGAGATACTATTTTTTATCTTATATACTCTGATGAGATGGACTTTAAATATTTAAAAAGATTATGATTATAGGAAAAATATGAGCAATAAATGTGATGTATTAGTAATAGGTGCAGGTGGAGCGGGTTTAGTAGCGGCTCTAAAAGCACACGAGACCGGAGTAAGGGTTAAAGTTCTAACAAAAGAGTATCCAACACGATCACAGACATGTATGGCTCAAGGTGGTATAAATGCGGCTCTTGGTAATGCAGGTGAAGATAGCGTTGAAGCACATATCAAAAATACTCTTAAATCTGCACATGGTATAGCTAGCACAGAGGCGATAGAACTTCTCTGCTCAGAGGCTCCAAACGCGGTAGAGTGGTTAGATAACATAGGTGTTTGTTTTTCACGTACAACTGATTCTAAAATCGCACAGAGAACACTTGGAGGGGCTTCAGCTCCTCGTGCTTGTTATGCACAAGACTATACAGGCTTAAAAATTTTACATACACTTTATGATAGATGTAATGAGGCTGGCATTGAAATTCTTAATGAGAGATATCTGCTTGATATTCTTACAAAAGAGAATCAAGTTTGCGGAGCAAGTGTTTTAAATATTCGTTCGGGTGAAGCAGAGTTGTATGAGAGTGCATCAGTTATTGTCGCAACGGGTGGATATAGTCGCATATACGACAAGCACTCTACAAATGCGACAGGAACAACAGGAGATGGTATTGCTGCATCTCTTAGAGCAGGAGCAAGAGTAAGTGATATGGAGTTTGTACAGTTCCATCCAACAGCACTTAAAGGTTCATCTATTTTAATCTCTGAGAGTGCTAGAGGAGCAGGTGGTTATCTACTCAACTCTAAGGGAGAGCGTTTTACTAACGAGTTAGCACCACGTGATGAAGTTGCTCGTGCAATTCATAATGAAATGACTAGGGGAGAAAATATCTTTTTAGATATTCGTCACTTAGGCGAAGAATTCATAGATGAAGAGTTACCACAAGAGCGAAAGTTAGCAAAGCTTTATGAAAATATTGATCCAGTATTTGATTTAATTCCCATAAAACCGGTGGCTCACTACACTATGGGTGGTATTGAGGTAGGTAAAGATTCACAAACTTGTGTTAACGGCCTTTTTGCTGTAGGAGAGTGTGCAAACCATAGAGTTCATGGTGCAAATCGTTTAGGGGGTAACTCTCTTTTAGAACTTATCGTTTTTGGTAAACAAGCTGGTCTAAACGCGGCTAAGTATGCAAAAAATGTAAAGAGTGTTTGTGAACTTAAACATGAGGTTCCTGAGACACTAAACTCTGTAGCACCAGAAGTTGATTTTTATAAAATTAGAGAAACACTTGGTGATACTTTTTATAGCAACGTAGGTATATCAAGAGATAAAAAGATTTTGGAGCAAACGCTTAAGAGTGTGGATGAGTATATATCTCAACTACCACTAATGGGTACAAAAGACAACTCGAAAGTTTATAACACTAACTTAATAGAGTTTTTAGAGTTTAAAAATATGCTAGAGCTTTCTCGTCTTATTTTAATAAGTGCTATAGCAAGAGATGAAAGTAGAGGTGCTCATTTTAGAATTGACACTCCATATGAAGATGAGAAATTTGCCATGCATACTATAATATGTAAAGAGGGAGTTGTCGTATGAAAATAAAGATTCAAAGAGAGACCTTAGTAGAGTATGAAGTCGATTTAGTTGATACGACACTCTTAGCGGTACTAAATAGCATTAAAACAACACAAGATAGCTCTTTAACTTACTCAAGTGGTTGTAGAAGTAGTGTTTGTGGAAGCTGTTCTATGAGAGTTAATGGTAGAGAAATTCTGGCTTGTAGTTACAAGGTTAGCGATGGTGACTTAGTAGAACCTCTGAGAAATGTACCTGTTATTCGGGACTTAGTTGTTGATATGGACAAGTCGTATGAGTTTAATGCAAAAGCTAAAGCATGGCAGACAAGTGAGAGTCAAAATATGGCTTTAACACAAGCAAATGAGAAAATAAATGAGATACAAAGTGACTGTATTTTGTGTGGCTCTTGCTATAGTGCTTGTCCAGTTTATGCAGTTAACAGCGAGTTTTTAGGACCATTTGCACTCACAAGGGTATGGAAGTATGTTAGTGATAAACGTGAAAGTGACTCGGGCGAAAAGATTGAAACGATCCAAACTAATGGTGTGTGGGATTGTACTCTTTGTAACGAATGTACAATAGTCTGTCCTCAAGATATTTCCTCAAAGGCAGATATAGAAAAACTTCGTTCTTCTTCATCGATCGCAGGTTATAACGATCCTAACTTTGCAAATAATTTTGGTGGTGGATTTGGCTTTGATGGGAGTCCTAGTTTTTAATTAAGTAAGAGAATACAAAATTTTACCCTACCTCTTATCACTAACACTGTTATAAATATGTTATAATTATTTTAAATGTTATAAAAGGGTTATAAATGGCAAAAGAACATTCATTTGATATTACAGCAAAAATAGATATACAAAACTTCAAAAATGCTATAAATTTAGTAGATAGAGAAGTTGCGAATCGTTATGACTTTAAAGGGACTACATATGAGGTTACCTACAGTGAGAAAGCAAAGACTTTAGTTCTTATTGCTTCTTCTGATAACAAGCTCGATGCACTTAAAGATATAGTGGTTGCAAAGTTTTTAAAACAGGGACTCTCCTCAAAGGTTCTCGATGAACTAAAAGTTGAAGATTCTTCTGGCGGTAATAGAAAGGCGACTTTTAAAGTTGTTGATTACATCGAGACTAAAGAGGCTAAAAAAATTACGGCTGAGATTAAAAAGCTGAAGTTAAAAGTGAATGCACAAATAGAGGGTGATTCTATTCGTGTAAAAGGTGCAAAACTTGATGACCTTCAAAAAGTCATGACTATGCTTCGTGCAGAAGAATGGGATGCTCCTATCGTTTTTGAAAACATGAGATAAGGGGGAGAGCATGAGTAACATGACTATACCAGATGCAGCAGTACACTTTGGAGTTTCACGCGAAGCGATTCATAACAGAGTAAGACGCGGCTCTTTAAAGAGTGTTGTAGAAAATGGTGTAAAGTTAGTGATTATAGATAAAACCATGGCCTCATCTCCTCGAGTTCAAGTAAAAAAAGTCGCTGTCAATTCAGACGATAAGTACTACAAACTTTTAGAAGAACAGAATACGAAGTTACAAGAAAAAGTTGAGAAACTAGAGGGTGAGACGAGAAGTTTAAGAGATCAAAAAGAACAGATGCTTATTGCTGAACGCATTAAAATAGAACAGATTTATAAAGATAAAGATGAGCAGCTAAAAAGTATACTAAATACATTTCAATCGCAGTTTATGTTATCTTCACCAGAGGTACAAGAGGAACATCTAGAAGCTGAAATAGAAGAAGAAACTCAAGACGAAGAAATTCAAGAAATTGAGACTGAAAAAGATGAGATTGAAGAAGAGAAAATTCAAAAAGGTAGGCTTGGAATCATGTCTCTTAAAAAGTACCTCAAAGAGCAAAAACTTCCATTAAAAAAAGTACTAAGAATAAAAGATAAGTTCAAAAAACAAGCGAAGACAGATAAGAGAATTATTACAATAGGAAAAAAATACTATCTAAATTTGGATAAGTATGATTACAGAGATCTGTTTTAGCTGACCTCTATTTTCTCCTTTGCACTAAAGTAATAGACTTTAGAGGTCACTCTGCTTAAGGGTTAAGCCTTTAAGGTGACTTACTGGATATGAGTAAGCAACACCATCACCATCACCTGTAATATCAAGCTTATCCATAACAGTTCTAATAATTCTATTTACATGTTTTGTAGGTGTTAAAAACATTAGATTTGAGTCAGTTGACTCACTATGGAGTCTATTATAAAAGTTACCCATCTCTTCTAGTCCCATACCGTGAGCCGTCATAATAGTTACTCCTCTAGCACCAGCTTCCTTGGCTGCTAAAAGTGCACTCTCCTCTTTTTCGTGAGGTACAATAACATGGACAGCAGAGAACTGCATGTTGTATGAGTGGTTCTGATGTGTTCCATGAACATGTATTGTAGAGAGACCCATATTCTCAACATCTTCAAGTGCATGACGAAGTTCTGCAATATGCTCTTCTTCAATCTCGTGTATACCCTTAACACCCATGCTCTCAGTAATAATACCGTAGAGCATTACTGTTAACATTGGGAAGAGTGAAGCAAAGGCGATAAGGCCAAAACCGTCAATAAGTGGATCACGACCCTCTATATTTGTAGCAAGACCAAGACCAAGTGCTGCAACAAGAGGTACCGTCACAGTTGAAGTTGTAACTCCACCACTATCGTAAGCAATAGCGATAATATATTTTGGAGCCATAAAAGTAAGTGCTACGACAAATATATATCCGGCCATGATGTAATAAACTATCTCTCCACCAACAACTATGCGGTAAGAACCAAGTGAGATACCTATAGCAACGCCAAGAGCAACAAAGAGACGCAGTATAAAGTCATTTATTTTTCCATCACTAATCTCTTTTGCTTTTCGCGCAATTGCAGTCAGAGAAGGCTCAGCCATAGTAGTTGAAAAACCAATTAGGAAACCAAAAGAGTAGATAATAAAGTTGTTATCATACTGTGTTAGCTCAAATGCCATTGTCTCACCAATAGAGAAAAGACCCATCTCTAAACCAACAATAAAAGCATCAAGACCAAGGATTACAAGTCCAAATCCAATGATAACTTCTTTGAGGTTTTCAATTGGTTTTTTGAGGATAATGTATTGAAAAAATAGAATAATACCAAGAATAGGTACAACATCTATGATAACATTTAAAAGTCCCATAAGAATACTAAGAATTTCAAAGTCAAAGACAGCTGCAGTTTTTACTACCGCTGCAACAGGAGCTATAGTCGGAGCCACAATAGCTACAGCATCAATAAACTGATAAACAAAGATTCCATAAAATTGAACAAAAATCATAGGTGTTAAAGATGCAAATGCGATAAGACCAAAGCCATCAAGAACGGGATTTCTACCTTTTATTGTAGAGGCTAGACCAATACCTAGAGCTGCAACTAGAGGAACGGTAACGGTAGAGGTTGTAACTCCACCGAGGTCATAAGCAAGACCAACTATCTCTTTTGGAGCAAACGCGGTAGCGGTAACAACCATTATGTATCCAGAGATAATATAGTAATGAATAGGATGACCCTTAATAATTCTCCATACACCAATGACTATAGCAAAACCAACAGAGAAGGCGACAACCATTCTAAGCATTGTTGCATCAATTCTTCCAGCACTAATACTTGCTGCTTTTTGTGCGATAACTATGAGTGCTGGTTCAGCTATGGTTGTACCAAAACCTATCATAAAGGCAAAGATTATAATCCATTTTGTAGAGCCTTTTCTTGCAAAATCAGCGGCAAGGCCTTCTCCTACAGGAAAAATTCCAACTTCAAGACCAAGAAGAAATATAGCAAGACCAACACCAACGATAGCGAGACCTATAGCAGTACTTAACCAGTTTTCAGGAACAGTCTGAATGATGGCAAGTTGAAAAAACATAATTACTAATATAATAGGTAGAAGATCTCGAAATGACTCTTTTAAGAGTTTTAAAAATGATGCAAAACTAAGCATATATAAACCTTATAAAATAATAAGCGGATTATATCTTTAGAAGCTGAAAATCAGAGAGACATATAGAAGCAAGAGCCTTTTCCAATCTCACTCTCAACCCAGATATTACCATTATGCAAGTCATTCACTATTCTTTTAGTGATGGCTAGACCAAGACCCGTCCCTTTGGCTGAATTTTTTTGAGCACTCTCTCCTTGTTTAAAAGGCTCAAAAAGTGTTTTTATATCTTCTTGTGAGATTCCCTGACCATTATCACAAATGCCAAATATATGTTTAGAGTTTTCTTTTTTGTGCGTAAGTATAATACTTCCACCATTTTGTGTAAATTTGACCGCATTAGATAAAATATTTATAAGAGCCTGTTTTATTAACTGTTTATCTACAAAAATTGATTCACCTTCATTATATTCAAACATTGAGAGTGAGATGCTTTTATCATGAAGTACGGTCTCAAACATAATAAAAATATCTTCAAAGAGTTCTTTTATATTGACTTGACTAGGATTATAATCCATCTCACCCTCTTCAATTTTTGAAAAATCAAGAATGGAGTTTACAAGTGTGAGAAGGTTATTTCCAGAGAGAGCAATTTTTTCCACATAGAGAGCATCTCTCTCATTTAAATTAGCTTTTCTCTGTAAAATCTGAGAGAATCCAAGGATAGCATTTAGAGGAGTTCTTAATTCATGGGACATATTGGCTAGAAATCTACCCTTTGTTCTTTCTGCTGTATTTGCTTGTTCGATAGCATGGTGAAGATTTGTAGTATCATATCTGATAGCTAAGTATTCGACAACCTTTTCGTGCTCATCTACGATAGGTACAATTGTTGCATGGACATGATAATCTGTACCATCTTTGGCTTTGTTTTTAATATCACCTTGCCAGACCTCTTTGCTCTTTATTTTCCCCCACAGCTCATTAAAAACTTCTTTTTTAGTATCGGGGTGTTTCACAAGAGAGTGAGGCTTACCGATGAGTTCATCTTGCGTGTAGCCTGAAATTTTTATAAATGAATCATTTACATAGGTAATAAGACCCTTTGGATTAGCCTTTGAAACTATGGCTCCTAAGTCCACTGCTCGTTTATATTCTGAAAGAAGTTTATCTTTATTGGTAACCTTATTTTGTAGTTTTGTAGTTTTTCTTTTCATATATGAGAAGTAATAAATTGCTAGAACGAAGAAGTTTAGAAGCATAAATGCAACAATAGAATATGTGAGAGTTTTGGCAGACCCAAGGGAACTCGCTAGTGGGATAGAAACTTCTATAACACCACGAACATCACCAAGTTTCCATGTTGATTTTGGTGTATCTGGCCTAAAATTATGGCAATCTACACACGATTGGGCAAAGAGGTAATCCGGAATAGCTGTTCTAAATACTTTTTTACCATCTAAAACATCCTCTTTGCTAAAAGTTTGTTTTGGATTTTTCAGTACAAATGCGAGAGCCTCTTTTTGAAAATTATCTAAGACTCTATCTTCTCGATTAGGAAAAGGATAATTGCTATACATTTGCACTCTTCTACTTGTACTTTTTGTAAAAAGAGCTCCTAAGTCATGGACTAGAGTAGCAGGAAGAGGAACGACATTGTCTTTTTCTTTATGATCGAAGTTTACATATAAGTCTGAAGAAAGATTAATTTTTTTTAGTATGTTTTGCGTATAATAAGATCTAAATGAGCGTATATGTGATACTAGGCGTTCAGACTCTTGATAAGCTTCTTTTTTTAATTGTTCTTGTGATAAGCAAGATACAAGGTAGAAGAGTCCTGTTAGCATTATAAGAGTCATAACACCAATCGGACCGATCATACTATCTATAAAAAGTCTATTAAATATTTTTTTCATTTTTTAGCCTAAATTATCATTTACCCTATTTTACAGATTTTATCTTAAATTGTTACATAAGTAAAAATCTTGTAGAATATATAATTATCTAAATCGGAGAAAATATTTTAGAGGTACAAGTACAAGAGAGAACAATTATGGATATAATCAATGGGAGAACACAATGAAAATACTTTTTGTAGATGATAATGAACTTAATAGAATGGTTATGGAAGACATGCTAGAGATAGTAATAGATGGTGCAGAAATAGAAGTTTATGAGAGTGCAAAAGAGGTTTTGGATTTAGAAATACAGAGTTACGATATTATCTTAAGTGATATAGATATGCCAGTAATGGATGGTTTTGACCTTTATGATGTGCTTCGTAATGAACATAACTACACAAAGCCGATTATTGCGGTCACAGCATTAGCAGTGTGTGGTGATAAAGAGAGAATATTGATGCATGGTTTTGATGATTATATTTCTAAGCCTATTGATATTAATAACCTAGAAGACACAGTTAAAAAATACACTCCTAGATAGTTTTTTTATAACACAAGAAGAAAATCATCGAAGAGCTAAAGAGTTAGTAGTACAAGAGAAGTATGACTTTATAATCTTAGACTTTTTCTTAACAGATGGTATGAGTTCTGAGATATTACAGAAATTTGTGCCGCTTTAACTGATGGTGCTAACTCTTAAGCCTTTTCTCGCTAAACTTCCACTCTTCTAATATGGTCGAGTGTCCGAGTGGCCGATGGTGCAACCTTGGAAAGGTTGTGTAGATTTATCTACCGAGAGTTCGAATCTCTCCTCGACCACCACATCCTTTCAATTAACAATCGACTAGATTTATCTTCAAACTTTTGCTCAATCCTCGATGCAAACTAATCATGTTTTTCATGTGAGAAAACACTCCACCTTCAAGTGCATTTGTTGTAATTGATACTCATCATACCATTCATCAAGCTTTTGAGTGAAGTTATTTTGGGTTGTCATAGTTAACCTTGAAACTATTTTCTAAAGTTGCGTCACAAACAAGATACTCATCTCTTTGCTTCATAATCCAAGGTATAGATCTGTCATATTTTGCTGCAAGTTGTTTGAGAGTCTGTCGGTTTAAAAAGTATTCTTGAAAGATTATTTTTTGAAGTTGTTCTGGTCGTCTTGTATGTTGAAATTTCTTCTTACAGTCTTTACATAAATATCTCTGAATACCTCTTCTTTTTCCTATCTTTATAATCCATTATAGAAACACCTTGGTTTCTTACCAATATACCGAAGTTTAATAGAGTTTTCAAACCCCCATTTTTTTAATTAAGCCGGTTTAGAGAAACACACATTGGTTGTGTGTGTTGTTCTTATGTTATAATTACAGAAGTAAGACTAAGTGAAGTGAAAATATGGGAATTCATATACTTCGTACCCTTGGAAACTTCGGTTTAGAGTAGGTTGGTACGGCAGAGATGTGGGGCGCTTCCCTCCCACCACTTAGTTTTTTATATACTCTTTAAATTCTACTTTAGATTTCTCATTAAAAAATATCATACTTTCTTTACATTTTATTAGTTGTCTTATACTTGGTTTAAATACAGTTGATAATTCATTATGGTAATTATTTACAGATACACCATAAATTAAATAGCTTTTTTCTTTGAGATTACTAACTTATTTTCATTGAAAATATTTCTGCAATGATGTAATATTTGTGAAGTGATGATACCTAAAAATATTCTTTTTCTCATTTTCAGAGCATATAGAGCAGATTTAGCTACAATTAGAGTAATAAGTAGGTCAGATATAAAACATTTTTTTCACTTTCCTGATTCGTTTCAAAGTAACCCAAAAAGTACCCCAAACCATCAAATATATCGATTGATCTATCTATCTTGAGGTGAGATTTACCCAAGTGTTTTGCGTAATGCTTGAACGGCAAATGTGTGTCTAGTTTGTCACCAGTAAAACTGTGATTAATAGTCTTTTATCCCTTGTTAGGAATTAAGTTTGGCATCAAATAAGAAGCAAATGTTGTATTGAATTTAATTCTTATTGCACCTTTTGGAGTGTCAGACTCTATATATTCTCTTTCAATCAGAGTTTTAATTAGTGTTGTAGCTGTCCTATCACTCTTTTGAATTATATTTTTAACTTCTCCGCGAGCCATTTCTCCTTTAATCAATAACTCTTTTAATATTATTGTTGAAGCTTCAGGAAATGCTTCAATACCTAATAGACCATTATTAGAAAGAAGAATGAATTTATCTATTTTATTTGCCAAAGAACTTAATTGTAAGTTTTCATTCATAAAATTAATTTGATCAATCGAAATATCTAACATAAATTTTAAATAATATTTTAAACCTCTCAGAGATAAAGGACCTTTCCCATCGGTTGAACCTTGTTGCTTCATATCTCCAAATCTTAAATACTCCCTGTAATCTTTATTACTCCTTGCTAATCCTCTAGAAATATTCCAAAGACCATAGCCCTCAATATTAACATTTAAAAAAGCAGCGTCTAAAAATAATCTTGATACTCTTCCATTTCCATCTAAAAAGGGATGTATCCAAGCTAATCTATGATGTGAAGATAATACATATAATAGCTTCTTGGCTTTTGTAGAAGGATTGTATATAGATTTATATTGATTTTCAAATGCATTTAATATTGAGTTTAATTCCATATATTCTGGTGCTACATACTTACTAACACAAACATCATGATCTCTAATCGTACCAGGAATCATTTTTATAATAGAATCTTCTGATTTAATATCTAAAAAAGTCTCCATACCGTCTTTAGTATAAAAGCTGTTATGAATAGTGAGTAAAAAATCTTTCTTAAAAATATTATCGATATCAGTTGCAATAACCTCTAACCATTTTTGGGTATTTATATAAGCTATAGATAGAAATTGAAGATTTCTTTTTTTATCATCATTAGAAAAATCTTGTTTCATGGCTTTTTCAATATCTAAAGGATGAGTACCTTCAGACTCTATTTGATTAGAATAATAACTATTTGTTGTTCTTAGTAGGTCTTTTACACTATTTAGAACTATTTTATTATGATTACCACCAAGAGCAGCACTTCTTATACATACTTCTTCTGCTAAGGAAAGTAGTTCTTCGTCGATATTGCCTTTTATATCTATTGGTAAAATTGGTGTAAAATACATAATATACTCCTTAATAAAGAAATTATAGCATAAATTGCGGATTATTTTGCGGATTAAAATGCCGATTAAATTCCTATAATACTTACTTTTACAGTTTATATATTTATTTATTTCTTTTATTATTGCGGATTATTTTGCGGATTAAAATACTGATTAAATTCCAATAATACTTACTTTATCTTTTTGATATTACGAATGCTGTGTGGTAAGTCAATTTGTTTCTGCTTGACCTTGCCTATAACAAATGTTCTTCTAGTTATATTTGAATTTTTGCGAGTCATTTTGAACTCCTCTTATTTTGTTATGTTAAGAGAAGTTTAGGATGAAAGAATTACTTGAACATTACCTTGTTGTATTTTTACTTAGTATTATCAAACTGATAGATAACACCATCTTCATACTCTTTTACTAAAACTCCAAAACACTCTGCTATCTCTTTCATTGTTTCAATATTTGGTTCAATATAAATTTTATTTTTACTCTTCGTCATTGTGATAATTTTTGCATCTTTCATCTCTTTTAGATGTCGAGATATCGTAGGCAGGGCAAAATCAAACTGTTCAGCGATACTTGATACACAAGTTGCTTGTGCAATAATGTCATCTTTTGGTTTAGAGTCATCAATAGAACATGCATAACCACCAGTAAAGATATTTTTAAAAATCTTAAATCTTGTCTCATTGCCCAGAGCTTTGAAAATTTTTATCTTATCATCCATGTTTAACATCATTAACCTCAATATATTTTAAGAATTTATAAAAGTATAGCTAAATAGGAAAGAAAGTTTATCTTTTTCATGGTTAGCACCGTATCATGAATACTTAGTAGTTCTTAAAAAACTTGGCTATACAAATGTTTACAATTTAAGTGCTGGTCTTAAAGGTTGGGTTAGAGCTGAGTATCCTTATGATAATACTCAAATAATAGAACTCTACACAGAGTTGGCGCAAAATCCAAATAAAGATGATATTGTTTTAGAAGATGAAAGTATAGATGTAGTTAAATCAAATGGTGCTACATTTATAGCAACTAAAGTAGCATCTGATGAGTTAAGACAAATCCATATAGTAATAATATAAGATTTGAATGTAATGATATATTAAATTTTAAAACAGATAGTTACTTGCATAAAACACCAAAAAATACAACTCAAAAGTATA
>CAZPRE010000008.1:15964-26314 GCA_964588875.1 uncultured Sulfurimonas sp. | reverse complement strand
GGGCAGACCTAAACTGCTACTGATGGATGAGCCTCTTTCCGCACTTGACCCAAGCATGAGAACTAAGTTACAAAATGAAATACTGACTCTTCATAGAGAGTTTGGAACAACTACAATTATGGTAAGCCATGATCCTAGTGAGATTTATAGATTAAGTAGTCGTGTTATAGTTTTAAGCCAAGGTGAAGTTGTAGCAGATGGAGTGCCAAAAGATGTACTACTTAAAACATCTGGTTCTGCAAAGTTTTCTTTTGAAGGAGAACTTTTAGATATAATAAAAGTTGATGTTATATCTATTGCAATCATTTCTATAGCACAGCAGTTGGTTGAGGTTGTAGTTACACAAGAAGAGGCTAAAAGTTTAATAATAGGTGACATAGTGAATGTTAGTACAAAGGCTTTTAGTCCGACTATTCTTGCTAAAAAAGTACTTTCTTAAGGATTTGAAAATTGGATAAAGTTATATCCGAAAATATCTGCATCATAATGATGTAACTCAAAGGAAAGATTATCCCCTAGATTCATTTTTGTATTTAGTTCAGCTTTGTTCCAAATCACTATGAGGCATCTTATGTTCTTCAAAATCACTCGTAGTTAAGTTCCAGTTCGTATTTAAAGCTGCCTATACAAATGCGGTGTCATCGTCTATATCAAGCTAGTAAATTTCATATGAATCTATCTCTTTATCTGTATAAGTGTCTATTAAAGAATATTTCATTATAGTCTTAAACTGCAAACTTGCTAGATACTTACTCTTGAACACTAGAGAAGAGTCTCTAAATTATCTTTATAGTATAATGTACTTATAATTAAAGGAGTACATCTTTTGACAGAAAAAAAAGAACTCAAACGCGAGCAGATAATACAGTCTGCTCTGAAGCTATTTGCTACAAAAGGCTTCTATACAACTACTATCCCTGATATTGCAACTTCATTAAAAATGAGTGTTGGAAATATGTATAACTACTTTAAGTCAAAAGATGTTTTGGCTAAAGAGATAATAAAATATGTTTCAGCATATCTTGGAGCACAAATACGAGCAGTTAATGAACTCGATATTTCAACTGAAGAAAAAACAAAAAAAATAATCGAAGCTTATTTCGAAACAGCGATGTTAAAACCAGAAATGATAGACTATTTTTTACGAATTTATTTGTCAACTCGTGAAGTCTTTCATGAAGGTTGTGAAGGTATGATTTGTGTAAATGAATTTGTTACAGAGATTACGATTTACTTTGAAGAGGGTGTAAGGTGTGGAGACTTGAGAGATCAAGATTTCTTTAGTGCTTTTGGTCTTTTTATGGGTTATCTTGGCGGTATGGTTTTCTTAAAAGGTGAAGATATTTTACCTCGTGAACTAGATGAATATGTTGATGATATATCGTTTAATATCTATAAAGCTTTGAGTAAATAATAAAATGAAAACTAGAGTGTTATGGTTAAGTGGCTTAGCTTGTAACGGTAACACTCACTCCTTTTTAAACTATCCATATATGGAACAGTTCCTCCATGACTTCGAATTTATTTATCATCCTATTATTGATTCTAAATATACATTAACCGAAATAGTTCAAGATGAAATTGCATGCGACATATTATTGATAGAAGGCTCAATTGCACAAGATTTTAAAAGAGCTGATGTTTCAATAGTTGAGATTATAAAGAGTTACTCTTTACGAGTAAAGAAAGTAGTCACTGTTGGAACATGTGCTACCTTTGGTGGTATTTTTATAGAGAGTGATTACGATAATGTAACTGGCTTACATTTTAAAAAAGAAGAGGCAATAGATAGGTTTAAGCATATTAAAGACAAAACAGTTTCTATCTCTGGTTGTCCTGTTCATCCAGAAGTTTTAGTAAATACTCTTTACACCATTAAAAAGGGTATATTTTTAGAGTTAGATAATTATCTCAGGCCAAAAGAGTACTTCGCCTATACCGTTCATAATGGCTGTACAAGAAATGAATACTTTGAGTACAAAGTAGACAATCATAAGTTCGGTGCATTAGAGGGTTGTATGTTTTACGATCATGGCTGTCAAGCTCCATACACTCATGGATCTTGCAATAAGATACTCTGGAATGAAGTTAATTCTAAAACGCGGGCTGGCCTTCCTTGTATGGGTTGTACTGAGCCTACTTTTCCTAAACTAAACTTGTACAATACGAAAAAAAATATGGGTATTCCTCAAGAATTGCCTATTGGTGTTGGAAAAAGAGCTTACTTAACACTTGCAGGTATTACAAAAGCATTTAAAATAGAGAGACTACAAAAGAAGTTATTTGATGATTAAACTAATAGAGAAAATTGAGGGTGAAGCAAAACTTAACTTCAATATGAAAGATGACAAAATTGATTTTGTAGATATAGAGTTTATGTCTACTAGAAATATAGAAAACATTTTAAAAGGTAAACCTGCCTTAGATTCACTTGTGATTAACCCCCGCGTTTGTGGTATTTGTGGTCATGCACATCTGATAGCTACAGTACAAGCACTAGAGAACTGTTATGATAATTTACAAATAAGTAATAAGGCTAAAATTATGAGAGAACTCACTCTCAATTTTGAGCTTGTGCAAAATCATTTCAAGTGGTTTTACCTAACACTTCTACCTCTCTTTGGCAAAAAACAAGAGGTTTTAAAAGCCACTTATCCTTCACAGCTAATGGCAAAGGCTATAGCTCTTTTTGGTGGTCAATACCCACATACTTCTTATGCCGTAGTTGGTGGAGTTGTATGTGATATCACGGAAATGGACTTAATTAAATTGCAACACTATATAGATGAGACAATAAAGTTCTTTGAAGAGAATTTAGTCAAGGGATATGGTAAAGAATTTATAAGCTGTGATAATACAGAAAACATTTTAAGCAGAGAAGGCTCGTTACCTGAACTTTTAAAACTTATTAAAAGTAATAATTGGCTTGAGCTTGGTAAAAGTTATGACCGGTTTATAGTCTTTGGAGAAAATAGTTATTTTGATAAAGGTAAATCAGTTAAAACAAATCTAGTAAATAATATATCTATTAAATATGTTAAAGAGACATCACAAACTAGGTCTTATGCTAAAAATGTAAGTTATAAAAATCGTTATTTTGAAGTTGGTCCACTTTCGCGTGCTATGATAAATAAAACACCACTTATTAAAGATTCACATAGAAAATATGGTGATAGTATTTTTAGTCGTATTCTTGCAAGAGTATGTGAAATTATGCAGTTGCTTATGTATTCTAAAGAGCTTATTAGTAAATTAGATTTAAGTGAGCCCTCTTTTATAGAACCAAAAAAAAATATATCTGAATTAAGTGCTAGTGGCTATTCAGCAGTTGAGGCAGCTCGTGGATCTTTAATTCACAAGGTTGAATTAGAAAATGGTTTTATTAAAAATTATGAAATCATTACACCTACTCAGTGGAACTTAAGTGGTGGAACGAGAGAGAAACAAGGTGTTTCTCAAAAAGCGATGATAGGATTAAAAGACATCAAAATAGCCGAGCTTGTTTTTAAAACTTTTGATGTCTGCTCTGTTTGTACAACTCATTAATATTTATTTTTTTTCATCCGCAGGGTCAATATAGTTGATAGTTGGAAGTAAGTAAGCCGTCACTAAAAGTATTGTACTTAAGATAAGAACTATAGCAAGGTCGTAGCCGCCTAGTAGGTCACTAAGTTGTATTTTTCCTAAGTCTGGTCCTATTATTTTCTCTATTGATGGGTAGAAAATAGTAAAAACAGCTCCACCTACCATACCACCAAGAACTCCTACAAATGCATCGACTCGTCCCTCTGAAACTGAGACAAAAAATGCAGAGGGACATTTTCCAAGTATGACTAAACCTATACCAAAAAGTATTCCACCGATGATGAGACCACCAAGAATAGTAGGTTTGATAGCATAACTTGCATAACCCGCATCTACCAAAAAGTAGAAGCCTAGACTAGAAAGTGCTACTGTAGTCATAGCCATTCTAGGTACTAAAGTATCTTCAAAAATCATAAATCCAGCCATCTTTTCAAACTTATCAAGACGAGAGTAGAGAATGATAGCACCAAAACAAAAGCCTATAAAAAGTACAAGCCATACTGAACTATTTGAGCCATTAGCGACTGTAAAGAACATATTTGAGATTCTTGTCATCATATTTTACACCCTTTTTTCTTGTAGAAAAATCTACCTGTAATTATTCCCGTTCCTAAAGCAACAACGGCAAATATCATACCACTCACAGCAACTTGAGAACCACCAGACAAAATATGTCCAGCATTGCAGCCACCAGCTAAACGAGCACCAAACACAAGTAAGAACCCTGCTATAAAACTCCAAATCATACGAGACTTTACAGACTTGTTTTTTCTCTCTTTCCATAGTGTCGGAATAAAGCTTATATGAAATGATTTAGTTACAAAGAGAGACATAAAAAGCCCACCAAAGAAGACTCCTATGAGCATTACACCTTCCCATGCACCAGCAGAGTTTATCATCGCAGCATATTTGTACTCTTGTGCATCAAGACCAAAAAGCATATTCGCTAAATAACTCATTCCTGTAGACGCACCTATTGGACGATCTGCACCGAAAACTGAAAACGAAAGGAAAAAGAGTAAACTCATTGCAATTCCACCAACCCACCAAGGTATACTTTTTGGCATATAAAATCCTTTATCAAATAAACGTTAAGTTGTACTTGTCGTTTTGGAATTATAGAGGAGCAATCTTATAGAAATATTAAGAGTTAGTAGATATAATTTTTTATCTTAAATGTTTAGGTGACCTTAATGAATACACATGATATGCTAAGAAACTTTCCTCAGGCCCTCATTTTTTCTCTTGATAAGAACCTTTCTATTGATGCTATTTATGGACAGCAATATAAACTACTTGAAGAGAATTATGACTTATCTACGGTAAGTGGGTTGTCAATGTTGTTTGATGATGGCATCTATAAGCAGATACTATCTTTACTCAGTGGTGATATGGATTCTCTTAGTATTACTTTTTTAAATCATGACTATGATGTATATTTTAATACTCAAGAAGATAAAAAGAATACTTTATTATATATGATTGATATAACACGCTTTAGTAATATCGAATCACAACTTAAAGAAACTGTTAAAGATTTAGGCTCTAATAAAGAGGAACTTCAGGCTGTTTTTGATTTGGCTGCAAATGGTATATCAATCTTAGATCACAATGGAATGTTTGTGTATGCAAACAAATTTTTTCAAAATATGATGGAGTACACGATGGAGGAGCTGTATAGTAAATCTTGTATCTCACTCTCTTCTCCAGAGTATGCACATGCCTCAGAGACAGCTGTGCAAAAAGCGATAAAAGAAGGAAGCATACAGAATTTCCGTAAGGTCTGTGTTACGAAATCAGGCATACATTTAAACGCGAGTATGTCTCTTAGTTATCTAAAAAGTCGTGATGAGATTGTTATGATTACCTCAGATATAACACAAGATATAAAGTATCAAGATGAACTTAAACACCAAGTTGAGGTGGAAGTAGCTAAACGCACACAGCAGTATGAAATAATGTGTCATCAGTCGCGTTTAGCCGCCATGGGTGAGATGATAGACTCTATTGCACACCAATGGAGACAACCACTTAATGGTCTAGGTCTTATTGTTCAAGGGCTTAAACACATCAGTAAAAGTGAAAGCCTAGATAAGGAATCACTTATAGAGGTTGAGGATGAGATTATGGAGAAAATAAACTATATGTCTCAGACTATTGATGACTTTAGTGATTTCTTCCGTATATCTAAAACAAAAGAGAATTTTGATGTGCTTCACAGTATAGAAGATGCACTGCGTCTAATAGATATGCAACTCAAATCTAAGAACATAAAAGTAAATATAGAATTTGAAGAAGGACTCTATAAAGAAGTGATTGGCTTTCCAAATGAGTTTAAGCAAGTAGTGATGAACATAGTTCATAATGCGATGACAGCTATAGTGAAAATATCTCAACAAAACGGAGAGATAGATATATCTCTTAATTCTGTGGGAGACAAGCTTAACATTTGTATAGTAGATAATGGCGGTGGAATTGATGAGAAGAATTTAGACAAGATATTTGACCCATATTTTACAACACGAGAAAATGGAAGTGGAATAGGGCTTTATATGTCTAAGATTATTATAGAACATCATATGCAAGGTTATTTGAATGTTCAAAACTACCATGATGGTACAAAATTTTGTATAGAGTTACGATGTAAAGGGAGTAAGTAGTATGGAAGCTATACAGAAGCATTTATTAATGCACACTATATTAGTAGCAGAAGATGATGCGAGTACACTCAAATGGCTTGTACGTATTTTAAAGGTCTATTTCAAAGAGGTTTACTCAGCAACAAATGCGATGGATGCATTGGAAATATTTACTCAAACACCAACAGACATTATAGTAGCTGATATACAGATGCCAGAGGTAGATGGACTTAGTTTCTTGCATAAAATATCTGTTATCTCTCCCCAAACCCTGCGTGTAGTAATGACCGCGTTTAACTCTCAATCTTACCTAAAACGTGCAGTGGAATCAGGTGTGCATTTATATCTAAAAAAACCTATAGATATAGATGAACTTCTTGTTGCCCTCTCTTCTCATATGCCTGAGTCTACCTCTGTCCCTACTATTTCTAACTTAGGGGAGGGTTTTCACTATGACTCTTATAAAAAGATGGTTTATCAAGAGCTTAAAGCCATTAGACTCACGAAAAAGGAGCTCTTACTTCTTGAACTACTTATCAAAAACAAACAAGGTGTTGTTGGTTTAGAGATGATAGAGCAAAACCTTTATGATGAACCAGTATCGGATGATGCTATAAGAATGGTAGTTGTTGGACTGCGAAAAAAGCTCTACACTTCGTTAATAGAAAATCTTAAAGGTTTAGGCTACCGTCTCAACATTTCCTAAAACCTTATAAAAACCTTATTAATAGCTTATTAATACCTTTTAATCTTTTGTTAGTATGCCTCTGTACAAATTAAAGGAGTGCTATATGAAGAAGAAAATCCTTATAGTTGGTGGTGGTACTGCTGGAACTATGACAGCTAATAACCTCGCAAATAAACTAATGCCAGAGATTAATCGTGAAGAGATAGAAATCATGATGATTTCTGACTCAAAAGTTCACGTATATCGTCCAGGTGCAATGTATGTTGCATTTCACAAGGCTGCAGGACACGAGTTTATTCGTGATCAACGTTCATTACTTATGTTAGAAATAGGTTTTAAAGTTGATAAAGCAGTTGAGATAAACACAAAAGGAAATTTTGTAAAAGGCTCAAGCGGAACAAAGTATGAGTATGACTTTCTTGTTTTAGCAACAGGTTGTGAAGTTGCAGCAGATAGAATCCCTGGTCTTAAAGAGGGTGGTGACTGGTTCTACAGTTATGAAGGCGCTAAGAAATTAGCCCAAAAGTTTGAATGTATTAAAAAAGGTAGAGTTTTAGTAACTGTAAACTTTCCTAAAACACCAAACATCCCTCATCAGTGTGGAATTGCACCAGTTGAAACTACAATGATGTTGCATGACTTCTTAACAGAAAAAGGTGTACGGGATGATATAGAGATTGTTTACTCTTATCCATCAAAATCACAAGCTGTAGAGAATGGTCTTTTCATGCAAGCACCAACTTCGAATGTTCTTCCAAGTATCTTTGATAGTATAAATGTAAAACACAAGACTAGTTTTACACTCAACAAAGTTGACCCAGCAAAGAAAATAGCTTACTCAGAGGAGGGTGAAGAGATGGAGTTTGATATTTTAATGTCTACACCACCATTTATTGCCGCTGAGGTTGTTCGTAAATCTGGCTTATCCCAAGCACTAGATGATGAAGGTTGGTTACCAACTGATAAAAAGACTCTTAAAGTTAAAGGCCTGGACAATGTCTATACGTTAGGTGATACTGTTGATTTATCTGTATCTAAAGCGGGTGGAACTGTTCATAATCAAGTAGATATTGTTGTAGATAATATTGCAGCTGAGCTGCGTTATGGTTATCCAACAGAGTCTTATGATGGTAAAGTGATCGCCATTGCACAGATGGGTCTTTCATGTGGTATGCCTTTATGGTATGACTATGACGAAGATGTTAAACCGACACCTTGTAGTAAACTTGGTAGTTTTGTACGTTTAGGTTTTAACAAAAGTTTATATTGGGCTGCCGCACGCGGTATGTTATAGGAGGATTATTATGAGCGAAGAAGTAAAAGTACAAAAAACTGCATCAATGCAGGAGATAGAAGACAAAATGACAATGTTAGTGCAAACAGGAAGAATTGATAACTTAATTGATTTACTTGCTGTTGTGTCTGACCAAATAGAGATGACTACAACTCCAATAGTTGAGAAAATGGTTCATTCTATAGATAATATTGCAAGTGCAGGATTTGTAACAGAAAATGCCGTACGTTATGCAAAACGTGAGAGTGCCAAAAATGAAGTACCTAGTCTTTTTGGAATGTTAAAATTACTTAAAGATGAAGATACTAGAAAAGGCTTAGCATTTATGTTAAATCTAACAAAAGGAATTGGAAAACAGATATAAAGTCTTCCTTAGTAGCCACACAGTTCTTCCTCTTAGTGGCTACTAATTATTTATCTCTGCGAGTCCTAATGACTCTCATCAACCTTAGATATATCTAATAACACATTTAAAACTTTATAAGCAGCGATAACTACTCCAACTGAACCGATAACAATACAAATCTCTGAAGTTGGTGGTGTAGTTGTTATAAAGCTAATTATAGGATCATATTCACCATATTTTTGAAAACCTGTACCAAACCTATCGCTCATAGGATAGGCATTACCACCGTACACAAATATATATCTTCCTATATAAGTTCCTATAATTATTGATAATGAAGCTAAAATCATTAAAATGCTATTAGTTTTTTTTCTGATTAATTGAAGTATTATAAAAAGCAGAGGCAATACAATTGCTAATACAATATAAAGATAATATTGATATGCAAATCCCTCAAATAAGATTACAGTTGCCCATTTTTTATCTATAAACAAAAAGGCTACCGCTTCATATGATGCAACTAAAACTATAAATATCAACATAAGTCGTCTCAGTGTTTTTAGTAAAATATCACATTGACTTTTTAATTGATTTTTATAACTTAAAAATGCATATAAAAACATAGCTCCACTTGCTGCTAAAAAAGAAGTTAGAACAAAATAAAGAGGTAGAATTGGATATGTAGTCCATAAGTGTCTTGCTGTATTCATATCAAAAAGTTTAGCTTGAATATAGTATTCTGAAATATCGATACCAATTCCTAAAAGTAAAATAACAAATGCTATTTTTTTTACTAATTTTTTCTTATCAGTCTTCAAGAGATATATTTCAAACATAACAAAGGGAATATATACGAGATATAGTGGTAGCATAAGCCACATTCCAGAACCAATATTTGGAGTATCAAGCATGGATAACATATTTAACATATTTAGATCAAATACAATTGTAAAAAGACCACCAAAAACCATAGTAAGACCAAGAGTTAGGAAACCTACCGCTGTTTTTTTTATGATCTCTAAATTAAAAAGCTCTGCTAAAGTCACTATGAAAATAATACCACTTCCTGTATATATCATATACATATAATTAACAATATATAAAGTCCAAGGACTTTCTCTTTTAACTTCTCCACCAGGTCCAAAGATAGCTTCCCTCATAGCAAGAGCTACATCATGACTTCCTTGATTTAATCCAGCATCGAATGCATTTGCAGTTAGGAGAAAATATCTCTCATGTATAATTTCATATATTCCAAACATACCAAAAGCTAATAAAATATAAGCGAATAACATTGTTTTATTAAAAAGAAGTTGGACTAAAGAAACTCTGTTTATTTCAATTCCGGCTATGCTAAATTTTTCCACTGTGTGCTCCTTTTTGCTACTGCTGCATCAATAAGAGGTTTAAAACTCTCCCAAGTATGAACTGTTGTATCTTCAGCAATTGAATTCATTGCAAAGTTGTGATCCTCAGGAAAAATGTAAAACAATTTTGGAACAGTTCCCTCTGTCTCTTTTAGAACAAAGAATTTTCTTTCTTTAAGAAGTTGAACAAGCTCTCCATTTTCATCATCCAAGTCTCCAAATAGTCTAACCTTAGTTGGACAAGTGGCTTGACATGCTGTTGTAGTTTCACCTTCAAGAATTCTGGTGTCGTAACAAAAGGTACATTTATCAACTGCAACATGCTTATCATCAACATATCTTGCATCATAAGGACAAGCTTCCATACAACCTTTACAGAGAATACATTTATCTTGATCCATGCTTTGAATGGGAAATACTCGATGGCAAAA
>CAZPRE010000008.1:0-15954 GCA_964588875.1 uncultured Sulfurimonas sp. | reverse complement strand
CCACCATAACCAGTCCACCATCATTAAAGTAACTAGCTTCGGTCGGACAAACATCAACACAGGGAGCATCAATACAATGGTTACATTGAGAAGGATAATAATTTACAAAAGGAGTTCCAAATATTGACTTTTCAGTCTGACCTACCCAAATTCTCTGTTTATCAGCACCGAGTTGTACACCATTTTCTTCTTTACATGCTACTTCACATGCCTTACAATTTATACAATCTTGATAATCTAATGCCATAGCAAAATTCATGACTCAACCTTTTTAATCTCTACTTGTGTTTCGTGCATAGCAGCACTACCAAATACGGGCTCGATAGCATCTTCTATGATAACATTATCACTAGCTCCATTTCTGTGGGCAAGTGTCATTCCTTCACTCTGTGCACCAAATCCATGAACATAAAATGCTACATCTTTGATAATTTTATTGGTAGGATATGCTTTTATATGAACTGTACCAATTTTACTTTTTACTTCAACTAAATCACCATGCTTAATACCTTTTAGAGTAGCTTGGTCTTGATTAATCCAAATATAGTTTTCTCTTACTAAGTCTAAAAGCATTGCATTATTTTGTGTAGCATTTTGTGTATGCTGCGCATGTCTTCCTGTTATAAATTTAAACTTACCCTCTTGTGTTTGAGTATACTCATTTTCATCCCATATTGGCATAGGTGCAATACCTTTCCTTTTTAGTGAAGTTAAGTTACATTCAACCTTTTTCGAACTTGTTTTTATGTATTTTTTTATACCTGCCATTGCTTTTTTATCTACACAGATATCTTCTGCTATATGCTCATCTATATTCTCATCTTTATCTTTTTGAGTCACAGAATAGTACTTCTTGTCTTCTGGATAATATTCATATTCATTAGCAGATATTTGTTTAAAGTATTTATCCATATTTGGATAAAAGACACCTTTTTCTTTTAAAGATTTGTAAGCCTCTTCTCCATATATACTAACAACCATCTCTTTATTTGTATGCTCTTGAGAATGTTTAAACATATCTGTGAGATCAAAACCATCTTCACTGTAAACCTCACTTTCTTCTCGCTCTTCAAGTTCTTCTTGAATATCTTCATCATGTTTTTTAGTGATTTCCCAAAGTGGTTTGGATAATTTTTTAGATAAACCTTTTACTATTTCAAAAACAGGTTTACTTTCATAAAGAGGCTCTATAACTTTATTTCTAAGTGCAATAGAAGGTTCGATTCCACCAAATGATTTTACAGGATCTTCTCTTTCTAAGTAACTACACTCTGGCAATACAACATCACTCATAATAACTGTATCACTTGGCATAGTATCTATAGTAACAACTAAATCCATCATCTCATATAACTTTTTAGTTTTTGAAACATCTGGTACACTAAGCATAGGGTTTTGCTTGTATGCAAACATCGCTCTTACTGGATAAGGTGATTTGCCTTCTATAATTTTATTTCTCCATCCAATCCAAGAACCTGTTGCCCCAACTATTGCAGCTACATCTTTATCTATTCTTTCTCCCGCGTTTGCATACATAGGTGCATTTATCTCGTGAGTGCCAAGAGGTAATTTCTTTCCAAAAACAATACCACCTTTTACATCAATACCACCACCTAAAGAGGTGAAAATAGCTTGAGCACGTCTGAGTTGGAAATCTTGTTTACTCCAAGCCGTACGTCTACCTTGATAATATATTGACTGAGGTGCATTTGCCATAAAGTCTCTAGCAATAGTTTTAATTTTATTGGCTGATATACCTGTTATTTTTTCTGCCCACTCTGGAGTGTAATTATGTGAGAGAATATGTGCTTTGTAAGACTCAAAATCATTCATATTTTGTTTTACAAACTCTTTATTATAAAGAACCTCAGTGATTACGACATGTGTTAATGCTAAAACAAAAGCTAAATCCGTACCGACTTTAATTCCTAACCAATCATCTGAGAGAGCAGCTGTGTTTGTAAAGCGTGGGTCTAAACAGATAAGCTTTACCCCTTTACCTCTTGTTCTTTTAAAGACTTCCATCGTATCAGGTGTAACTATTGCTTCTGCTCTATTTGCACCAGCCATAATTACATATTTTGCATTTAATAAATCAGCTTGCCCATAAGAGCCAATAGTTAGTGCATATCCTGCAATTGTAGTTTGAAGACAAATTGATGCATGATTTAAAAAATTTGTTGAACCTAATTTATTACCTAAAAAATCTTTATATGTATGTTCACCCATACCTTCACCAGCACAATATCCAATAGTTGAGCGATTGTCCTCTTCTTCATCTAGAATTTGACTTAAGCCTTTAAAGTCTTTTGTTCCGTTTAAAATCGCTTCATAAGCTTCATCCCATGTTACTCTTTGAAATTTCCCATCTCCTCTTTTTCCAATTCTCAGCATTGGATACTTAAGTCGATCTGGATCATAAAGGGCATGTATACCGGCTACACCTCTGGCACATAACATATTCTGTGATTTTGGAAATTGTGGATTTGGGTCAAGTTTTGTAACTATACCATTTTCGACTTTTGCTATTGCGGCACATTTGTTTACACACATTTCACATAGAGTAGCTACCCTATATGATGTAAGTTTTGTCTTTTTGTGATTGCTTTGGTCTGCCAAAAGAGCCACTGTATTTATTGTTGTGGCACCTAAAACTGAGAGTGCAACACTTCCTTGTAAGAATTTTCTTCTTGATATTTCAACTTTCATTAATTTATCTCCTTAATAGTACTTATCTTAAAAATTTAGAGCTTTTATAAATAGTCTATTTATCAGAGCTTGTTTGGAAAAGACAATGTATTTGTTAAAATTATAACTTTATTTATATTAAATTATTATTGTGTGTTTATATCTTTAGTTTATTTGTATTAATTATAATTTTATTTATGTGGATTTATTATTTTATTATTATTTTTTTTATATACTTAGTTGAAACAAACTAAATTAAAGGCAGAAAAATGAAAATGAAAACCTTAGCCGTTCTTGCAACACTGTTTGCAACAACACTATTTGCCCAGTCAGGTAGTGAATTATTTACTAAAAATTGTTCAAGTTGTCATGCAAATGTTTTAGGTGTAAATGTAGATGAACAAGGTAAATATTCATATATAGCGCCTGCTCCTTATATAACAGATTTAATAACTAAACTAAAATCCAAAACAAAAAATGAAGAAGAATTTACTGCTTTTATTCAAAGCTATATAAACAATCCAGATAAGAGAAAATCTCTTTATGGAAAGAATGCACTTAGAGTATTCGGTATTATGCCGACTTTAAAAGGTGCCTTAACAGAGGACGAGATAAGAGTATTAGCAAAGTATCTTTATGCTAGTGACAAAAGAAAACGTAAAGTTAAAGTTGAAAAAGAAACTAAGGTTATTGATCCTAGAGAAAAACTATTTGATAAACATTGTGCAAGTTGCCATAAGGAAAGTATGGGAGTGAATATAAATCTTCAAGGTGAATATACATATATATGTAAAGGTCCCTATATTGCAGATTTAATCAAAAAAATAAAACAAGAAACAAGATCAAAAAATAGAGTAAATAGTAAAGAAGATTTTACCTCATTTATTAAAAGCTATATAAATGATCCATCTAAAAGAAAGTCTCTTTATGGTAAGAGAGCAATTAAAGAATTTGGTCTTATGCCATCTTTAAAAGGTGCTATGACTGATGAAGAATCTACTCAACTTTCCAATTACCTTTATGAGAGATATTAATAGTCCTTATTTAGATTTATAAACTTATTCCACATGCCAAGATTTGCTTGGCATGTAATTTTGTTTTCCCCTCCCACTTACAGCTAATATTTTTTAAAATCTCCTTAATATAATATATTAACTAAATATGTTGTGAATTTATTTTATATTAAGTTTATTTTATATAAGATGTGCTTATTAATGAATGTGCATTCATTCTTTTAAGTGAAAAAATCAAGGGAGTATATTATGAAAAATGACACTTTGTTCAAAACCTTATCTTCTCGAATTGACGAGTTATCAGCTTTACCAAAGCTAGATGATGAGAAATCAATCACATCAATGATTCAAGAGAAAGGATTTTCTAGAAGAGAGTTTATGGGTTGGGCAGGAGCGATGACTTCTATGTTGATGCTACCAGCTAGTTTTACACCACTAGTTGCAAAAGCAGTAGAGGTGGCAGATAGACTTCCGTTGGTTTGGTTACATATGGCCGAATGTACAGGATGTAGTGAGTCTTTACTAAGAACATCATCTCCAACAATTGATAGTCTTATTTTTGAGTATATCTCATTAGAGTATCACGAAACAATTATGGCAGCATCTGGTTATCAGGCTGAGCAAAATTTAGAAAATGCTATGAAGAGATATAAAGGTCAGTATATTTTAATGGTTGAAGGTGGAATTCCACACGGTGAGAGTGATTTTTACCTCACTGTTGGTGCTCATGGTAAAACAGGTCAACAACATGCTATAGATGCCGCAAATGATGCCGCAGCAATTTTTGCTATTGGTACTTGTTCTTCTTTTGGTGGTGTTCAAGCTGCTGCTCCTAATCCTACAAATGCTCAACCACTTAGTAGAGTGACAGATAAACCAGTTATAAATGTTCCTGGTTGTCCTCCAAGTGAGAGCAATATTGTTGGAACACTACTTCACTTCATCCTTTATGGAACACTTCCTGCACTTGATGTTTACAATAGACCAAAATGGGCTTATGGACTAAGAATTCATGATGCTTGTGAGAGACGTGGTAGATTTGATGCTGGTGAGTTTGTAGAACAGTTTGGTGATGCTGGTGCAAAGAAAGGTTACTGTCTGTATAAAGTAGGTTGTAAAGGACCATATACATTTAACAATTGCTCGAAACAAAAATTCAATCAAGGTACATCTTGGCCTATTCAATCAGGTCACGGATGTATGGGCTGTAGTGAACCAGATTTCTGGGATACTATGGGTGTTGTTCATGAGCCATTAGCAAATAAACTTTACCACACAGCATTTGGTGGACTTGGTGCTGATGCAACGGCAGACAAAATTGGTGTAGGACTACTTACTGTTACGGCAGTTGGTATAGCAGCACATGCTGCATTATCTGCAATTAAAAATCCAAAAGTTTAGAGGAGTTTGATATGTCTAAAAGAGTAATAGTAGATCCAATTACAAGAATTGAAGGTCATCTAAGAGCTGAAGTTATTGTTGGTGACGATGGTGTTGTAGAAGATGCTTTTGTTTCTTCAACTTTATGGAGAGGACTAGAAGTAATTGCTAAAGGTCGTGATCCAAGAAATATACCACTTATGATGCAAAGAATTTGTGGTGTATGTACATATTCACACTACTTAAAAAGTACAATGGCTGTAGAAGATGCATTAGATATCAAAATTCCTTACAATGCAGAGCTTGTTAGAACTCTAATGAACTCTGCACTATTTATGCATGATCATCCTGTTCACTTTTACCACTTACATGGTGTTGACTGGGTTGATATTGTTTCAGCTCTAAGCGCGGATGAGAGAAAAGCGAGTGAGTTAGCGTTTAAATACTCTGATAACCCAATTGGTACTGGTGAAAATGAGTTAAAAAGAGTAAAAGAAAAAATAGCAAAATTTGCTAAAAATCCTCAAGGCCTTGGGCCATTTGCTAATGCATACTGGGGACACAAAACATTTAAGTTTACTCCAGAACAGAATCTAATCGCTCTTTCTCACTATTTAAAAGCCTTAGAAATGCAAAGAGAAGCTGCTCAACTTATGGCTATTTTTGGTGGTAAACAACCACATCCACAAAGTTTAGTTGTTGGTGGTGTTACTTGTGTTATGGATATTTTAAATCCTGCAAGAATGGGTGAGTATTTAGTTAAATTCCAAAACATTGCTGACTTTATTAACAATGCTTATTATGCAGATATTGTTATGGCAGTTGAGATGTACAAAACTGAACCATCAGTTATGAAGCCAATGGGTGTTAAAAACTTTATGGCTGCTCAAGACTTTATGGTTGGAAGAAATGAGTACTTATTTGATAGTGGTATTATTATGAATGGAGACCTAAGTAAGGTTCTTCCAATTGATGAAGATATGATTACTGAAGAAGCTACACATGCATGGTATCAAAATGATAATCCACTTCATCCATATGATGGTCAAACAGATCCAAACTATACTGGTTTTGTTGATGGTGAGACAGTCGGTCCTGATGGTGAGATGATTCACACTAAGCAAATTGATGAAAATGCAAAATATTCTTGGATTAAATCACCAAGATATAATGGTCAACCGATGGAAGTTGGACCACTGGCAAGTATCTTAGTTGGTTATGCAAGTGGAAATGAAAAAGTAACTAAAGTTGTAGGTGAATTCTTAGCGAAAACAGGTGTTCCAGCTGCAGCACTTTTCTCAACACTTGGTAGAACAGGTGCAAGAATGCTACAGGCTAAACTTATAGCAGATAATGCATTAGTCGCGTTTAATAACCTAATTGAGAATCTTAAAGTTGATCAAGAGACTTGTGCTACTTATACAATTGATAAAGATAAAGAGTATAAAGGTAGAGGTATAGGTGATGTTCCTCGTGGAATGCTTAGTCACTGGATTAGAATTAAAAATGGTGTTGTTGAGAACTATCAAGCTGTTGTTCCATCTACATGGAATGCAGGACCAATGGACTCAAAAGGTGCAAAAGGACCTTATGAAGCTGACTTGGTTGGTTTAAAGATTCAAGATTTAACACAACCACTTGAAATTATTAGAATTATTCACTCTTATGACCCTTGTATTGCATGTGCTGTACATGTTATGGATACAAAAGGCAATACTCTTAGTGAGTACAAAGTAGATCCACTTTATGGCGGATGTAATATATAAAAGGAGTTATTATGGATACGACATATAAAGAATCTTCTGAAGTAGAACAGCATGTTGATATAGAAGGACATGTCGGCGAAGATGAACATATTGGACGAGATGTCGAGTACTCAGCAGCTTATAGATGGCAGCATTGGATCAGGGCTTTATCGATTGTTTTCTTAATCGCATCTGGTTTTTATTTAGCAGTTCCTGCTATAACTCCAGCTGTAACTGATGAGCCAACAAATTTTATGTATGCTCTATTTAGAAGTTGGCATCTCATTATTGGGTTTGTTTTTATGGCTGCCATTCTTTTGAAAAGTTATCTTTTCCTTTTTGCTAAAAAACATTCAAATGAGAGAGCTGCTTTACTAGATGTAATCAATCCAATAGTTTGGGTAAAGCAGTTAGGTTTTTATTTACTTATTACAAAACATCCAAAGCTCAAAGGGGTTTATAACCCTATGCAATTTATGGCATATGTAGGATTTTATGTAATGGCCTATGGTTTGATTATAACAGGTTTAGTACTTTTTGTTCATGTATATCATGAGGGATTAGGTGCTATTCTTTATGAGCCAATGAGAAATGTAGAAGTTCTTCTCGGTGGACTTGCAATGGTAAGAGAGATACACCATATTTTAATGTGGGGTGTTATCCTATTTATAGTTGTACATATTTACATCGCAGTTTACAATGCTATCTTTATTAGAGAAGGTACCATTGATGCTATCATTAGTGGTGTTAAATGGCATAAGAGAGTTTGATTACTTGCGTTACACTTTATAAAGGGTTTTACTCATTATAGAGCCAAGGGACTTTATGTCCCTACAATCCCCAAAAACTACTAAAGCTATATTTTTTGAAATAATAAAGGACTCCAGTGAAAATTTTAATACTAGGTATTGGTAATATATTATTTGGAGATGAGGGTGTTGGCCCTCATCTTGCAAATTTATTAGACGAAAAATATAGTTATGAATCAGAGGAACATAGTGTTGACATTATAGATGGTGGAACACTTGCTAATAGACTTATTCCAATTATTACAGATTATGATAATGTTTTACTTATTGACTGTGTAAATGTAGTTGATGGTGATGTTGGTGATGTTTATAATTTTGACTTTACGGATGTTCCTGATTTTATTACATGGGAAGGAAGTGCTCATGAAGTAGAGATGCTTCAAACTCTTCAGATGATAGAAATGCTTGGCGACTTGCCTCCGACAAAGATTGTTGGTGTAATTCCATATGTAATAGGAGAGAATAGTACCTTCAGTATGACACCTCAAGTTCTAAAAGCTAGTTTAACGATGGAAGACACTATAATCAAGTATATTGAAAGCTTTGGTGTTAAAACAGCTATCAAAAAAGAGACTACAATCGAAGTAGTTTCAAAATTTACTTATCTAAAAGGCACTCTATGATCTTAGAATTTTCATTTCATTACACATCGTCATCTTTAGTTTATGAGAAGATTATGTTGCGTTTATTGCAAGCATCTTCTCTTAATGGAAGACTCAAAAGAGTAGAAGATGAACTCTATTTATATGTTGAGTCAGAAGATGCTGATGAATTAGAATCTTTTGCAAACAGACTAGGAGAGAGTCTACCTCACTCGATCTTTTTAGATACAACCGAGGCACATCTTGTAGAAGATATGCCGAGTGAAAGCTATGAGCTTCAAGAAAAGCCAAAACCAGAAATACCATTTTGTCCTCAATGTTTATCTGAGGTTATGGATGAATCAAATGAGAATTATTATAATATTTTTCATGAGTGTGAAGTATGTGGTTATGGCGTTGAAGGTGAGAAAAAAAGCTATAAAGATGTAATCCAAAAAACTGCACAGTCTATTAAAGATGGCTCAGTTATTGAAGTAGATACATTCTATGGAAAATACTATCTAGGTCAAATAAATCAAAACTGTAAAAATGTTGATTTTGATATTTTGAGTTATGATTTAGCTACAGTTGGGAAGTATACAAATGTAACAAATTCTGAGGTTGTTGCACTTGGTGCAATTGAGAAACCACTTATTCGTTTAAAAACAAACCTAACATTTAAAAAAGAGTTTGAAGATATTGTAAATGAACTACTGCGTTTTAAACTCTCAGATGATTTACTACTTCACTTTTTAATGCATGAACTTCACCTTTTAGATATCAATCTTATCTTTATGACAAGCACTAAAATTCCCACAAATGAGACTCTTGTCTTAGTCGGGTTTAAGGAGAATTTAGAACCTATTGAGTGTGTAGTAAGTGATGAGCATGTCGCAATTTTAAGTGGTGAAAAAGGTTTACCATTTAAGAATTTAGGCAAAGAAAAACTTATACCACATATTGGTGCTTTCTTCTCAGTTATAAAAGAGAATAATTTATTTAATAAGACTGTTGTTGGTGTCAATTTAAGTAAAGAGTATCATAACAATATTTTAGTATATGCAGAGAAATTTGGTACTGTAGAATATCTCTCTTTCGCGTTTGAGTACAACTCAATGAAAGAAGTTTTTGATGCTATTTCTACAACAGATGAAACTGGTGCAAAACTTATAAGTAATTATAAGGCAAAGTATACAGAGCATTTTGATGAAATATCAACTATTATTTTTAATGAAGATATGTTTAACATACATAAATTATGGGGTATTGTTGCTATAGTATTAAAGTTTACAAAAAATGCAAACTTAACAAAAGCAGGTGAAATACTTGAAAATAATGCCACTTCATTTTTAGGGACAAAAGGTCCTAGAATTGATTATAAACTCAAAAGTGTTGATTCTAAAGTTTATTTAGACCCACTTATGACAATCAGAACTGCTATGAGTTTTAGACTTGCAGAAGTTGATCCACTTACACTTAGTTATGGTGTTGTGGAGAGTTTTGTTGAGTTTATTTCAAACCAACTAGATGATATTAAAGCTGAAATGAAAAGTGACGCTGTAACTGTCAGTGGTTCTTTACTTGGAAACAGACATCTCTTTAGTAAATTAAATACAGAAGTTTCTATTAACCATGATATGTACTTTAACAAAGAGTTACCAGTAGATGGACTCAATATTCAATACGGTGGTAATGAACTGTTTTGATACGAATAAAGTATCTTATAAATGGGCAAGTCCAAGGTGTTGGATTTCGTCCATTTATATATAAGCTAGCACTTGACTTAGAGCTTGTTGGTTTTGTTAACAATAGTGTTCATGGTGTGGAGTTAGAACTTCAAGGTGAACTTAGTAAATTAGAAACATTTGAACTACATCTCAATACTAATCTTCCCCCTTTAGCTCGAATAGATACTCTCAAAAAAACTGAAATACCTCTTCAAAAAAGTACAATTTTCGAAATTATTCAAAGCACAGATGATCATAAGAGTTATAAAACAGCACTTGTTCCACCTGATATTGCCATATGTAAAGAGTGTTTAACGGACATCAAATCAACTGATAAATATCATGATTATTTTGCAACTAACTGTACAAATTGTGGACCACGTTACTCAATTATAAAAACAGTGCCTTATGATAGAAAACAGACGAGTATGAGCAAATTCACCATGTGTAACTCCTGCGAAGAGGAGTATACAAATCCTTTAAATAGAAGATATCATGCGCAACCTGTCTCATGCAATTCATGTGGACCAAAGCTCTCTTTGTGGTCTGATGCTAACACAGAGTTAAAAGTACCTACAAATATGTATGAAAAAACAGCTTCTCTCCTTCATGCTGGAAATATTTTAGCAATAAAAGGAATTGGTGGTTTTCATATAGTCTGTGATGCATCAAATGATGATGTAGTAAAAAAATTAAGAGCGTTTAAAAATAGACCTTCAAAACCTTTTGCAATTATGTGTAAAAATATAGAAGAGATAAAAAGCATTGCTCAAATAAACGCCAAAGAAGAAGAGTTGTTATGCTCTAAAGAAGCACCAATAGTTATACTACAAAAACTACTTCATCAAGAGATAAAACTATCAAAACTCTTAGCTCCAAATATTGATAGAATAGGGTGCTTCTTAGCATACAGTGCACTGCATCATCTTCTATTTGAATATTTAAAAAACCCAATTCTTGCGACAAGTGCAAACTTAGGTCATGAACCAATTATTACCTCAAGAGAGAATATATTTAAAAAACTTAATTTCATTGACTTTGTACTTGATTTTGATCGTGATATTATAAATGGCGTAGATGATAGTTTAGTCCAAGTTATCAATGATAAAACACAAGTTTTAAGGCTCTCTCGTGGATTTGCTCCAAAGGTTATAAAGCTACCCTTTAAATCAGAGAAGAAAATTCTTGCAGTAGGTGCAAATGCCAAGAACTCTATCGCGTTTATTATAGATAATAATATTATTCTCTCTCCGCATATAGGAGATTTAGGATATTTAGAGTCTTTTAGTTTTTTTGAGCGAACACTTGAAACTTTTAAACGATTTTATAATTTTGAACCAGACCTAATTATTCACGATAAACATCCAAACTACGAAACAACGAAGTGGGCGAAAAAACAAAATATTCCTCTCTTAGAAGTGGGACACCATTTAGCTCATATATATGCCGCTAAAGCAGAACACTCACTCAAGGGTGATTACCTAGGATTTAGTTTTGATGGAACAGGTTATGGAGAGGAGAAGACACTTTGGGGTGGAGAAATCTTTCTTGGTGATAAACGCAGCTACTCATTTAAACAGATAAAACTTTTAGGGGCTGATAAAGCTATAAAAGAGCCTAGACGAGTAGCATTAAGTATGCTATTTGATGAACTTAGTTTAGAAGAAGTACTTAAATTAGACTTAGCATGTGTAAAATCTTTTAGTATGAGTGAAATAAAAATACTTCATCAAAGTTATACAAAAAATTTAAACGCACCACTAACTAGTTCTGTTGGAAGAATGTTTGATGGAGTTGCATCTTTGTCAGATGTAGCGCAAAAAATAAGTTATGAGGGTGAGAGTGGACTTCTTTGTGAGAGTTTTTATGATGACATTTGTAGTGACATTTTTGAGTACACAATTGAAGATGGAATTATAGATATTAAAATTGTAGAGTTTATTTTAAACAGTGATGCTGAGAAAAAAGTAATAAATACAATGTTTATAAATACTTTAGTAGATATCATTGTTAAGATCTCTAAAGAACATAAAATAGAAGTTATTTTAAGCGGAGGTGTCTTTCAAAATAAGACACTTTTACAACTTAGTGAAAAAAAATTAAAAGAAGAAAATATAGTACATTATTTCCAGCAAGAAACTGCAATAAATGATGGTGGTATAGCTTTAGGACAAGCATATTATTATTTACTAAAGTAAAAAGTTATATAATGAAGTTATAAATGTCTTACTAAAGGGTTACACATGAGAGTGGTAGTCGTTGGTGGTGGTATAGCTGCTGTATATTTGGCAAATAATTTAAAAAAACAAGATGCTTCTTTAGAGGTACTTATTCTAAGTGATGAAAATCATAAACCATATGACAGAATTCATCTGTGTCGCTTGGTTGACTCCTCTGATACTATTGATGGTATTTCTCTTTCTCTTGATCCGACTGTAAAGTTGGAGTTAAATCAAAAAATTCTTAAGATAGATAAAGAAGGCAAAAAAGTTTTCTCAGACTCTGCAATGTATAGCTATGACAAACTCATACTTGCAACGGGCTCGACTCCAATCTCTCTTTTTGATATTAGTGAAATCTCGAATGCTGCTGTTTTTCGAAGTGCTGATGATTGTGAAGTGATTAAAAAAGGCATCTGTGAGAGAGAGATTGTGATAGTTGGAAGTGGGCCGATAGGACTTGAACTACTTGAAACACTCAATGAGATGGATGAAGTAGGGCATATTACACTTCTTCTTAGAGCTAAGCATCTCTACTCTAAAGAACTCTCTCAAGACTCCATTAAAACTATAGAACACTCTTATACTAAAAGTGGAAAAATAGAAATATCTTATGAAGATGAAATAGTTGATAAAGTAGTTCGAAATGGTGAAATCACTTTACTAAAAACTAAAAAAAGAGAGATAAAAAATCCATTCTTAGTTTTTGGTATAGGAATAAAACCAAATATAGAAGCTTTTAAAAATGCACTTCCATCAAGCAAAGGAATTTTAACAAATCATTATATGCAAACGCAGGATGAAAATATATATGCAGTTGGTGAGTGTGCAGAGCTTGAAGCTTACAACTTTGTTGCAGGTCATGTAAAAGAGTGTACACAACAAGCGGAGTGTGCAATTTCACATATCATTGGCGATGAGCCTAAAGAGTTTGTCTTAGGAGTGAGTATTGATATGCTTAAAGTTGGGGAGTTTGACTTAGTAGAAGTTAGCTCACCAAAATTTACAAAAGAGTATGAAAAAGTTCTAATAGCCTCAAAAAAAGAGAATCGTATAGATGAGTATTTTGTTGACAATGGTGCTCTTAGCCGCTATATAGGAATTAACTCTAATGTAGATGTTGGTTATATAGAGTCACTTATGAAGTCTGATGAAGAAGTAGACATTAATTACCTTTATGAAAATAGACTTATTGGTGAGAGAGGACGACTTATATGTAGCTGTGAGCATACTTATCATCAAGACTTAGTCGATATAGTTACTGGGAGCGGTATCTCCTCATTTTCTGAACTTGGCAGTTTTTCAGAGGCAGGAAGAGTCTGTGGTAGATGTAAAATAATGGTGCAGGATGTTATAAAAGAGTCTCAACGTCTCATCGACCCAAATATGATAAGAAAAACACCCCAAGATATTAAACTTGAAAAGGAAATTGCCAAGGTTCAAAAACGAATAGATAAGTTTAATACCCTTAATCCAAGAAATACTCTTAGTGCGCAAAACTTACAGAGTGCGATGGACTCTTTAGATATTGCAAAACATGAGGTGAATAGCTGGGTTTCCATGGTAACGGCAAATATGCAACTCCATCCAAATTTTGAGCAGGTCGTTGATGGAGCTATGTGTGCTTTAAATAAAGTACCTATTATTTGGTTAGAGTTAGCTGATTGTAGTGGTAACTCCGAAGCATTTATAAAGTCAACTAATCCTGCTATTGAAGATTTGATTTTTGATTATATTTCACTCGATTATCATGAACTTCTTATGAGTGCTAGTGGTGATCAGAGTGAGACTATTTTAGAAGATATTATTCAAAATCAAAAGGGTGAATATATATTGATAGTCGAGGGTGCAGTTCCGATGGGAATGGATGGCAAATTTTTACGTATAGGCCCAAAAGGTGAGACTGGTTTGGCACTCCTTCAAAAGTGTGCAAAAGATGCAGCTTTAGTTTTAGCTGTTGGTTCTTGCGCTCTTGATGGTGGTATAGTGGCAGCTGCACCAAACCCAACTGGTGCAGTAGGTGTGAGTGAAGCACTTAAACGCGATGATATTATTAATTTACCAGGCTGCCCAACAAATCCTACAAATATAGTTGGAACACTCCTTTCATACTTAATGTTTGAAGAGTTGCCTGCACTTGATAAGTTCAACCGACCTCTCTGGGCTTATGAGGGTAGAGTACATGATAATTGTGAGCGACGAGGGTATTATGAGTTAGGAGAGTTTGTAAACGAGTGGGGAGACGAGGGTGCTAAAAAAGGTTACTGTCTTTTTGAAATGGGATGTAAAGGCCCTTATGCAAATGTAAATTGCCCAACAATGAAGTTTAACGGTGGTACTTCTTGGCCTGTTCAAGCTGGACATGGCTGTATGGCTTGTATTGAAGTTGGTTTTGTAGACAAGTTCGCAAATGAGAGAAAATATGAAAAATAAAAAAATTGTAATTGATCCTATCACTAGAATAGAGGGTCATCTGAGAGTTGAGGTTGAAGTAGATGAGGTTGGAGTAGTTCAAGAAGCTTATGTAAGTGGACAACTTTTTCGTGGTATAGAAATAATTTTAAAAGGAAGAGATCCAAGAGATGCTGGACTTTTAGCTGGACGTATCTGTGGCGTTTGCACAAATTCGCATTTTCGAGGAGCAGTTTCGAGTGTTGAAGATGCTTACTCATTAAATGTTCCTAAAAATGCAGAGATAATTAGAGACTTAATGGCAATGGCTCTTTTTATTCAAGATCATGTTGTCCATTTTTATCATCTGCACTCTTTAGATTTTGTAGATGTAGTCAGTGCTTTAAACGCGGACCCAAAGCTTGCATCTAAAGAGGCACATAAATATGCAAGTAAACCCTTTAGAAATTCTCATTCTCACTATGAGTCTGTACTTACAAAAGTAGGTAATTTTGTAAAAGCTGGAAGGTTAGGGCCCTTTACGAATGCCTACTGGGGACATAGTGAGTATAAACTATCACATGAGCAAAACCTTATTTTGATTTCACACTATCTTGAAGCTCTTAAGTTTCAAACGAATATCTCTAAGGCTATTGCAATCTTTGGGGGTAAAACACCACATCCTCAAAGTATAGTAGTTGGCGGAATTACAAGTGTTGCAGATATGTTAAACCCTCAAAGACTGAATGATTATCTATTTATCATTAAAGAAGCAAAAGATTTTATAGACCGTGCTTATCTTCCCGATATGAAGTTAATAGCTGAGGTCTATCGTGATGAGATAAAATCAGGTCAGGGAAGAGCAAATGGTAATTTCTTGTCAGTTGGTGGTTATGAATTTGAAGCAGAGCAAAAACTCTTTAGTGATGGCATTATATATGCTCATGATTTTGAAAATATAGAAGATTTTGATGAGAGTAAAATAACAGAAGAAGTTGACCGTGCTTGGTATAAAGATGATGAAATCTGTTATACAGACTTACATGAAGATGGCACACTCAAAACAGAAAAAAATGATGACAAGTACTCGTGGATAAAAGCTCCAAGATACAATGGTGAGACCATGGAAACCGGCCCACTTGCACGTGTACTTGTAAGTTATCAAAGAGAAAATCCACTTATAAAATCTTTTGTAGATGAGTTTTTATCAAGTAGTGATTTAGAGCTACTTGACTTATCCTCTACGGTAGGTAGAAATATTGCAAGAGCCATAGAGACGAGTTACATTTGTGAATATATCTTTAAACTTATATCAAATCTAATTCAAAATATAAAGTATTACGATACTGATACTTGGGTGAAGTTTGATTTTGATTCACTGAGTCCAAATGCAAAAGGGAG
>CAZPRE010000007.1:0-26381 GCA_964588875.1 uncultured Sulfurimonas sp. | reverse complement strand
TTACTCTTCTCAAAACCGTTCTGCTGCTTGTCGTATTCCATACGGTGCAGGTGAAATGGCTACTAGAATTGAGATGCGCTTCCCAGATTCTACTGCTTGTCCTTACCTTGCGTTTGCTGTAATGATGATGGCTGGTCTTGATGGAATAGCTAACAAAGATGTTCCTGTTGGTCCAATGGATGAAGATTTATATGAGCTTTCTCTTGATGAGATTCGTGAGAAAAAGATTCCTCAAATGCCTCATACTCTTCGTGGTTCACTTGAAGCTCTTATCCGTGATAACGACTTCTTGCAGCCTGTGTTTACAAAAGAGTTTATTGATGCTTACCAGCACTATAGATTTGACCGTGATGTTTACCCAGATGAAGGTCGTCCAACTGCTTACGAATTTAAAACTACTTACCAGTGCTAGGTTAAAAAGCCTAACACCTCTTCCCACTTCTGTGGGAACTTCTTCTTTATAAGTCTTTCAAGTATTTTAGTTTTTTTAGCTATAATAAATATCAACTAACACAAAGCTAGGAAATCTATGTCTCAAGATATCAATCAAGACTTAATTGATACACTACTATCTGCAGATAATGCCGATGCGACACTACAACAAAACATTCAAAAACTCATTAACATCTATGGCAAACAAAAAAAAGAGATTCAAAAAGCTAAAAAACAGAATATTTTTTTTATCAAACAGTGGGATAAACGAAATATAATTGCTCATGAGACAAATGCTAAAAAAGATAAACTACTAGAACAACAATCCAAAATGGCTGCTATGGGTGAGATGATGGATGCAGTAGCTCACCAATGGAAACAACCACTTAATGCTATGAGCATGATGGTAGACATGTTATACACTGACTACCATGACAATGTAGTCACAGATGAATATATAGAAGATGTGACACAAACAGCACATAATCAAATTAACCATATGTTAAGTACCCTTAGTGAGTTTAGAACATTTTTTCGACCTTCAAAAGAAGCAAACATTGATTTCTATCTTCAAAACTGTATCGATAGTGTTCAAGTACTTATGAAAGATGAGTTAATTATTCACAATCTTATAGTTTATATAGACATAGAAGAGGATTTGATTATTAATGGTCAGGAAAATGAGTTTAAACATATCTTTATAAATCTCATCAACAATTCTTTAGATGCCTTTGAAGAAAGAAAAAAATCAACATATCGCCACATTTATATAAGAGCTTATAAAGAAAATGCAAAAATATATATAGAGTTTGAAGATAATGCAGGTGGAGTTTCTGAACATGTTATAGATACTGTTTTTAAACCTAATGTTACAACAAAAGAAGAGGGAAAAGGGACTGGAATAGGTCTTTATATGAGTTCCCAAATAGTACAAAAACATCAAGGTAAGATCAATATTCACAACTCCAATATGGGTGCTTTATTTACAATAATTCTTAATTAATTAGCTAGCAAAACAAAAAAAAATTCCTCTAACTATAAATTAGATATAATTCGCAACTTAATAACAAACGTAAGAGTCGGTTATTAAAAAATTCAAGTTAAAAGGATTCACTATGAATCAGATTCCTAATGGTAAGTATAAAGCTTACCCACAAATAGATTTGCCATCTCGAGTATGGCCAACTAAAACAATCACAAATGCTCCATATTGGTGTAGTGTTGATCTAAGAGATGGAAATCAAGCTCTTATCAATCCTATGTCAATGGAGAAAAAACTTGAACTTTTTAGACTCTTACTCAAACTTGGTTTCAAAGAAATCGAAGTTGGCTTTCCATCTGCTTCAAAGGTAGAATTTGACTTTTTACGTCGCTTAGTGGATGATAATTTAATCCCAGATGATGTAACTATTCAGGTTCTAGTGCAAGCTCGTGAGCATTTAATTGCTAAAAGTTTTGAAGCACTTAAGGGTGTTAAAAAATCGACCGTTCATCTTTACAATTCAACTTCTGTTGCACAACGTAAAATCGTTTTTGGTAAAAGTCAGGAAGAGATTATCGCACTTGCACTAGAAGGTGTTAAGTTAGTTAAAAAGTATGAACTAGCTCACGATGGAGAGATTTTTCTAGAGTATTCACCTGAAAGTTTTACAGGAACAGAGCTAGAATTTTCAGCTAAAATCTGTAATGCCGTTACTGCTACTTGGGGTATTAGTGACAGTAGAAAGGTAATTATCAACCTTCCCTCAACAGTAGAGATGTCTACGCCAAATATTTATGCTGACCAGATAGAGTGGATGGTCGGGCACTTAGATAATCGTGAGAATGTTATCATTTCAACACATACACATAACGATAGAGGCACTTCTGTTGCAGCTACCGAGTTAGCACTTTTAGCAGGTGCAGATAGAGTTGAAGGTACACTTTTAAGTAATGGCGAGAGAACCGGTAATGTTGACATTATCACGCTTGCATTAAATATGACTACACAAGGTATTGACTCCAAGTTAAACTTTGGCGATATTAATGAGGTCTTAGATGTTGTTGAACGCTGTACTGAGATGGACACACATGCTCGTCATCCTTATGTTGGAGAATTGGTTTATACCGCGTTTAGTGGTTCTCATCAAGATGCCATAAACAAAGGTTTAGCATATCAAGAAGCTAAAGAAGATGAGTTCTGGGAAGTTCCATACTTACCAATTGATCCACTTGATGTTGGTCGCTCTTATGAAAGTATCATTCGTATCAACTCTCAATCTGGAAAGGGTGGTGTAGCTTATATTTTAGAAAAACACTATGGTTACATTTTACCAAAAGCTATGCATCCAGAGTTTGGGCGAATAGTGCAAGCTTTGACAGATGTGGAGGGAAGAGTTTTAGAAGCTAGAGAGATTTATGAGAGTTTTCAAGAGACTTATTTTAAAAATAAAGAGCATATATCTTTTGTAAATGCGACATTATCTTCCAAGAATGCTATCTCATATTCTAGTATTACATATACCAATAACGCTAAAGAGATTACTGCGAATGGTGAAGGCAATGGTCCAATTGATGCTTGTAGAAATGCGTTAATGAAAGACTATAAAAATGAATTTAGCATCAAGTCTTATGCGGAACACTCTTGTGGAGATAAAAGCTCTGCAAAAGCCATAGCCTATATAGAGATTGAGACAGATAATAAACCATCATGTTTTGGTGTAGGTTCAGATAATAACATTACAATAGCTTCAATAAAAGCTATGTTCTGTGCTTTAAATAGAGCATTTTGAGAATAAATAAGAGAGTTTAAACTCTCTTATTTTAGTTTATTATAAAAGTAGTTTGTAGCTTCTACAAATCCATCAACCGAACCACAATCAAATCTATGTCCATCAAACTTATATGCTAAGACTTTTCCTTGCTTTGCAAGAGTTAAAAGAGCATCAGTAATCTGAATCTCTCCACCCTTACCTGGTGGAGTATCTTTTAAGACATCGAAAATTTCTGGAATTAAAATATATCTACCGATAATTGCCAAGTTACTTGGAGCATTTTCTGGTTCTGGCTTTTCAACCATGTTATTTACACGAAAGAGATTATCTTCTATTAGATCACCTGCGATAACACCATATTTATTTGTCTCTTCTTTTGGAATCTCTTCAATCGCTACAATACAACAATCAGGATATTTTTTATATATATTATTCATTTGTGTTAATACCGCTTCTCCATCATTGTCACACAAGTCATCTGCAAGGACTACAGCAAATGGTTCACGGCCAACAAGAGTCTCACCTGTAGCTATGGCATGTCCTAGACCTTTCATCTCTACTTGTCTAGTGTATGAGAATGTATAGTTAGTAACTATGTGACGGATTTCTGTCATGAGTGTCTCTTTAGAAGTCCCATCTATTTGATGTTCTAACTCATAAGAACGGTCAAAATGATCTTCAATAGCACGTTTACCACGACCAGTAACTATTGCCATAGTATCCATACCCGCTTCAATAGCCTCTTCAACACCATACTGAAGTAGTGGTTTAGTTAAAACAGGCAACATCTCTTTTGGAATCGCTTTAGTCGCTGGAAGAAATCTAGTTCCATATCCAGCTGCTGGAAATAAACATTTTTTAATCAAAATTTATACCTTAATTTTATTTCATAAAATGAAGGGAACCTATACTTTATAGTCCCATAAAGGAACAAAGTCCCTTTACTCCGCTTGCGCCGCTGTGGCGACTAAAGTCATTTAATTACTTAAATAATAACGTTAACTTTGTTAGTAGTGGCTAAAACGAGAGTAAATATTTAAAATAATAGGAGTTCTTAAAATCTCCAAACTCACTTGAACTCTCTCCATTTTGAATCATGGCTCCAAGCATAAAAGAGTTGTAGTCGTTGAGAGTATATGTAAGAGTTGGAGAGATGTATCTTGAGTTTTTGTCATTGAAACTCTCTATGTAGAGAAGTGATCCATCGAGGTAGATGTTAAAACTGTAAGATAGTGTTAACGCGGTATAAAGTCGAGAGTAGACTATGTTTGGAATTATTTCGGAATCGTAGTTTAGAAGTATCGTTTGGTAGGAGAAACTTTTCGAGGAATAGAGAGCTTCAGCCACAAGAGTAATACCATTTTTAAAAGCATAGTCTGCTCCGATAATACCTTGAAAAAACTCTACATCTTCTAGGGATAATAGATTCTCTTTAAGAGTGCTTTTTATATATGCACCCTCACTTCTTACCTCAACGCCACTATCAGCCAAATTTGCCTCTATCTCATACCCTAACATTGTCGTTTCATTAGAACTCACAAGGTCAAGTGCAAAGTCTGCAAACTCCAGATATGCCTTATATTGTCCAGCGTATTTAAAACTATTGTCTTTTTTTTGAGATGCAACAACCCTTATGTCTGATGTGTCAGATATATGTCTCGTATAGGAAACACCAAAGACTCCGAATATCTCATCAGGTTCTAGGGCATAAGTGTTTCTAGGGTTAAAAAGATTTGTAGGAGTCCAGATTCGACCTACTCCCATAGTGATGTTTTGTAGACCTGCAACAACTCTATTTTTATCATCTTCGTAACCGCCATAAGCTCTATACATTTTGGCATAAGCGCTACCGCTTCCATAAGAGTTATGTTCACTCTGCGTTTTAAATGGTGTGTCAGATTGTTGAAGTTTTATAAACTCAAAATCTGGAGAGTTAACATAATCGTCTCCATAGTAGTTTACTCCATCACCGATGATGGTTCCAAAGAAATCATCTTGTGTGTAATCCCCTCGAAAACGCAGCCTATCGTAGTTGTAAAGGTACGTTTTATCACTTGCAGGATTTACAGAACCTTGAGAGATAGTAAAGTTACTATTTTCGACTCTATATGTAAACTCCGCGTTTAAAAGAGTAGTTAAAACCGATAAGAGGAATAGAAGTTTAACTCTCAACTATCGCCCCATCGCGAAGTTTTATGATGCGTTTAACACTCTGCATAACATACTCATCATGCGAAGCAAAGAGTATACTTATGCCCTCTTTTTCATTAAGTGACTTCATCATATCCATCAAGGCTTTTGAGTTTTTAGAATCCAAGTTTGCCGTTGGTTCATCCGCTAAAATTATCTTTGGTTTAGGAGCGACCGCGCGAGCCACTGCCACGCGTTGTTGTTGTCCTCCACTAAGAGTTGAAGGCATGGAACTAAGTTTGTCATCTATCTCTAAAAGAGTCGCTACTTCTAAAACTCTTTTCTTTATCTCTTCATCGCTAAATCCACGAAGTTTCATGATAAAACCAATGTTCTCTTGGACATTCAGAACAGGTATAAGATTATATGCTTGAAACACAAAGCCCATCTCATTGAGTCGTATGGTAGTTCTCATATCTTCATCCAAAGAGCTTATCTCTTTACCCTCAAGATAAATCTTTCCACTCTCAATAGAATCAAGTGCTCCGATGGCATTTAGAAGAGTAGTCTTACCACAACCAGAGGGTCCAGTTAGTAGTGCGTACTCTCCCTTTTTTATATCTAGGTTTATATTTTTAAGAGCATGGAGTTCTCGCTCTTCACCCTTGTAAAAGTACTTGTTTAGATTTTGGATTTTTATCATATGTCAACCTTTGTCACTTCTATGGTGTTCATTGTTTTTATCTTTCTAAGTGGAAGAATTACGCTTAAAAGTGATGCCCCTATGATGGCTACAAATGTAGAACTAAAGTAGCTCATTTTTGTAGTCGCATATATAACACTACTATAACCAAAACTCTCTAGTCCATCGGCAAACTCGCTTAAATTCAAGCCATAATTTTCTAAGTAGTAAAGAGCACCGAACCCTAGAGCCGCACCAAGAGCGTAACCTAAAACACCAACGAAAAGTGCCTCTAAAAATATCTGAGAACGTATGAGAGAGTAAGACATTCCAATACTTCGCATAATCCCAAACTCTCTTATTCTATCGAGAATAGAAACATACATAACTCCCATAATTCCAATGAAAACAACCATCATCACTATGAAAAATGTCACCGAATTAAAAATGACCATAATCTCTTGCATCTGCTTCATCATCGGGTAGAGTTCTAAAAAGCTTTTAACGTCTAAGTTTTTGTACTCTTTTGAGAGTTCATCTTTTAGAGTTAAAGAGTCCGAACGAATAGCTATTTGAGTAGCCTCACCTTTAGATACTCCTAAAAACTTTTGTAGTTTAGTTCTGTCTATGAAAAGGGCTGAAGCATCAAGTGAGATGTTGTTTGTCTGAACTATACCTCTTACTCTAAGAGACATGGCATTTATCTCTCCCGACGCATCTTGCGTTGAGAAAATAACTTTAGAGCCAATCCGAATCTTTAGAGTTTTAGCCAACTCACTTCCAAGTAAAGCACCGCGTTTATCTAAACGCAGTTCACCACTCTTAAGGAACTCACTAAACTCTCCAAACTTCTCTTCCGCGTTTAGGTCTATGCCTATCACTGTTGAAAATGCGGACTTCTTAGCTGTAGCGCTTAGACCATCAGCTTTTAAACGCCGTACTACCGCGTTTACATCTTGGCGTTTTAAAAGTTCTTCTTTTATGGCAGTCGCATTTAGTATGTTGTCTTTAAGAGCTTTGGAAATACGGTACTCTTTATTATAGAGACTTATCTCTCCACTATCGCTGCGTTTAGTTTTGTCAACCATAGAGAGTGTCATACCGTCATAAAGCCCTTGAATACTCAACATCATACTCATGCTTACCGCTATCATAGTTACAACGAGAATCGTGCGAGAAAGCCTTAAAAAGGCATTGTTAAATGCTAGTTTTATTATGAGCTTATACATGTTTTGAAGCCTCTAGTGGTTTAAAGCTATTTATAAAACGAATAGGATAGATAATGCTTAGAAAATTTAAAATATAAATGACTCCAACGTTCCAAGCTATGGTAAATAGATTAAAACTAAATGGTAGCTCGTCTGAGACTATACCGTACTCTTTGTAAGTCTCACTCATGCCCTCTATGATGATAGGATGAACGCTATAGTAGTAGGCAATATAAGAACCAAGAGGAGTAGCTATAAGGATGGCGAGAGTAGAGAGTATGAATATCTCATAAAAAAGTAATACCCTTATGTTAGAGCGAGAGAGTCCAATACAACGCAGTGTTCCAAACTCACGAACACGAGAGCTAACATTTATGAAACCAAAAATCATTATGACAAAAAAGATAACCACAAAAAAGAGACTCATAGAGATATACCCAAAGATACTATCTACCTCCATAGCCTCGACCATAGACTTCATTAGAGTTTTCCAAGTGAGCACTTCTAGGTCTTGGTTTGAGAGATTTTCCACAATAGTGTTTTTTATACTATCAACTTCGGAGAGTTCATCTACATTTACGTTGATATATGAAGCCATGTTTTGTGAGTACATAAGTGTGTCAAAATAGCTACGAGTGACAAACGCGGCCGAAGAGTCAAACTCGTAAGCTCCCGTTTTAAAAATGCCACATACTTTGAAAATATCCGCTGCAAAAGAGTTGTCACTTGCACTTCCTATGAAGCTTACTTCTGAGCCAAGTTTTACATGGAGTTTTTTACCCAGTTCACTTCCCATATAGATACAGTTTTTTGAAGTAGCAGTTAAAAACTCACCCTCTGTGAGAGCTACTTTAAGCTGTGAGTGAAGAGCTTCTTTTTTAGGGTTTATACCTGCAACCATAGCTGCGTTTGAAAAATCTTTAGATGACAAAAGTCCATAAGTCTCATAACGAGAAGTAAAAGAGTTTATACCTTCTATATGTGAAAGTGTCTCTTCTATCTTACTAACATCACGAAGCAAATACTCATTCCCCCCAATATCTCTGTAACCCTTCTTATAAATCTCAATAGCACCTGTATAAACTTTAAGAGAGTTTTGCAACATAGAGTTATGAGACCCATCCATCATCGCCACATAAACTATGAAGAAAAGTGCAGAAATGAAAGTAAGTATGAATGTCGTTATGGAACGACTTTTGTAAAATAGAATGTTTTTTAGGGCTAAGGGGAACATTATCTCGAAAATCTCTTCAAAGCCGATTTCTTAAAGTACTGCTGTGAAATTTCAGTGTCGTATTTCACATCTTCTATGATGATTTCGGTGAAGTTTCCTTTTTTGTCGGCTGGGGTTATTTTCCAGTAGGTTGGGGTGTAATAGTTTCCAAATTTTTTCACTTTTTCATAAGTGAATGTTCTTACTTCAACACCATCTTCATCGTAAAAAATATCTTTCATACCTGTGTAGTTTGAAGTGTCTATTCGTGAGACTATTTTTCCCCATACTACGGCTGCATCTTCTTTTGGGATAAGCTCTATGGTTACTATTTTGTCCTCGCGTTTAAGGATTTTTGCATCGTAGTCATCTACAAGTGAGCTCTGTTTTACCATGTCATCATTTGTGATGTCACTTCCCATCCAGTTTTGTAGCATCATTGAGGGTGGGATTTTTATGATTCTTTCTATTTTAGGGACATATTGCCACATTTGATTATCTAAAGATAAAAATGTAATGCCTCTATCTTTGGGTGGGTAAATAGTTTTAACGAAGCTTTTTTTGTTTCCCTCAGCCCAAGTCTGCATCTTCATTGTGCGTTTATGACCTAATGAAGTTATGCTCATATTCATCTGCATATAAACATTTTTTCCGCGCATGTTGTCATCGACTTTTTGCATAATGCTGTGAGCTGTTTGACTTGCATTTAACACAGAGAAAAAAGACAACAGTAGTAGTAAAATTTTAAACTGTTTCATAGGTAAACTCCGTTTTATAAAGTTTACTCTTTCTTTTCTTTACTCCTCATAATGAGCAAAAGCACCTTCTACACTTAACACATTTCTATAACGCGTATTTGTTAATCTTACACGTTTTGTTTTGATGTCACATATTGCAAGACGAAACGAAGAACCCATAAATGGTTCAACTATACAGATAATTTTTCCATTTACCTCTCGTGTGGCATGAATATCACCTTGGAGATTATGAAAAAAGTATTGAGGATAACTTAGCGGTGTGATCTCTACAATATCAACACTCTCTCTATGCTCTAAACTCTGAGCTATGAGACTAGCATCTTCAAAGGTATCAAAGCCAACACACCACTCATCAAATCTTTTGTTAAACCGGATTAACTCTTCATCTAAAAAACCACCTGCTGGTGATTGGAGTGCGAAAATACTCAAAGACATGGAGTTTTAGCCATCATATGTTTTTTCGTCTTTTGTGTCGCGATGGCTTCGTAAGGATTTTCTGGCCAGTAGTGGCGTTTATATGTTCCTCGTAGCTCTTTTCTCACCTCTGCATAAGAGTTCTTCCAAAAGCTACTCATATCATATGTTATCTGTATGGGTCTCATAGCTGGTGAGAGTAGATGAATCTGTAAAGCAATGGTCGCATTTAAAACTTTAGGAGTCTCTTCTAGTCCAAACATCTCTTGTATTTTAACACTCAAAGAGGGCTTATGCATGTCGCTATAATCTATAAAAATATTTGAACCACTTGGAACTTTAACACTTGAAGGTGCTAGTTTTTCTAATGTTTGTTGCATCTCCCACGAGAGAAGTCCAAGTAGCCTTGGGTAGAGTTCAAGAGACTCTAGATCTTTTACATTTTTGATATTGTTCATTATGGGTTCTAGCCAAACGTCAAGACTCTTTAGTAGATTATCATTACTAAAATCTTCCATTTCTATCTCGGTATGCTCATTTACAAAGTTTACTCTATCTCTTAGTGAGCTTGCTTTTTTACTCCAAGAGAGAAACTCTAAACCTTCTGTTTTTATCAGAGTTACAAGCAGTTTTTTCATATTGTGTTTGGCGGTAAGTTGCAGTGGTTTTGAGCTAAGTTCTAACTCTAAAAAATGCCTACTCTCTCGTATATCAAACTTCTTAGTTTCCCTGTTGTAAGTCACACTCTCTTTTCTTGTTATAAACTCTTTAAAAAACTCTTCTACATCGAGTATGGAGATACTAAGTGCCTGATTTATAAAGGAGTCTTTGGCATTTGCGTTTAGGTTTGCCACTACGAGATACTCTTCGTTAAAAAGTGAATCTTCGATATTTAGAAGTGCTCCCTTACCATTACTTAGTTTGTATTTATTGTCATTTTTTGCTCTTCGGGCAGCCAGTCTGTCTGGATATGCAAGAAGTAGTAAAACAGATAAAACACTCATATCAAACACGGTCTCCAAAGAGATAATTTTTTTTATTTTTTTGAGTTTAGTATAGAAAAAATCAGCTTGTTTTAGAACCTCTTTGGCTCTAAATACATTTATGTAGTTTGAGTCAAAATCTCTATGAAGAAGATACTCAAACGCGGATAAAACATCGCTATCTCTCATGGAGTTTTTCAAGATACTCTTTTCACTTAAAAGCGCCGCTAAAAGAGAGGCTTCATAAGCATAACCCATCTCGTTTGCCTTGAGTATCATGTATGCAAAACGTGGGTGTAGACCTAGAGATAGAGCGTCTTTTCCAAATGCGGTGATTTTAAAACTCTCATTCAACATCTGCAACTCTTTGAGAACCTCTTTTGTGCGTGAAAGTGCATCCGCATTTGGTATGTCCAACCAAGATAACTCATCAAAATCTTCCACTCCCCACAGAGCCAAATCTAAAAGAAGAGAAGTCAAGTCTGAACGCAGAATCTCAGGTTTTGTAGACTCTTGTAAGGGTTTATGTTCATGCCAAAGTCTATAACATTTTCCATCACTGAGTCGCCCTGCTCGTCCTGCTCTTTGCGTTGCAGAGTCTTTAGATATAAACGCCACCTCAAGATGATTCATGGCGTTTGCGTGGTTAAATCGTGAAAGTTTTTCTAGTCCCGTGTCTATAACTACTCTTACTCCTGCTATTGTCAAAGAGGTCTGAGCGATATTTGTTGCGAGTATTATTTTTCTTTTTTTTGAGGGAAGTAGTGCTAAATCTTGCTCTTTTTTTGAGAGTGCCGAGTAGAGAGGAAGAACAGCTATTTCACTAGTCAAGAGTGAATCTTTGAGAGATTTTTGTAAGTTGTTTATCTCTTTAACACCCTGCAAAAAAACAAGTATATCACCCTCATCATTTTTTACTGCGCCAAGTACAGATTTTAGTAAAAGTGAGCTCATGGTTTTATAGTCTGGTTGTCTTACTTTTATATCAAGATAAATATTTTTTACTTCGTAAATTTTTCCCTCTGAGCTTATAACAGGAACCTCTCCAAGTAGAGAGGAGATTTTAGCCGCGTTTAGAGTAGCGGACATTATAAGGATTTTTAAATCCTCACGAAGTAACTCTTGGACTTGAAGGGAAAGTGCCAAAGACAAATCACTATGAATGCTTCTCTCATGAAATTCATCGAAAATGATGAGAGCAACTTTCTCTAATGTTTGATCAGCTTGAAGCATACGAACTAGAATAGCCTCAGTCACTACCAAAATCTTTGTCTTTTTTGTGTGAACGCTATCCATTTTTACTTGATAACCAACTCTCTCACCCAACTCTTCGCCAAGCAGTTTTGCCATCTGAGTTGCCACCATACGAGCAGCCACACGACGAGGTTCTAGCATAATTATAATCTTATTTTCTAACCAAGGAGAGTCAAGTAATGCAAGGGGAACACGAGTACTTTTTCCAGCTCCAGGAGGAGCTTGGAGTATAAGGGAGTTGTTGTTATCTAAAGAACTTTTGAGCTCTTCTAAAACTTCATCTATGGGTAGTGTTATCTGTTGCCTCGTCCGCCGCCATTACGACTAGAGTTTCTTCCACCAGCGTTACCGCCGCCGCCATTACCACCGCGACCGCCACCACCATTACGACTTCCGCCACCACGAGGTTTATTTCTAGCACCGCGATTTCCACCCATGTTAATAGGTTCAGCTTTAATACTTGGATCTGGTTTAAAATCTTTTAGCCATACTTTTGGTATGTCTTTTTTTATAAGTTTTTCAATAGCTACTAAAAATTCATCTTCATCAACACAAACAAGTGAAATAGCTTCACCCTCGTTTCCTGCACGACCAGTTCTACCAATACGGTGAACATAATCCTCGCTAACATTTGGAAGCTCAAAGTTTACAACATGAGGAAGTTGGTCTATATCAATTCCACGAGCAGCTATATCTGTAGCTACAAGGACTCTTACTTTTCCTCTTTTAAAGTCTTCAAGTGCTTTTATTCTAGCGTTTTGACTCTTGTTTCCATGAATAGCTGCTGAAGATATCTCTTCTTTTTCAAGCTGTCCTGAGAGACGATTTGCTCCATGTTTTGTTCTTGTGAAAACTAAAACTTGTTGCCAGTTCCCTTCTTTTATAAGATGAGTTAAAAGTTCGCGTTTACGCTCTTTATCTACATGATAAATAGCTTGTTTAACTGTCTCACTTGAAGTGTTTCTACGAGCTACTTCTATAAGAGAAGGTGAACGAAGAAATTGTGATGAAAGTTTTTTAATCTCATCTGAGTATGTAGCTGAGAAAAGTAATGTTTGGCGCTCTTTTGGAAGAACTGCTATAACTTTTTTAATATCATTTACAAAACCCATGTCAAGCATTCTATCCGCTTCATCAAGAATTAAAAAATCAACCTTAGAAAGGTCTATTGTTCTTTGGGATATATGGTCTAGTAAACGTCCTGGAGTTGCAACAACAATCTCAACACCGCGTCTTAATGCTGTAATTTGTGGATTGATTTTTACACCACCAAAAATCACTGCTGATTTATAAGGAAGATGTTTACCGTAAAGTCTTACACTCTCTTCAACTTGCATAGCTAGCTCACGAGTTGGTGTTAAAATAAGAGCTTTAACATGATGTGCTTTTTTACTATGGTCTGGTTTTGCACGAGTTAGCAGTTCTAACATTGGAAGAGTAAAACCAGCAGTTTTACCAGTTCCAGTTTGAGCACCTGCTAAAATGTCTTTTTTTGCTAAAATCACAGGTATAGCTTGAGCTTGGATTGGCGTTGGAGTATCATACCCCTGTTCTTTTACAGCCTTTAATAGATGTTTGGATAGTCCTAAATTTTCAAATGACATATTTTTCCTAATTAATTTATATATATTCATAATAGCATAATTTATGGCATTTATGGATATAATTTCAAAAACAGATTTTAGGACTCCTTTATGTCAAGCAACCCAATCACTATTAAACCAAACAACCACCGTGTTTACCAATGTCCAACTGATAAAAAAGTAGAACTAATAAATAAAAACAATACAGAAATTGAGAAGCTTGATATTGTTGTGGCTTGTTCAAAAGATGTTGAAATTATTAAAGATATGGTTCAAAATCCAAAAGTGAAAGTTATTGAAGATAGAGAGCTTATAAAAGACAAAGAGCTTACATGTGAAATGCTAATAAGCTTTGACATGCCAATAAAAGCAATTGTATATATGGCTAGAGTTGCTAAGGCTACTCAAAAAGCTGTCTTTTTAGTAGATGTTAGTGAGCAAAAAGGTCTTCATGATATTGAGATGCTACTTGGCCGTGCTATTAAGCAAGATATTATCAGTGGTTTTGAATATCCTATAGTAGAGAAAAAAGAGATTGATGGACCCAGAAGGATGACTCAAGATCAGATCAAAGAAGAAGCAAAAAAACGTTACGACAAAGTAACGGCTGAACCTAAAGAAACAGAATATAAACCTAAACGCGACTATGGTGATGAAGATAAAAAATCTTACGACAAAGATGGTAAGAAAAAAGATTTTAGAAAATCTGATTCTGATGGAAAATGGGATAAGAAAAAGAAAGAGCCAAATCAATTTTTAGGTAAAGATGAAAATGGAAAAGCTAAGTTTTCAGGGAAATCTGGTGATAGAAACCATCGTTTTGATGGAACACCTAAAGATAAATGGGATGCACCTAGAAAAGTTGGTAAAAAAATAAGCATTAAGGAAAGAAAGCCTAAGGATGAGAACTAAAGCTCAGTACGAGAGTGACGAATAGAATCTTAACACTTCGCTTACACTTTAGGAGTATAGTTGATATATGAAAAATATACTCCTTTTAGAAGATGACATTACTCTAGCTCAAACGCTCCAAGAACTTCTAGAACTAGAGGGGTATCGCATCACTTCTGTTAATACTGGAAATGAAGCCATAGACGCGAGTTATGAAAATACTTATGACCTCTATATATTTGATATAAATGTTCCTGATCTCACAGGCATTGAACTACTAAAATCTCTCAGAGAAGCTGATGACAACACTCCCACTATTTTTATAAGCGCTCTTGTTGATTTGGGTTCTATTTCTAAAGCATTTGAAGTTGGTGCAGATGATTATCTCAAAAAGCCTTTTTTTCCTGAGGAACTTCTTATTAGAGTAAATGCCAAAATCTCTCTTAAAGACGCTAACATTACATACAAAGACATCATATACAATCCCCAAACAAACAGATTAAAAAAAGATGGACATGTCATCGTTGTAGGTGAGGTTCAAGAGAAACTGCTAAATCTCTTTCTCTTAAATATTGGCAAAACATTAGATAAAGAGGTTTTACTTGAGTGTTTGGAAAGACCTTCACCGACTGCACTCAGAGTTGCTATAACAAAACTTAAACAGACAATGAGTCTTGATATAAAAAATCTTAGAGGCATAGGATATATTCTTGAGTAAGGTTGAGTTAGAATCATTTTTAAAAGCTTTTTTTCTTTTCTTTAGCTCTCTTGGTATTTTAGTTAGCACTCTTTTTTATCTCAGTTATCAAAAAGAAGTTTTGTCTCTTGATGAGAAACTACTATCAAAAATGAAAATCTGTAGTTACAACTTGAAATGTAAGCAGTTTGATATCGACTTTATACCTCTACAATCACAGGAGTTATATAAGCTCTATAAAACAGATAAAGAGTTAACAAGCTACTACCCCATTCCAAATTCTCAAAAACACATAATGGTTTTAAAGTTAAAGCATCTTAAGTATCAGAAAAAACTTGCTCTTTTAAAAGAGAGTGCGTTGTGGCAGTTTTCTATCACACTTGCTATTGTCGCCATTTTATCAATGCTATTCTCTATCTATGCCCTCTATCCACTTAGAAACGCACTACTCCTAACCCAAGAGTTTATAAAAGATATATTACATGATTTCAACACTCCTTTAGCCTCACTGCGTTTAAACTCTTCAATGCTCAAAAAAGAGTTGGGTGAAAACTCTAAGATAGCTAGAATTGAGCTGAGCGTTCAAAATATACTTAACCTGCAGACTCACCTAAAATCTTATCTTCAAAACAGTGCTCTTGATAAAGAGCAATTTGACTTAGAGAAGTTAACTCAAGAGATAGTTTTTAATATACAAAAAAGTTATCCAGATATTTTATTTAATATAAACATTCCAAGGCAGCTGCTTTTTACAAATAAAAATGCGCTGATGCGCATCATTGATAACCTGCTAATAAATGCGGTCAAATACAACAAAAAAAATGGTTCAGTTACTGTAGAGTATAATAATGAAACGCTTTTCATCTCAGATACTGGAAAAGGTATCAAAAATCCTAAACGAATTTTTGAAAGGTTTTATAAAGAACAAGAGAGAGGCATAGGGATTGGTCTGCATATCGTCAGCAAACTATGTGAAGAGTTGGAAATAAAAATAGGGCTCAAGAGTGAACTAGAAGTTGGAAGTAAATTTAGTTTAAACATTTCAAAGCTTATACTTCGCTAATGCTTTTATATAATAATACGGCTAACAAAAGGAGATAAGATGAAAACTTTAAGACTAAGTGCAATATTACTATTGCTAGGAACTTTAACACTAGGTATGGCCGAAGTGAGTGTAGATGACCAGATATCTGCCATTGTTAATGCTGCACCAGAAGAGAGAGTAGCTCTAGTCAATGACTTTAAAGAGACTCTCTCCACAATGAGTGAAGAAGACAGAGCTATAGCAATCGCTCAAATGAGAGAAAACATGGCTGGAACGGGTGAGCAGACTCAAACAAGAACTCAAACGAGACAGAGAAGTCAATTGCATCAGATGCAACAATCTGAGGGTATGCAACAAGCGCAACAGATGAATCAAAAACAGAGTGGTTCTCAAGCTATGCAACAGGGTAAACTTGGAACTGGTAGCGGTGTTCCAAATAGCTTTATGGGTAACAAATAAATAATATTATCGTCCTTTTGGACGATATTAAAGGTATATAATGACCAAAATTTTAACAATTTTATTGCTCTTTTGCATAACGCTTTTAGCTTATAATGACTACGATATAGATGGAGTGGAAGACAGGAACGACAAGTGTCCTGATACACCGATTTTAGAACTCGTTAGTATGGATGGCTGTAGTATCAAAAGTTTAGCATCACCTCATCACTTTGATCTTATATACGGATTTGATTTCTATCAAACAAATTACGATACCTTAGAAGATACCAATACAATCTCCCAAAGTCTACAGTTAGATTACTACTATAAAAACTTCTCCCTACAACTCAGCTCCGCTTACTATAACTCTAACAGCATTACATATAATGATAGTGGTGCTAACGACTCATTTGTGGGGGCTTATTATAAACTCACTTCAGATAGCACTCTTATATTTAGAATAGGTGTTGGAGCGATTATACCAACCTATGATTCAGATTTAAATAATAACAATACAGACTATACAGCCTCTCTAAATGTTAGTTATCCACTTAAGAGTATGAATATCTTTGGTGGCTACTCACATACACTTATTAATGATGATGATATACCAACTGAAGGGATTGAGTATCAAAATACTCATGCATATAATGTAGGTCTAGGCTTCTATCCAACAAATAAATTTTACTTAAGTACTGCATATAACAGTAGTAATAGCATCTATACAGAGATAGATGATATTGACACTGCATCAATTTACGGGCTTTATAGCATTGATGAGAACTGGTTTCTCACTCTCAACTATGCCTATGGAATAAGCGATAGTGCTAGTGATAACTTTGCCTCATTAAGAGTTGGGTACTACTTCTAAAAAGATAAAGAAAAAACTACCTCTGGGTAAGAATTTGAACACTCTGTAAATCTACCCTCTGTACACTCGCTATACTCTTCATAAGCATATCCAAGTGACACGTATGAATTTGGTGACATATTCATAGCTACACCAGCTCTTGCTCCATAAGACTCATAATTATCCTTGTCGTCTGTAAATGTTTCTCTTACAAATGCACCCACATATGGATGAAACTTTTTATTCAGTGGTATAAAGTAAGAACTTGCAACAGTCACCTGGTTTATATTTGGGCCAGATCCAAACCATCCACGATAACCAAGACCAACAGAAAGATTATCAATCACAAAATAATCTCCACTCAGACCTAATATAGTATAGTTATCACCATATGAAGTTCCTGCACCGAGTACGACTCCAAAATTTTTATTTCCCTTTGAAAATGTATCTGCATTAGCCATACTTGCGACTAAGGCAAGTGATAATATAATTTTTTTAATCAAAATAACAACTCCTCTTGTGGATCAGCAATAGCTTCAACTCTAGGTGGTTTTGAGATATCAGAAAAGAACTCTTTTTTACCACCAACTTCAACCTCAATTATACCCTCTGGTACTTCGAACTCTCTTTTAATCTGAGGATAAAACTTCAGTACATTTTCAAAGAACTTAGAAAATGCTGGACCAGCGATTCTTCCTCCTGTTTCTTTTTTATGCATTGGAGAGTTATCATCATTTCCAAACCATACAACTGTCTCTATAGTTGGAGAGTAACCTGCAAACCAGCCATCGATGTTGTTGTTTGTTGTACCTGTTTTTCCAGCCAACTCTATACCTTTAGCTCTTGCTCGAATACCTGTTCCGCGTTCTACCACATCCCTTAAAATCGAAGTCAGAATGAAAGCTTGTGCAGGGGTAGTAATCTCTTTAAACTCTTCTATTTTTTCATATATAACATGTGAGTTTTGCTCAATACTTAGAACCATATTTGTCTGCATTTGCTTACCATGATTTGCAAAAGATGTATAGTATTTTGCAAGTTGTAATGGTGACATAGACATTGTTCCAAGAGAGATAGAGAGGTCTGGTGGAATATTTTTAATACCAAACTTTTTAAATTCTCTCAGAAGAGGTGTTAGACCTATCTCGTTTACAAGATTGATAGTTGCTAGGTTACTTGAGTGAATTAGTGCTTCACGAAGGGAAATAAGACCCTTGTAATTTTTAGAGTAATTTCTAGGCTGCCACTTCATTTCTTCACCATCTTTTTCATACTCATAAGTCTTAGCAATATCTACAAGTGCAGTCGCTCCAGAGTAACCTAAATCAACTGCAACTTGATATATAAAAGGTTTAAATGCGGAACCTGGTTGGCGACGTCCTTGTGTAGCACGGTTGAATGAACTCACCTTATAGTCAACACTTCCAACAAGAGCTAAAACATCCCCTGTTGCCGAATCAAGACTTACTAAAGCCCCATTAAGACCAGATGTATTTGAATCATCTCTCTTAAACTCTTTTTTATTTTTAGACTTAGTAAATTTCTCATTCTCTTTTTCTTTATACTTCACTATTCTCTCTAGTGATAAATCATATGCATACTTAAGCGATTCTCTTGCTGCTGCTTGAAGTCTCAGATCAATAGTTGTATATACATCATAACCACCAGTTTTAAAGTCCTTTATACCTTGTTTTCTCATAATACGAGCGACTTCATCAACGATAAAAGGTGCCTTGTTTTTTGTAAGAGTATCATCAAATACTTCTGGATTCTGAGATAAAGCTTTCTCATATGTCGCCTCATCTATCCAGCCTAAAACATGCATTCTTGTAATTACTCTATTTGCTCTTCCCATAGATATTTCGTAATTTTTTGTAGGGGCATAAGTACTTGGTGCCTTTGGAAGACCAACTAAGATTGCCACCTCTTTAAGGGTTAATTCATCAAGATCTTTATGAAAATAACCATCTGCCGCCGTCTTAATACCATAGTATCCATGACCAAAATATATCTCATTAAGGTAGCGTTCAATGATTTCTTCTTTTGTTAAGGCATTTTCTAATTTGATTGCAAAAATAGCCTCTTTGATTTTACGAGAGAGTTTCTTTTCACGAGTAAGTAGTTTGTTTTTAACAAGTTGCTGTGTAATTGTACTAGCACCTTGAACAGCTTTACCAGCCCTTATAACCTTGATAGCTGCACGAAAAATTGCATCTATATTTATACCAGGATGTTCAAAAAACGTTGTATCTTCTATGGCTACAAGTGCTTCAATCGCACGTGGTGGGATTTCATTAAATGGTGCATAAAATCTATGTTTATCTTTAAATACATTTGCTATTTTATCGCCATTTTTATCATAAATTCTACTTGTTGTTGATGGTTTATAATCCACTAACTCCGAGATATCATAGTCATAAGAGAAAAGGAAATATCCAATAATCATAAATGGAGATAAGAACCCTAATATTACTACGGATAAAACTATTTTTTTTGTCATTTTCTAAATTTCCTATTTGCAAAATTTGCTTCTATTAATGTTTTTGTATAATCTTCTTTTGGATTTTCTAAGAGTTGTGACATTTTACCATCTTCTACTACCTTGCCATCTTTAATGACACAAATATCATCACAAAGACTTGCAGCAGAGTTCATATCATGTGTTACAAATAGAATTTTAAATCCAAACTCTTTACGCAACTCTTTTAAAAGATCTAAAATAATTACTGTCGTTTGGGGGTCTAATGCAGTGGTTGGTTCATCTAAAAGAAGAAGTTTAGGTTGTGATTCTAATGCCATTGCAATAACAACACGCTGAAGTTGTCCACCTGAGAGTTCTGGGGCGAATCGCTCTAAGAGTTCAATCTCAAGGCCAACTCTTTTAAAAATTTCTTTCTGCTTCTCTTCATCTATAAAAAATTGCTTTTTTATTTTTGTTAGGGGAGAGAGTGCCGTAAAAGGGTTTTGTGGAACAAAGGCAACTGTCTTTCCTGCGATGAGTTCAAAATCTGCATCATACTCTATCTCACAACTCATACTCTCTGGTAGCATACCTAAAAGTGCTTTGAGTGTTAAACTCTTTCCGCTTCCACTTTGACCAACAAGAGCCAAAGACTCTTCAATATTTAAAGTTATATCTACTAAGGTTGTATCTTTATGTATTATTTTTAGGAGTTTTAAATTCATCTACAGTTCACTCTTAATTTTAAGACATAAAATTCTCAACTCATCACAACTCTCACTCAACCTTGCAATAACTCTGAGTATAGCCAAGGGGACCGTTGGCTGACGAATTCCACCTATGGCATAACCCTCACCTGCAAGCATGTTTTTTATCTCTATCACTTTTGTGTTATCACCCACATATATAGGAAGTATTAAACCGTCGATTTTAGTTCCTAATATCTCGTAAACAATAGTTTGGCGTTTAATTATTTCTTGCTTTAAAAACTCAGAGTTTTCTAAAATGTAGTTTAGTGAATTATGTCCTAATAGAGTATCATAAAGGGAGAGTGATGTTGCATATATGATGGGTTTGGCACGATTAATCAGATACTCAATTATGTGAGCAGAAGCTAAAATAAAGGCACCAAAACTTCCATAGGCTTTTCCTAGTGTTCCCATTTTTATATGGTTTGGTTTTATAGCAATCTTATAAAGGTCAAAAACACCCATAAGATTCTCTCCTACAACACCACTACTGTGTGCTTCATCAACTATTAGCAGAGTATCATATTTCTCGCTTATTTCAAAAACTTTTTTATCACATAAATCTCCATCCATGGAGTAGATACCCTCAACTGCTATAATATTGCGCGAAGCACTTGAGACTGAAAGTAGGCTTTCTAACTCATCCATATCGTTATGTTTAAAAAACACTACATCCATCGCGTTTAGATTTGCAGCAAGTACTCCTGAAGCATGATATCTCTCATCCATAAAGAGTTTATCACCCTTTCGGACAAGTGCTTCTATCATGGCTATATTTGCTGCGAATCCACTTCCTAAAATCACTCCATCTTCAAAACCATTTGCTCTGCAAAGAGCATCTTCAAAATCTTTATGAATCTGGTGATATCCATTTACAAGAAGTGAGGCTTTTGAGCTATGAATCGGTAATTGAGAAAGTGTTTGAGATGTTAACTCGTGAAGAGTTTTATTATGAGAGAGTCCGAGATAATCATTTGATGCAAAATCATGTAGAGAGTTTTGGACTACTTCTCTACTTCTTAACCTTCCAGATTTCTTTAGTGCTTTTAGCTCATTTAAGTAGTACATTATTTTAAAACAATCCTATTTCTTCCACTCTCTTTTGCTTCATAAAGAGCCTCATCAACTCTTTTTAAAATATAAGAATCATCCTCACCTTTGAGATACTCTGTTACACCAAAACTCATTGTAATTGGCATGACTCTTTTATGATCTTGTACACTCTTTCTTAGTTTTTCAGCTATGATTTTGGCCTCGTTTTTACTAGCATGAGGAAGTATAATCATAAACTCCTCTCCCCCTATTCGAGAAAAAACATCACCATCACGAAGCATTGATGAAATTAATTTTGTATACTCTACTAAAACACTATCTCCAATACCATAGCCATGTACATCATTGACTCTTTTAAAGTGATCGATATCTAACATTACAAAAGCTAATGGATGCTCATATCTAATTGATCTCAATATCTCATCATGCATCTTTTTTTCAAAATATCTACGATTACTAATTCCTGTTAATGAATCAGTAACACTTAGCAGTTCTAACTCTTTTTTATAGTTCTCTTCATTTGTTATTTCTGAAAAGACTACACTAACATAGTTGTCATCTTCTGAAACTTCAGATGCACTCACTAAAAAGTAATAAATCTTTTCCTTATACTGAACTTTAACCTTGTTTACTTTATCGGTATTCTCCAATAAATATTCAACCCAAAATAAACCATCCATCTCTTCTTTAATATAAGGGTCCTCTCCTACAAAGTAATCACAAACACAAGCATGTTCCATTTTAAACTCTGCAACCGTTGAGTAGCCATTAAAATATTTAAAAAAAACTCTATTTACATCTACTATATTTTCATGATTATTTATCAAGACTATATTTGTTGAAGAGTCTATGATTTTTTTATAATACAGCTTCTGTTTTCTTATAAAATAATATAATATAATAGTGATTACTATAGCAATCCCCATCACGATTAAAAGAGCGGCTACTAAGCACTTAAATATAAAAAAATCTAGATATAAACTTGGTATATCAGCTATCTGTAAGGCTTCTTTTTCTGAGTTAAGAAAATTTATGTAAAACCATCCAACATAAAAAAGAGTAATAAAAACAGTAATAGATACTAAATATATTTTATAGTTTTTAAAAATATTAATCCTTTAGCCTATTTTATCTGTAAAATTATTTGTATTATATAAATCTTTTTAAAACTTCTACACTTAAACCCATAGCTGTACTTTCGTACCCGTGAACTTCTTTGATATAAGACTTACAAAAACCCTCTACCATACAAGCACCAGCCTTACCTCTCCACTCTCCACTTTCTAGATATTTATCTAAATCATCAAGGTTAAATTTATCAAAAATATAATCAGTTTGAGAAATATCTATTATCTTCTTCTCAATTGAATGATAGATTAAACAAGTAACAATTGATGTGACATTTCCACTTTGTGTCATGAGAATATTTCGTGCATCATCTACACACTTTGCTTTACGAAGAATTTGACCCTGACTTGTCACAACAGTATCAGCCACTAATAGAGGATAATCCTCATAACCAAAAGCTTTTAAGTTTGCTTCATATTTTCCTGAGGTAGCTTGGTATACAAAGTTTTTAGGACTATGTGCAATTATACTATCTTCATCAAAATCTTTTACTTCTTGAATAAACTCAATACCAGCATCACTTAAGAGCATTGCTCGTGTTTGGGAGGATGAGGCTAGTCTAATCATTTTATAAACTCCAAAAGTTTTTCTATTTTTATTTTATATTTCTCTTTAGCCCAGTTATTAAAAGATGGATGAGGCACTTCTAGCACCTCTTTGAAATCACTATGGCTAAAAGTATCATTAAATATTTTATGTACAAAAGCACCACAAAGAACTATCTTTTTATCTTTATGGCCTTCTAGTCTTTTTCTAAAATCTTCTTGATATAGTCTAATTAGATTATTAACTCTAGAATCTTTTTTTCTTAGTTTTGGATTTTGTCTAAAAAGTGCGAAATCTTTAAATATTAATTGTGTTGGTAATACTGAGAATATTTTGTTATTGAGGTCGTATGCCAATTCTTGAAGGGGGATATTTGATATATTTACAATTCCAAATTTATGAATTTTCTTTTCAAAAATCAATTGACCAAAGGAGAGTTTTTTGAGGGATTCGTCTTCTATGAGTACCTTACTCATATCCTTGCCACTCTTCCCAGCAACTGGATAACCATTTTTCACTTCATACACATGTGGTGATTCTAAAACAAAGATAATCTCTGTTTTTGCATCAACTAAATCGTCTACATAGTAATCTTCAAATCCGTATCGTCCAATAAAATCTTTCATTCTTAGAGTGAACTAGAGAGTATTGAACCTAAAAGTATAGATATAACTCCAAGAGTAATATTGAGAGGAACCATATATTTTCCAATAAGTCCCAGTTGATTTTTAGCCAGAACAAAATCAGCATTTTTCAGTGCTTTTTGTGCATTGTTACGACGTCTAATCATAACTGCCAAATTTAAAAACATAATAGTCCAGATAGCTTCTTTAGCATAACCGTATGTTTTATACTCAGTATCTGCGAGTGAGTAACCCATAACCATAATAACTGCAGTGATAAGTAAAATTATCACAAAAGGAGCAACTATACAAAAAAGTCTTTTTAGTGCATCAGCGATGCGTTCCAAGCGTTTTGCAGGTGATTCTATCTCTAAGAATGATGGGTGAGCAGCATAACGCATAGCTATCATACCACCAACCCATACAACTGCAGAGATAACATGTAAAAAAACTATATAAGCTTTATACTCTGCGAAAAATTCAACCATTAGTTAAGTGCCTCTGTAATAAACGCCAAAGAAGCCTCTTTTGCCTCAGGAAGTTTAGATGCATCTTTACCACCAGCTTGAGCAAAATCTGGACGACCACCACCACCGCCGCCTAAAATAGGAGCAATTTTTTTAATCCAATCACCGGCCTTAGCATTTGCATCTTTTACACCACAAGCTATTAGGACTTTGTCCCCTTTTACTTGAAAAAGCATTGCACAAAGTTTCTCATTTTGGTTTTTTAGCTCATCAATTTTATCTTTAATATCACCCGCTGGATACTCTTCAATCACAACTGCAACACCATTGATTTCATTGGCAGTTATTTCAACTTGTGCAGACTCTTGTGCCTCTTTAAGTTCAGATTTAAGTTCTTTAATATTTACCTTAAGTCTATTTACTCCAGCTAAAATATCTAAGTTTTTCACCTCAGTTTCTACTTGTTTTAAAAGTGTTCTCTGCCCAGTGAAGTGCAGATAAGCCGCATTTCCACAAACAGCTTCTATGCGACGAACACCAGCTGAAACACCAGACTCTTTAGTGATAATAAACGAACCAATATTAGCTGTATTATTTACATGAACACCACCACAAAATTCTACAGAAGCATCTGCAAAACTTACAACACGAACTTCATCTCCATACTTTTCACCAAACTGAGCTTTTGCTCCGCTATTTTTCGCATTCTCTAGAGACATAACTTGAGTGTTAGTTTCTATCGCTCTCATTATTTCGTTGTTCACACGATTCTCTATTTCAGTTAATTCTTCTGATGAAACAGCCTTTGGATGTGAGAAGTCAAAACGCAGACGATTAGCTTCATTTAATGAACCAGCTTGTGCGATATGATCTCCTAAGACATCAAAAAGTACTGCATGAAGCAAGTGAGTTGCTGAGTGATGCTTGATGATTTCATTACGTGAGTTATCAACATGAGCATCTACAAGAGTTCCAACTTTAAGAGTTTTAGTAACTTTAATTTGAGCAAGTGAAAGACCGAAGAATTTTTTAGTGTCTTGTACTTTTGCAAAACCTTCTAACTCTCCTGAATCACCAGTCTGTCCACCAGACTCAGCATAAAAAGGAGTTGTATCTAAAAGAACCCAACCTTTATCACCCGTGTTTAAGACATCTGAATGTTTATAAGATTCATCAAGAAGTGCTAAGACTTCTCCTGAGTGCTCAGTAAAATCATAACCTACAAAAGTATTTTCACCAAACTTTTCTAAAAGCTCTTTAAAATCACCATGATTCTGTGCATCTCCACTACCTTTCCAAGCAGCTTTTGCAGATGTACGTTGATGAAGCATTAACTCATCAAATTTTGCAGCGTCAAGAGTTAAGTCATGACTTTTTAACATATCTTCAGTAAGGTCAAGGGGGAAACCAAAAGTGTCATAAAGTTTAAACGCCACCTCTCCACTAAATACACCGCTTGTTACTTTTAATTCTTCTTCAAAAAGAGCTATACCGCGTTCAATAGTTTTGAAGAATCTCGCTTCTTCTAGTTGAATCTGCTCTTTAACAACCTCGGACTTAGTTTTTAAGTAATCATACTCTCCACTCATAATCTCAACAACTGTATCAACAAGTTTATACATAAATGGTGCACGAAGACCAAGTAAGTAACCATGACGCACTGCACGACGCAAAATACGACGAAGTACATAACCACGACCTTCATTTGAGAAGTTTATACCCTGAGCAAGTAGAAACAAAGATGTTCTAATATGGTCAGCTATTACACGGTAAGATGCACCAGTAGCATACACATACTCTTTAGAAACAAGCTTTTCAACTTGCTTGATAATTGGCATAAATAGAGATGAATCGTAGTTTGAGAGTTTCCCCTCTTTAATAGCCACAACACGCTCTAGTCCCATACCTGTATCAATAGATGGATGTACTAGTGGGATTCTCTCACCACCGGAAACTTTTACTTCATACTGCATGAAAACAAGATTCCAGATTTCTAAAAATCTATCACCCTCTCCACCCA
>CAZPRE010000006.1:0-26916 GCA_964588875.1 uncultured Sulfurimonas sp. | reverse complement strand
CTAACTAATCCAATAAGTCCACCAAAAACGCCACCCCAGACAACTAACCATCCTAGATGCTCTTTTATGAGTGTTTGGACTATCTCTTTAACCATTTGTGGTGTTAACTCTGCTAATCTTGTGTCAATTACATTCTCAATAGATATAAGCATGTCATCATTAAGCGATGAGTTTTGCATATGAGTGGCTAAAGTATCGTTAAATGCGGTAGAGTTTACTATTTTTATTACTGCTGATTTCATCTTTAGTGAAAATGGTTCACGAAGTCCATCTAACGCAGCCTCACCTCCAAACATACCTAACATTCCACCAAATGATGACTCCATAACAGTTTTACTCAGTGCATCAAACGCGGGAGTAAAGTCTGTCTCTTCTATGATGGGTTCTAAATTTATTTTTTTCTCTTCACTCTCAAAAAAAGCTTCAAGCTGATCTTTTGTAAAAAACTCATTCATCATCAGTTTTTTTATAGACTCTTTAAAGGCTTCAAAACGGTTGGGAATTACACCTGAACCATACAAAAGGGGTACTTTTTCAAAAAGCATATGAATAGCTAGCTGATTTGTTATTGCACCTGAGAGGGCAAACAGACCTGTAAAAAGTAAAAGTGATGAGAACTGAGGTACGGCAAATGATATTGTAATTAGAAATAGGGCAGTGGCATTTGTTATTAAACTTTTATTGAATTTCAAAATATATCCTTTCTTTAAAAGCCGCATTATACTAAAAAGGTATTATTAGGAAATTAATATTAAAAGAGAATACACATGAAACAAGAATCTTATGAACTTTTTAAAGCTAGCGACATTGATACGATTATAAATGTCCTTGAAGCAGAACTAAAAACAAGAAACGAGTCTCCATTTTGGGCAGATAAGGTAATTCCATTTTCAAAAGCGATTTTATCTATTTTAATTCCCCTAAGAGATAACTCTATGCTTTTTAATCCTCAAGGTGTTTATGTAGAAGAATTAACTCCTGAATTATTTTTAGAGTGGAGTGATTTTGTAAGTCTTAAAACATTGGCATTTACAATCCAAAAATCAAATACAATGCAGACTCTACAAAGAACAAGTTTAGATGCCGAGCTTTGTTCAAACTATAAAGAGATAGACCTAAAACTATTGGGTGATTATCTCTCTCACTATACTGTGAACCTTGAAGATGAACTTTTAGACTTTCCTATTTCGCACTACAATCTACATCAAGGAGTATCAAATGTTATAAAGTCTCTTTTGATATAATCTTTTATGAATAAATTTATAGAATACTTTATAAAAAATAGACGATTAAATTATGCTTTATTAATTTTTTTAGCATATTTGGGTGTTAATGCTTATATTAATATACCTAAAGAACTTTTTCCAACGGTTGAACTTGATAAAATAAGTGTTAGAGGTAGTTATAGCGGTACAAGTTCGGCCAATATGGACAAGATGGCAGTTCGAGAAATCGAAGATGAAATCAATAATATAAATGGTATAGACAAGGCCGAAACAACCATCACTCCCGGATCCTTTATAATTATTTTAACTCTTAATGAAAACTCTAATAGAGTGAATATACTTAATAAAGTAAAAGACTCCATTGCAATAACCTCTCAATATTTACCCTCGGACATGAATCAGCCAATAGCAGTTCTTTTAGATAAGAATAAGTCACTTATGAAGTTATCTATGGCCTCTGAAACACTCTCTCGTGGAGAACTCACAGTTGCTGCTGCTGAGATAAAATCAAAACTCTCAAAAATTAAAAATATTAGTGATATTTCCATTCGTGGAGACTCCGATCAAGAGGTTTCAATCCGGATAAATACAGATGCTATATTGGCCTACTCACTAAATCCACAGAGTGTTATAGATGCCATTAGTAATCTCTCCTACATCTTTCCAATAGGAAATATTGAAGAGAGAGGCAAGTTCGCCTATATCTCTACGGTTAATGGTAAGTTAGATGTTGAGGATTATAAGAAGTCGATTTTAGAGATAGACTCTAAGTTTGTAAAACTTGGAGATATTGCTGAAGTTGAAATCGAGTATCCACAAACCAATACAATGTCCTCTTTTAATAATAAAACTACTCTAACATTGATTGTCTCAAAGGGAGAGCAGGGTAACTCTATTGATCTTTCAAAAGAGTTAAGAAAGTTTATAAAAAAACAGGAAAAAAATTATGAGGGAGTTGATTTTAACTTCTATCAAGATAGCTCAAAACCTATAAATGATAGACTTGATACTGTCGTCTCAAATCTAATGTTTGGACTCATCTTAGTCTTCCTTTCTATGTATATTTTGATTAATCTCCGTCTTGCTTTTATTGTGGCTCTAGGAATTCCTTTTTCATTCATTATCGGACTACTCTTTATCTACCATTTAGGCTACTCTATCAACATTATATCTCTGCTTGGAGCACTCATAGTCATCGGGATCGTGGTTGATGATGCCATAGTTGTAGGAGAGAATATACAACGCCATATAGACGAGGGAATGGATAATTATGAAGCAGCCATACTCGGAGTTAAAGAGATGCTTTTACCTGTCTCTTTAGCAACTCTCACGACAACCGCCGCGTTTATACCTATGTTTATGATGAGTGGTGAGATAGCACTCTTTTTGATTTTAGTGCCAATTGTAGTGATTATGATTTTAGTGGGTTCTTTGATAGAAAGTTTCTTTTTCTTACCACTTCATGCTTCGGAGTTCTTGCAAAAAAGTAATCCTCTTGTTGATTGGGAACCACTTAAACAACTCTACGGTAGAGTTCTTGGTTTTCATATAGAGTATAAAAAAACCTTTATATTGTTATTTTTAATCTTAATTCCTATTTTTACAGTTATGACAGCAAAAAGTATGAAGTTTCAGTTCTTTCCAAATTTTGATGGAAATAATCTTTATATATCTGGAAAACTTGATATAAATACACCATTAGAAGATACCTTTGCTATAGCTAAAGAGATAGAAAAAGAGCTGATGGATCATGGTGAAGAGTTCGCTCTTAAATCAACCTCTGCCGTTAGTGGATATAGACGCAGCCTTTCAGGAGAGACAGAGCTTAACAACAATGTTTTTTACATCACAATGGAGCTTTACGACAGGGCGGATGATAATTTTATAAACAAATACATCAATCCAGTACTGAACTTTAGTTTTGATTTTAATAACCCCCAAAAGATTAGACAAAAGCAGACCTTTGAACTCGCTCCAAGAGCTGTAGAGATTATTCAAAAGTATAAAGAAAAATATAATATGGTTGAGCTTGGAGTAATTGAAGATAAACCAGGACTCATAAGAAGTGATATTCAAATAAATCTCTCAGGCAGTAATGATGCTATTTTAGAAAAATCCATAAAGCGACTCTCTGATGAGATCTCTACAATTAAGGGTGTTTCAAACTTTAGTGATAATATTAGATATGGAAAAATGGAGTATAAGATAAAGATTAACTCTTACGGGGAGAGTCTAGGCCTAAGTGAAGCCGGTGTAGCAAGGATACTAAGTAAGTACTTTTTAGAGTCTCGTCAATCGACTACCTTTAATAATCAAGGTGTTATGGAGATTAAAACAAGAGATCTTTATAAAGATAAAACGGATACACTTTTAAATTTCAATATTGCACTTAAAGATGGTAGAAATGTAAAACTGACTGATATCGCTGAGATTATAAAGATTCGAGATTATGAAAAAATTAACAAGCTTAATGGAAATATAGTAAAAACACTCTTTGCAAATGTAGATAAACGCAACATCACTCCACTTGAGATTTTAGAGCAGTTACAGCCAAGCTTAGATGAGATAGCAAAGCAGGGTATAGAAGTAAGTCTTTTGGGTGAAAAAGAGAAAAATAAACAGCTTAAAGGAGATATGAAAACTAGTGTTATCTTAGCAATATTTCTTATCTTTTTAACACTTCTACTTATTTTTTCAAAGGTGAAATATGTACTTATAGTTATGAGTGTTATTCCCCTTTCTGTTCTCGGTGCACTTCTTGGACACAAATTTTTAGGGATGCCTTTGACTATGCCATCTATGATAGGAATTTTAGGACTTGCCGGAGTTGTAATAAATGATGGAATTATTATGCTTGATTTTTTACATGGAACTAGAAATTCTAATGAGTTTTTTACTCGTGCCACTCAGAGACTTCGTCCGATTCTTATCACTTCTATAACAACATTTTTAGGATTATTTACTCTAATTTTCTATGCTTCAGGTCAAGCGGTAATCTTACAACCTATTGCAATTTCAATAGGTTTTGGACTTGTATGGGGAACTTTTTTAAATCTTATCTACCTACCAACACTCTATGCATTAGTTAATGGTATAAAGTCTAATAGAGTGCAAGGTACATTGCACCCCAAAGAAGAAAAATAAAAAAGCTCAGTACTCCTAGAGTTATAACGATTCTAAGAGTGAGGTGAAAGAGAAACTTAAGTGCTGGAGGCATTATTTATATGTGTCTACTGGAAGTCTTCTACTCTTTACCACCATCATACCACCAGTTAAGTCCATTACTTCATAATTAAACTCTTTTGATAAAAATGCAGCTACCATTTTTGTTCTACTTCCTGTTCTACATATAAGAGCGAAAGGCTTTTTAGTATCTACTTTCGCATTGAGCTGTGTTAAAAATTTATCAATATCATAGCTTCCTTGAGGTGTAAAAAACATAATAGGAATTGCACCTTTAATAAGTCCAGTTTCTTTCCACTCATCAGGTGTTCTAATATCTACAATTGGTATCTTAGAGTCAAGGATATCTTGCGATGGGTATTGGGTTATAACATTTGCCTCAGCAAACGAGAAGAGTAGCAAAAATATTAAAATAATTTTTTTCAAAAAAAATCTCCAATTTAAAGTGTATAATTATAACAACAAATAAATAATAGGCTAAAAATGGCAGCATCTGTTAAAGCAATTGACAATTCAAATAGACTTCGTTACATCAGAGCAATTGAGCGATTTCATAAGGGTATGATATCTTATCTTTTAAATACTCCCGAAGTTTCTACTAAGGGCTTTGAGAAGAAGATAGACAACTCTGTAAAACTTTTAAATAGAGTCGAAGAGATACCCCTTTATAAGGGTGAACTTCAAGAGCTACAAAAGTTAGTTAAAAAGATAATAGCATTTAAGGGATCTCAAAAAAATATCGAAGATATTAAAGATGAGATTATTTACAGCTCAAATCAGCTAGATAAAAGTAAGAATGCTCGTCGATATAAAAAAGACAAACATGCTAATTCTCAGTATGAAGACTGGGAGTAAAGAGCTCTTGTGATGTACCCTCCATCTTATCAAAATTAACAATAATATCATCAGAATGAACCTAGTATTCCTAATTCTGTATTGTTGTCACAATCTTCACATTTGTGAAAAAGGTCCCCATTTTCCGAGTGACTTATAAGTTTGGTGAAATTAGCGATACCTGTCGTAATGCATTCTATTAATCTATCCTTTAAAAATATGTTTTTCTCTCTTAACATACTCTAGCACATAAAAAAGAAACTAAGTATAAAAAAAGTTTCTAATCAAATATATTTGATAAAATAGTAACAGTGTCTTTTGAAAAAATGAGCAATATTTAAGTAAAATTGATATATAATATAAGATAATTACATGAAAAGGACTATATATGGCAAAACTTACGAAAAAAGATCAGAAGAAAAAAGATCAGAAGCTAAAAGCTAAAAAAAATAAGGCTAAAAAAGTAGAACAAAAAAAGCTAATAATTAAGCTTGAGAAAAAGTTAAAAGAGAAGAAGAAAGCTAAGAATAAAAAAAAGATTAGAGCTTCTAAAAAGCCAAATTAATTTACATCTAGGGTGTCTCACCTTGGACTCACTCACAAATTAATTCAAACTTACAAACATTACATACTTACTGTAGAAGATAGCAACAAAATACTGGAGAAAAAATGAGGAAAATAGAAATAGATAAAGCACCTGCTAGATTGGACTTTATTCAGAGTGGAACGGGTTTATTATTAGCTCTATTTATGTGGGCACATATGTTCTTTGTGTCAACAATACTTCTTGGAAAAGATGTTATGTACGATGTAACTAGATTTTTTGAAGGGTATTACTTTTTTGGAGAGTCATATCCGAGTGTTGTAGCCATAATTGCGGGATTAATATTTTTTATTTTTATAGCTCATGCAGCTGTGGCAATGAGAAAGTTTCCATCAAATTATAAACAATATAAAATTATGAAAGAGCATATACAGTCATTTAAACATAGCGATACAAAGCTTTGGTTCTGGCAAATATTTACTGGTTTTGCTATGTTTTTCTTAGGTTCTATACATCTTTACATAATTATGACACACCCTGCAGAAATTGGGCCTTATGCTTCCTCAGATAGAGTTGTTACTGAATGGATGTGGCCTCTTTATATACTACTACTTTTAGCAGTAGAGTTACATGGTTCTATTGGTATGTATAGACTAGCTCTTAAGTGGGGTTGGTTTGAGGGCAAGGATGCTAAAGTAAGTAGAAAAAAATTAAAAAAGATAAAATATATAATTACAATATTTTTTCTTACTCTTGGCTTTTTAACACTCGCAGCATACATAAAAATAGGATTAGAACATAAAGATAATGCGGGTGAGAGATACCATCCAACCGAGATTAGTAGCACTCAAGGAGTAGTTAAATGAAGATAATCTATACAGACGTTCTTATAATAGGTGGTGGTTTAGCAGGTTTGAGAGTTGCTACGGGAGTTAAAGAAAGAGGTCATGATACAATTGTTCTAACACTTGTCCCTCCAAAACGCTCACACTCTTCAGCTGCACAAGGCGGTATGCAAGCATCCCTAGCAAATGCAAATATGGGTGAAGGTGATAATGAAGATGTTCACTTTTCTGATACTATAAAAGGTAGTGACTGGGGAGCTGATCAAGAAGTTGCAAGAATGTTTACACATTGTGCACCAAAAGCTATTAGAGAACTTGCAGCTTGGGGAGTACCTTGGACGAGAGTTCAAAAAGGTGACCATACTGCAATTATAAATGCAAAAAAAGTAACTATTAATGAAAGTGATGAAGCACATGGTCTTATCACTGCAAGAGACTTTGGTGGTACAAAAAAATGGCGTACATGTTACACATCTGATGGAACTGGCCATAGTATGCTTTATGCTATGGATAACAAAGCTCAACAAGAAAAAGTTGTAGTACATGAGAGACTAGAAGCTATTGCTCTAATTCATGAAAATGACCGCTGTTATGGTGCTGTTGCTAGAAACTTAATGACTGGAGAGATGGTTGCTTATGTCGCAAAAGCTACTACAATTGCAACTGGTGGATACGGTAGAATTTATAGCGTTTCAACTAATGCAATAATCTGTCAAGGTATCGGTCAGGCTATAGCACTTGAAACAGGGGTGGCAACACTTGGAAACATGGAAGCTATACAGTTTCACCCTACTGCAATTGTTCCTGTTGGTATCTTAACAACAGAGGGTTGTCGTGGAGATGGTGGACTACTTTTAGATAAAGACGGCTACAGATTTATGCCAGACTATGAACCAGAAAAAAAAGAACTTGCTTCTCGTGATGTTGTATCTCGTAGAATGACTGAACATATGAGAAAAGGAAAAGGTGTTAAGTCTCGTTATGGTGATCATTTATGGTTAGACATTACAATTCTTGGTCGTGCACATATTGAGAAAAACCTTCGTGAAGTAAAAGAGATTTGTGAAAATTTCTTAGGAATTGATCCTGCTGTAGATTGGATACCTGTTCGTCCAACACAACACTACTCAATGGGTGGTATTCGTACAAAATTTACTGGCGAATCTCAAACATTAAAAGGACTTTATTCTGCAGGCGAAGCAGCATGTTGGGATATGCATGGTTTTAATAGACTTGGTGGAAATTCTGTAAGTGAAACTGTTGTAGCTGGAATGTTAGTAGCTGAGTATATCTCGGACTTTTGTGACACTAAAGAGAGTGGAATTAACATTAATACTTCAGTAGTTGAGGATTTTATACAAATAGAAGAAGATAAAATAACTGCACTTTTAACTAAAGACAATGGCGAAGATGCTTATGTATTACGTCGTCGTATGGAATCTATTATGATGGAGAAAGTCGGTATTTTTAGAAATGGTGATGATCTTCAAGATGCAGTAGATGAACTCGAAGAACTTTGTAAGCGTGCTAAGAATATCGAAGTATTCCGTTCAAAGTCTCGTGCTGCAAATCCAGCACTATTTAATGCATATAGAACTCAGAAAATGTTAAAAGTTGCACTTACTGTGGCTTATGGAGCACTCCTTAGAACTGAAAGTAGAGGTGCACACTCAAGAGAAGATTTTCCAATGCGTGATGATGAAAACTGGCTAAAAAGAACTATTACTACTTGGCCTGATGTAAATCAGACTCTGCCTACTGTTTCTTATGAGGATATCGCTATTACAAACATGGAAATTCCTCCTGGATTCCGTGGTTATGGAAAAGATCAAACTACTGTTCATCCTGAATCAGAGACTAGACAATCAGTGGTTGATACTATTACACAAAAGCTTGAAGAAGATGGTGCAGATCGTTTTGAAATTCAAAATGCTTTAATGCCATTTATAGATAAACTACCTAAAAAATATCAAGGTATTAACGAAAGACTAGGAGAAAATGTATGAGTGAAGATAACAACCCAAGAATTTTAGAAATAAGTATTCTTCGTTTTGATCCAAATGATCCGAATGATTTTCCACACATGGAAACTTTTAAAGTTGAAGAAGCTGATGGAATGACACTTTTCATTGCTCTTAATGAGATTAGAGAGCATAATGACAATTCATTGAAGTTTGACTTCGTTTGTCGTGCAGGTATATGTGGAAGCTGTTCTATGCTTGTTAATGGAAAACCGACACTTGCATGTAGATCACTGACATCAAAAATGGATAAACATATTACACTCGCACCTCTACCTCTTTTTGAGCTTATCGGTGATTTATCTATCTATACAGGTAAATGGATGCGTGGATTAAATGAACAACTAGAGACTTGGATTCACGACAAAGAAGTAGAACTTAATGTTGATAAGTTAGAAGAGAGAATGGAACCTGCACTTGCAGACGAAATATATGAACTTGATCGCTGTGTTGAATGTGGATGCTGTGTAGCAGGATGTGGAACAATTCAGATGAGAGAAGATTTTGTAGGTGCAGTTGGGCTTAATAAGGTTGCTCGTTATCATTTAGATCCACGCGATAAACGCAGTGATGAAGAGTATTATGAAATAGTAGGAAATGAAGATGGTGTTTTTGGCTGCATGACACTTCTAGGCTGTGAAGATGTATGTCCAAAAGATCTTCCACTTCAGAGTAAGATAGCGTATCTCAGAAGAATGATGATTACTACAGCTCTTAAAAACTAAGAAGTATAATGATATTTGAAATACTAACACTTCTTTTTCTTATAGCCATTTTTATGGCTCTTTACAGGCTTTTAAAAGGTCCAACTCTTAGTGATAGGGTAGTTGCCTTTGATGTTATGAGTCTTATCAGTGTCTCTTTTTTTGTTGTGTTAGCTCTTTATTTCCAGAGAGCTATTTATATCGATATAGCTCTTGTCTTAGGACTTATAGGCTTTTTAGGAACGAGTATATTTGGTCGTTATATAGAAAAAGGCATTTAGATGTTAGACTACCTTGGATTTATGTTTATCTTTTTCGGAGTTATGGCTTTTGTGGTCAGCACAATAGGACTTTTAAGAATGCCAGATGTATACACCCGTATGCATATAGGTACTAAAACTACAACGATTGGTACTATTTTAGTTCTTTTTGGAGCTAGTTTTATCGAACCTAGTTGGGCTTTAAAACTATTTTTACTTGCTGTGTTTATTCTTCTAACCAATCCTCTATCTTCTTCTGTAATTGCACGTGCGACTCATAAAGATGGTCTTGTTTTAGATAGAGATGAGTTAAAGGAGCAAAAGTGATAGGCTTTATTATTCTTGCTACATTTATTGGCATAATTATTGTTGCGTTTAGTGCTGTTATTCAGCCGCGTTTAGCAGATAGTATCATTCTTTTTATGGGTGTTGGTCTTGGAAGTGTAGTGCTCTTTTTTGTATTTGGTGCTCCTGATGTTGCTCTTACTGAAGCGGTCATTGGTTCAGGTATATCTTCACTTATATTTCTAATGGCACTAAAACATCTAAAGGCTCATTCATGAGTATTAAACGCAGCCTACCGACATCTATTATGAGTGGCTTTGCTTTAAGTGCAGCTCTTGTTCTAACATTTTTAAATATTTTACTGCAAAACCTTCCAGAGTCGATGCAAAGAGCAGGGGATTCTCTTCTAGAATTAAATGCCAACGAAGGTGTCTCAAACGCGGTCACAACCGTAGTAGTTTACTTTCGTGGTTTTGATACACTTGGAGAGATTGCAGTTCTTTTTATCGCTTCACTAGGTATTGGCCTAATGTTAGGTGAAAACTCCCATTGTGAGATAAAAGCAGAGAGTAACTTTATGCTTAAGAGTGCTTCTAAGCTACTCTTTCCGATCATCACACTTTATGGCATTTATGTAATGGTATATGGCCATTTAAGTCCTGGTGGTGGTTTTCAAGGTGGTGTTATAATCGCGAGTGGTGTTTTACTACTACTTGTTTCTCACAAAGATTTTGAAGTACCTCACTCAGTTATAGTGCTACTTGAAACCTTTGCGGGTGTCGCTTATGTTCTCATAGGACTTATAGGTCTCTTTACCTTAGATGTTTTTTTAGGAAATTTTTTACCTCATGATGTATCTCAAATGGGTATGCTTATGAGCGGTGGAATTATTCCTATTATCTACATTATAGTTGGTATAAAAGTTGGGAGTGAAATGAGTTCAATCGCACAAAACCTTATAAAAAGGGGTGAAGATGTTTGAATATCTTAATCAACCAGAAATTATTAAAACTATTGTCACTATAGGTTCTATGACACTTTTGTTTATAGGACTTTTTGGACTGTTAACACAAAAACATTTTATTAAAATTTTTATCTCTATTGCGATTATGGAAACATCAGTTTTTCTCTTTTTTATAGGAAATATTTTTAACAACACTTTTACCGCACCAATTATAAGTGAGAGATTCGGAGATGTATCCAAGATGAACGATCCAATACCTCATGCCATGATACTTACAGCCATCGTTATAGGTATGGCTGTTTTAGCATTAGGAGTGAGTTTTGCCATCGAGTACTTTAAACTCACAGGCAATACAGAGATAGACAAAATGAATGGGATGAAACACTAATATGAGTAGTTTACTTTTTATAGCCTTACCTCTGCTTTTTGGATTTTCTACCCCAATACTGAATAAATTTGGAAAAAATGCAGTCGTTTATGTATCAACTCTTATGCAGACTTTTTTACTCTACCTAGCATTAACACTACTAAGTGGCAACACTGCTCCTATAGAGATAATTTCAATAGCTCCACCATTAGGTATATCTTTTGTACTGAACTCAGCATCGCTATTTTTTGTAGCTCTTTTTACATTTTTAATAACACTGTTCTCTTTATACTATTTAAGCCATAGAAAAACTCATGCTTACAAAAATGAAACAAAGTTTTTTATACTTTTAAATATGCTTTTAGCTTCTTCTATAGGTCTAGTTCTTAGTTCTGATATTTTCAATATCTATGTATTTTTTGAGATTGCAGGAATTTCGGCTTATATTTTAAGTGCTTATAAAAAAACTCCTCATGCACTTGAAGCTGGACTAAAGTACCTTATAACAGGAGCTATTGCTTCTGTCTTTTTGGTCTTTGCAATCGCACTTATTTATTTAAATATTGGCTCTTTAAATCTCGCAGTTATAGCTCAAACTTTTGAAACACTCCCATATAATATTAAACTTCTTATCTCAATCCTGTTACTTATAGGCTTTGGTTTTAAAGTAGAAATTTTTCCTCTTAATTTCTGGGTAGTCGATGTATATGAGGGCTCAACTTCACTAGTAAACACACTGTTCTCGGGCATAGTTGTAAAAGCCTATCTGTTTGTATTTTTTCATACTGTCTATCTCTTCTTACCAAGTGCAGAGTTCTCTACTTTTCTTATCTATTTAGGAGCCTTGAGTATGCTAGTAGCAGAGATAGCAGGACTTAGACAAACGAATTTAAAAAGACTATTTGCTTACTCAAGTCTTGGTCAAGTAGCTCTAATATTTACAGCATTTGCTATGCAAAATCAAGATGCCATTCAAGCAGCACTCTTTATCGCGTTTGCACACTCGGTAGCTAAGTTCATTATATTTTTAGCACTGACAAACATACAAAAAGAACATAAAAGTTTTAGTATTGAGACTCTTAAAGAGTTAAACTCTCCATTTTTAAGGAGTGTTATGCTTATGGCGATGTTGTCACTCTTGGGTATTCCTCTCTTTGCAGGATTTGTAGGAAAGTTTTTAGTTCTAAAGTCTTTAGCAGTTAGCGGGTTTCTTGATGTTTTATTTATCATAGTTTTTGCTTCTCTTTTAGAGGCAGTATATTACTTTAAACTCGCTGGATTTATGTTTAGTAAGGGTGAGAAAAAAGAGCCATTAAAAATAGGGTTTACACAAAAATTGCTTTACTCTCTCTTGGCTTTTTTACTTGTTCTCATAGGAGTAGCACCATTTTTAATCTCTGATTTTTTAAGTGAAAGTGCTAATGTTATGCTTAACACATCTGTGTATATAAGTAATTTAGTGGGAGGCATATAATGGATTTATCGCTCTTTGGATTAAGTGAAATAGTTGTTTCTTTAAAAGTCACACATTTAGCAAACTTTTTTGCAGCTCTTATAGCTTTATCTTCTGTGATGGTACTTTTCATCGCTAAAAATTATAAGCTCACTAAAAGTTTTTATGCACTGTTTATACTTTTAATTAGCTCGCTATTTCTCATCGTATATGCGGCCGATTATCTTCTTTTCTTCATAGGCTGGGAAGTTATGAGTATTACAACTTATTTTTTACTCTCATTTACACTCTCAAAAGAGACTCTACATAAGTATATTATTTTTGCGATGGCTTCGGCTTTGAGTATCTTTATAGCTATACTTATTCTCTACTCTGGAACTCATAGTTTTCTCTACTCAAATGCCGCTGAGAGTTTTGCGGCTCTTGGAACATTAGAGGGTCTTATATTTATACTCTTAATCCTCTTTGGATTTTTTGTTAAAATAGGAACGATAGGTGTTCACTACTGGTTAGTAGATAGTTATGAAGAGTCTCATAATATCTTTACTCCTTATCTTTCAGCAGTACTTTCTAAAATGGGAGTTTATGCACTTATAATTCTTGTAACGCAGGTAGTGGAACTCTCCTACTCACTTGCCATCATTGGAGTTATAACTTCGATTATCGCGACTTTTAAAGCTATACAAGAAGACTCAATTAAGAGACTTTTGGCATACTCAAGTATTGCTCAAGTCGGTTATATTGTAACAGTTCTTGGCGTTTCTGATGGGATGGGTGGAGCACTTTATCACTCACTTATTCATACGGCTGTAAAACTACTGCTTTTCATTAATATTGCAGGAATTATTTACATAACCGGTAGAGACAAATTTAGTCAACTTGGTGGGCTTATTTACAAAACACCACAATCATTTGTACTGCTTCTTATAGGTATTATCACTCTTGCAGGTATGCCACCACTTGGAGGTTTTGCTTCTAAGTTTATGATTTATACCTCTTTACTAGATGCAAAATATCTTCTCATCTTAGCGGCAGTAATGTTCTCGAGTGCAAGTGCCTTTATTTATGTATATAAACTTATATATGGCATTTATCTTGGACATCCTACAAATAAAAAACTAGAAACTGTGAATGAAGTGCCTTGGAGTTTTTTAATTCCTCAGTATATTTTAGCCGCTGTTCTTATAGTTTTAGGAACATACCCCGCTTTAGTTGTACCTTATTTTAACTCTATACTTCAAGAGTTACATCTAAATACAATTGAATTTACTAATGCATCAACACTCACAACTGCATTTGGAGAGTATAACGGTTTAGTAGTTATATCCGCGTTTGGAACTATTTTTGTAATTGTTCTTTTGATTTTTGTAAATCTTCGTTCAAAGAAAAAAGAGGCTAAAGATAGATTTGACATAGCATATTGTGGTGAAGAACCAAACGCGGCGACTCATTTACATTATGGATTTAGCATGGGTAAAGAGCTCAAAAGAATTGGTCTTATTAATGCTATTTATAACAATTCCGTAAAACCTTTTTATGATTATTTGGCTTCGCAGACTTTAAATTTTGCAGATCTATTCAAGAAAATTTACACTGGAAATTTGGCACATAACTTTCAGTTTGCAGTTATTTTTGCAATAATCTTACTATGGTGGAGTGTAAAATGATAGTTTTAGATTCACTTTTAATGTTTCTTATCGCTTATGCAACAGGCTTTTTATACTACGGACTCTACCGAAATATTACAGCGAGATTTCAACGGCGTTTTGGTCCTCCAATTTGGCAATCATTTTTTGACTCAATTAAATTATTTAGTAAAGATGAGTCAACTTCTCACGCTTGGATGTTTTATCTTGGACCTATTATTATGATGAGTGGGGCAATTATGACTCTGCTATTCATTCCATTTTTTAGTTCAGGGGAGAGTTTTGTGGGACTTAGTTCTTATGGAAATCTCTTTTTAGTTCTCTATCTTTTAGTGTTAGGACCTTTAGGTAATGCACTTGGTGTAGGAACAGCTGGAAACCCTTTTGGTGTTATGGGAGTAACTCGTGGTCTATCGCGTTTGCTAGCCTTAGAACTGCCTTTTTATATTGCAGTTATAGCAATTATGAGTTTAAGTGGAAGTTCTGATATAGCGACAATATCAAGTTCACAAACAACTTTTAATGCAGTTGCTTATCCGCTACTTTTCATAGGGGCTCTTTTTTCTTTCATAGGAATGATGGGTCAAGCACCTTTTGATGTAGTTGGTGCTCCCGTTGAAGTTTACTCTGGACCAGCTTCTGAGTTTAGTGGAAAGTTTTTAGCACTACTTATGAGCCAGAGTGCTATATTTACCTTTGCAAAGCTTGTTCTAATGGTACATCTTTTCTTAGGTGGAGCAGATGGGTTTTTAGAGTTACTAACAAAAACATTTATACTCTTTTTATTTGTAATCGCGTTTGGGTCAATATATGGACGATTTAAAACACCACAAAGTATAGATTTTTTACTAAAAGTTCCAACTACTATTGCAGTACTTGGACTTATATTAGCGACTTGGAGTTAAAGATGGACACTGGATTTTTACAAGAACAAAAAACTTTAGAGGGTGATTTAAACTCTGATACATCACATCAAAGTAGTGTGGACTTCTTGATGAACTGGTTTCGTAAACGCAGCATATTTGTTCTTGCTTATGGAACTGGATGTGGAGCTATAGAAATGCCACCAACCTTTACTTCCCGTTATGACGCGGAGCGTTTAGGTATAAGAGGGGCCGCTACTCCAAGACAGGCTGATGTTATCATTGTATCAGGTTACTGCTCATACAAAACACTTCGTCGTATTATTAGAACATATGAGCAGATGTCTAATCCTAAATATATTTTAGCATTAGGTTCATGTACTGTTAATGGTGGAATGTATTGGGATTCATACAACACCATTAAGAAACTCGAAGATTATCTTCCTGTAGATATGTATGTAAACGGCTGTATGCCAAGACCTGAATCTATTTTAGAAGGTTTTATTGCACTTCAAAAAGATATAGGCGAAGGTAAAGCGAGTTCATGGAAAAAGTACGAAGATAACTATGAGTTTTATAGAAAAAATCAAGAAGCAGTTTTAGGTGAGAAAGTAGGCCCAAGTTACGAAGCTGATTGGTATTTGTATGAGGGAGGACTTTAATGTTAAACGCGATTAAAAATAACTTTGCAACCGATGACATCATCGTTAAACGCGAGGATCTTTACAAGGTAAGTGTCGTTCGTGAAAGAGTTTTTGAGCTTATTCATTTTATAGGTAATAACTATGACTATAAAGTTCTAAATGCCATTGCTTGTACTGATTGGATTGAGGATGGACATTTTGCACTTACATACATAATTACAACTATTGATAGAAAAAGTACTTTTATGGTGCAGACGATGATAAACAGAGAAGAGGCACACATAAACTCTCTTGTAAAAGAGTTTGCACAAGCTGAAATATTTGAACGAGATTTAGCAGAAATGTATGGCATAGACTTTATAGGCAACGAAAACCTTAAGGAATTGAGTTTAGAAAACTGGGTTCACACTCCACCACTGCGTCGTGAGTTTGATACTTTGGAATTTGTGAATAAACATCTTACTTTTCGTGAGGGTCGTGATGATAATCTCAATGTAAAAGTTGAGATGAAACGAATTCGTGCTGAGAAAAAAGCAGCTAAAGAAGAAGAAAATTCAACTAAGGAGGACAAAGGTGGAAAGTAAACACATAACTATCTTTCATGGTCCTCAGCATCCTGGTATCACGGGAAATATGTCTGTAGAACTAGACCTTATAGGTGAAACGATTCAAAAAGCGACTACTCATGTTGGGTATTTACATCGTGGGTTTGAAAAGCTTATAGAACGACGTACTGTCATTCAAGCTTTTACAATCGTATGTCGTATCTGTGTCCCTGAACCAGACCCAAATGAGGCAAACTTTGCCATGGCTGTTGAAGAGCTGACTGGATTAGAAGTCTCTCCTCGTGCTCAGTACATCAGAGTAATGGTTTTAGAACTCTCGCGTTTAGCAGCACAGTTTTTGTGGATGGCTGGACAGAGTGGAAGTATAGGACTTTATGCAGTTGGACAGTGGGCTATTGCAGATAGAGACTTGATTCTTGACTTGTTTGAAGAACTAACAGGTGCAAGAGTCTATCATATGTATATATATCCGGGTGGTGTTCGCCGTGACTTACCTGAAGGATTTTTAGAGAAAGTTTCAACTCTTTTAGCATATATGACAAAAAGGCTTAAAGATTATGATGATATCTTTATAAACAATGCTAGTTTTAAAAGCCGTGCAATTGGTGTTGGAATCATAAACAAAGACGAAGCAATAAAAAATGGCTATGTAGGTCAAGCTCTTCGTGGATGTGGCATAAAAGCAGATGTTAGAAAGGATGCACCTTATCTTGTTTATGAGAGTCTAGACTTTGAAGTTCCTACTGAGCAAGCTGGTGATGTTTATGCAAGAGCCTTAGTGCGTCGTGCTGAGATGGATCAGAGTCTTCATATACTTGAGCAAGTAGTTCAAAAAATGCCTGAAGGCGAAATTATGACTAAGATACCAACACATAGAAAGTTTAAACTCCCCAAAGATGATACTTGGGTGAAAGTAGAGTCCGCTCGTGGAGAGTTCGCTTACTATATGGCTGGTGATGGAAGTGAGAACATAAGACGAATGCAAGTTCGTGGTCCTTCTCTTGTTCATGCCTTTACACTTTTAGAAAAACTGTTAGTTGGAGCAGAACTCAGTGATGTTGCATTAATTATGAACTCACTTGGAATTTGTCCACCGGAGATAGAACGATGAAATACTCAATTGATTTAAAAGGAACTCTTTCTCCTCTTAAAATACTCAATGCCTTTTGGCAAAAACCAAATACTATTGCTTATCCTGCTGTAAAAAAAGATACAGCGATAGGATATAGAGGTTTTCACACAAATGTTTTAGTAGATTGTATTGGTTGCGCAAACTGCCAAGATGTCTGTATGAACGATGCTATAGATATGATAAAAGTGGACAAAGAATACAATGCTAAGAACTCTTCGCAATGTATTCCTCGTATAGATTATGGAAGATGTTGTTGGTGTTCTCTTTGTACTGATGTATGTCCTCCTGATAGTTTAAAACTTGAAGAAGAGTGTATAAGTGTTTCAAAGTATGCAAGTGACTTTTTGTATATGCCAAAGGATAAATAATGCCTAAAAATAGATTGATATTTTGGATTTCTTTACTATTTATAATGTGGATGATTCTAACTGCAAATTTTGAGTTTGCAAATATTTTAACAGGTTTAGGTCTAAGTATAGCGATTGCCTTTGTATATGAAAAGATGTTTAAGCACTCCGCATTTGAGACTATAAATCTATATTGGTTGGGTGTGTATATCTTAGTTTTAGGAAAAAACCTAATTACCTCAAATCTACAAATAGCTAAACGTATATTCTCAAAAGATATGCAATTGGCACCGGCTATTGTTGGCGTTAAAACTGAGCTAAAAAGTGATTGGAAAAAGCTACTGCTTGCCAACTCAGTGACTCTTACTCCAGGAACTTTAACACTTGACATAAAAGAAGATATGCTCTATATTCATATAATAGAGTGTAAAGATATAAACAAAAAACAACTCATAACAAAAGAGTTTGAAGAGATTATTTCGAAGATTTAATCTCTACTTCAATACTTCCACTTTTCTTTTTATATACACATAGTCTTCGATCTTTTCCAATGTCATTTATATCATATTATTTTTAATCATTTTTGTGTTAGTATATATAAATAATGTTAGCCAGGAATTTAAATTGAATATAGCAGAAACAGAAATCAAAAAATTTGAAAAAGGTGACTGTGGCGAGAATAAGGTCTTTTATCAAGCAATGGAAGAAGTTATTTACTCTATTGCACCGCTATTAGAATCAGATCCAAGATATGCAAAACATGCAATACTTGAGCGCCTTGTTGTGCCAGATAGAATTTTTAAATTTAAAGTTACTTGGCTAGATGATAATCAAAATATTCAAGTAAACACAGGTTTTCGTGTGCAGTTTAACAATGCTCTTGGGCCATACAAAGGTGGACTGCGTTTTCACCCAACTGTAAATGAGGGTATTTTAAAGTTCTTAGGTTTTGAGCAGATACTTAAAAATGCACTTACTGGCCTGCCTATTGGTGGTGGTAAAGGTGGCTCAGACTTTGACCCTAAAGGAAAATCTGACTTTGAAGTTATGAAGTTTTGTTCTTCATTTATGACTGAACTACATAAGTACATAGGTCCACGTATTGATGTTCCTGCTGGAGACATCGGTGTTGGTGGTCGTGAGATAGGCTATCTTTTTGGTGAGTATAAAAAAATTACATCTTCATTTGAGGGTGTATTAACTGGTAAGCCATTTTTCTTTGGTGGTTCACTAATGCGTCCTGAGGCTACAGGGTATGGAGTTATTTACTTTACTGAGACTTTACTTGAGTTAGAAGGAAAAGAGTCTCTTGAAGGTAAAATATGCACAGTAAGTGGAGCGGGAAATGTTGCACTGCATGCTATAGAAAAACTTCAGCAAATTGGTGCAATTCCTGTTTCATGTACAGATTCTAAAGGAACTATTTATGATTCACGTGGTGTTGATATATCTCTGTTAAAAAAGATAAAGCTTGAGCATCGTGGTTCACTTGAAGAATATGCAATAGCTCATCCAGAAGCTAAGTATATTAAAGTTGAAGATTATCCTGAGGGCGGTCATGCTGTTTGGGATATTCCTTGTTATGCAGCATTCCCATGTGCTACTCAAAACGAACTTACAGATGTTGATGCTCAAAACCTTATTGTGAATGGTGTTACAACCGTAAGTGAAGGTGCAAATATGCCAACAACTCCAAAAGCAATTAGCGACCTTTTATCACATAAAATATGCTTTGGACCAGCTAAGGCTGCAAACGCAGGTGGAGTTGCTGTAAGTGAATTTGAGATGGCACAAAATGCTTCTATGAGTAGATGGAGTTTTGAAAAAGTTGATGATAGATTAAAACAGACTATGCAGCAGATTGCTAAACGTGTTGCTCTGACAGCTAAAGATTATGGTGTTGAAGGCAATTATGTTGATGGTGCAAATATTGCAGGATTTAAAAAAGTAGCAGATGCTATGATAGCTGAAGGTATATAGGAACTCTTAATGTATAAGTTTTTTATTGCCTTTATTTTAATCTTTAGTGTAGCTCTTCAAGCAAAGGAAGAGTACACTCCTTTTGTCTCACAACAAATGCTTTTTGTAGAGCAGATGAATGAAAACAACATCACTAAAAATAAGATTAAAGATATTCTATCCTTACAAAAAAAGGGTTACGAAGAAGCAATTGACCAGATTATGAGTAGAAAACAGGATTTTCTAAAAAGCATAAATAATTATGAATCCGAAATATTTGCTCTTAAAAAGATTATAAAAATAAATCAACGTGCAGGCAATGAATATGCCGTAATAAGAGATAAAGTTCAGATACGCTCTTTCGAGCTCATAATCAATCAAAACAACATGATTAAAAATGTTTTAAATGCATTAGACTATTCGAGTGCAGATGAGTTTCATAAAGAATTGAATGAATATGTTGTTAAAAATCAGTTACAAAATCAAAAAATAATTAATATAGATTATAGACCTGTTTTAGAACTTGAAGGTGACTCTAAAACACTTCGTCAAGCAAAGGAAAATATAAAAGAATTTTATGCTCTTAAAGAAATAAATCAAGATATGATAAATCATATATACTTTTTTGAAAGTAAAATGTATCGTTTAAATAAATTTTCTAAATATCATCTTATCGCTCCAGTCCTTTATATAAATTCTATGAAAATCATTCAATTGATAAATCCTATTTTAGAAAAATATGGACTTAATATTATTAAACTATTGGCAATTACTTTCTTAATATTATCAATGTATTTCGTTAGAAAGTTTGTATATGTTGCAGTTGAGAGTTTTATATTAAATGTTGATCTGCTTAAAAAGTACTCTAGAAATATATTAAACGCGGTTCGAAGGCCTATAGATATCGTGATTATTATTGTAAATATAAATATGGTTATTTATATTTACAATGATTTTATTTCGATGGAAGTACTGGCAAAATTGTTTAACATTATTTATGGAATATTTTTTACAGTATTAGCATATAAGGTTTTAAATGCTGTAGCTGAGATAAAAATTTATGAGATTGATTCTGAAAATAAACAGGTTAAACATGAAGTTATTAATGTTGGAATCAAAATAGTAAATTTCATAATAATGACTATTGGTCTTCTCATAGTTCTTCATTTCGCAGGTGCGAATCTAACAGCAGTCTTATCTGGTCTTGGTATCGGTGGTTTTGCTGTTGCTCTTGCTGCAAAAGACTCTCTGGCAAACTTTTTTGGAACACTCTCTATTTTACTAAGTGATGTTTTTTCTCAAGGTGATTGGATTGTGATAGATGGTAAAGAGGGTGTTGTTGTTGAGATTGGACTTCGTGTTACAACTCTAAGAACTTTTGATAATGCACTCATCGCCATACCAAATGCCATCCTTGCAAATAAAGATGTCAAAAACTGGAATAAACGTGAACTTGGCCGTCGAATTAAAATGAGTTTGGGTATTAAGTATAATTCAAAAAGTCAAGATATTAAAAATGCAGTTAATGAAATCCGTCATATGTTAGATCAACATTCAAAGATCGCAACTGAAAATACTAAGTATGAATATAATGGCATTAGAACCGCAAAACTTGTTTCGCAAAATGATGCATTTGGTGTTAAAAAACTTCTTTTAGTCTATCTTGATGAGTTTTCAGATTCAAGTATAAATATCTTAGTCTACTGCTTCACAAAATCAACAGATTGGAATGAGTGGCTTACAACTAAAGAGGATGTTATGCACCAAATTATGGGTATATTTGAAAAGAATAATTTAGAATTTGCATTCCCATCAATGAGTCTTTATCATGAGAATGATGCTGCAAAAGTAGCAGGAGTGAATTAATAATTCTTATACTCTTTGCGACCTAATCATATATTCAGTCTTTTGTGATAAAATCATCACTTAAAAATTATTAGTGGCAATTAACAAGGACATATATATGCAAAATACTCAAGCTAGAGTAAATATTTACGCACTTTTATCTCGTGTACTACTTCAAGAATTAGAAGTTGATACACTTAAAATGATTACAGATGATGACAATATTTTAGACTTTTTTCCAACTTTTAAAGAGTGGAAACCACTTAAAGAGATTGACTATAAGACTCTTTTAGATGAACATATTAATCCCGACTTTGTAAATCTTTCAATTTTGCACCTTATTCCTTATGAAACTTTTTATACAAGAGAAGATCAGATGATTGAAACTGGTGGAGCTAATCCAGTTACAGATATGTATAGTGCATATGACTTTTTAGTTGATTTTGAGATAGCTCGAAGTGTATCAGCAGACCATATTGGAATTGAGTATGAATTTATGCATCACTTAGCTAGTGCTGAACTTAAAGCTTTAGAAGAGGGTGATGTAAACGCAGTCAAAGAACTTCAAACAGTACAACATGAGTTTTTAAATAAGCACCTTCTTCAGTGGGCTCCATTGTATCTTATTAATATGAAGTATGAAGCAAGAACGCCGCTCTACTATGATGCTGCAGATATGGCATTAGAGTTTATTTTAAGTGATAATGAATATTTAACGAGTAAAGTTAAGTAATAGATGTCAGTAATAAGTCTAAAGGCGAGTTCATGTGTGCGTTCACTTAGTGTAGATAGTGAATGTAATAAGTGTGAAGTAATATGTCCTACGAATGCAATAGTAGTAGGGAATAATCCTCTTCCAGCAATTAGTTATTCTGAGTGTGTAACTTGTGGTGCTTGTAATGCGGTTTGTCCAAATGAAGCATTTGGATATGAAGACTTTAGTGCAACAGATTTCTTTTTTGACTTTTTAGAAGATCAGGACTCAAATCTTATCTCATGTAAAAAAAATGTTCCTTGTATTGCTGCACTTAGTGTTGAACATATTATTTCCCTTAGTGTACTTAAAAAAGAGATTATTTTTGATATGGGGCATTGCGAGAGTTGTCAAATAGCAAACACTTGCCACCCTCAGATACTTAAAAACCATGAAGAGGCTTCCTACCTTTTAGAAGCTATGGAGAATGATTCAGAGATTAAGTTAGAAAATGTATGCTTTGAACCGATAGAAAAACAAGAAGATAGACGTGGATTTATGAGTGCCTTTAATCTCAAAACTGTTGGAAAAATCAAAAGAAATTTTGAAAATGAAGTAGAACGTGCTAGTGATGAGTTAACTCAACATACACTTCTTAAGACAGATATTATGCTCTTAAAGAAAAAATCTCTTCCAGAAAAAAGAAAACTGTTTTTTACAGCGATTAAGAGAGTTCAGTCACCTTCTCAGTTTCATGTTGTAGATGCAGGGGAAGTGAGTTTTACATCTCAAAAAATTATGGATGAAGAGGCTTGTACAGCATGTCAAATGTGTTACCGTGTTTGTCCAACGGGTGCACTTACTTCAGATATTAAAAACTCTAAAATAGACTTTGATCCATTTATGTGTATTAAGTGTAATATTTGTCATGATGTTTGTGAACCAAACGCGATTACACTCTCTGATTCTTATAATGTAAAAGAGTTTTTTGAGCCAGAAGTTCAAAACCTTATTTCTTTTAAAGTAAGACGTTGTGATGAGTGTAATGTGATTTTTAGTACAAACAACAGTGATAAAATGTGTTATAGATGTAAGGCTGAAGAAGAAGAAGCTCGAGAATTATGGGGAATAGCAGATGATGAATGAAAAAGATGAGTTAAAAAACTCTTCAAAAGCCTTTGGTTATATTGGTGAACATGCTGGAGTAAGTCGCTTTAGTGCAGTATTAAACAAGATGTTTAAGAATAATGGTTCAGATGCGATGATATTTCCTATGAATATTAGGACAGATGATCTTTATTTTACAGTCTCAAATATGAAAAAATCTAAGGTTGATGGTGCCGTAATTTCAAATGAGTATGTTACTCAGGTAGTTGATATTTTAGATAGTGCTTCTAGCATGGTTAAACGCAGTGGTATGTGTGACATTATCTTTAAAGAAGGCGAGACTCTTCGTGGAGACATCTTTTCAACACGAGTTTTGACGGAACATCTTAAAGATATTTTTGTTTCTAAAATTGCGATTATTGGAACTTCTCATCATGCAAAAGCATTCTCATTTTTAGCTTGTGGATTTAATATAAGTTATTTTAGTCAAGATCTTGAAGAGTTAATGGCCTTCACACAAGAAGTAGATTTACAAGATGCAGATATAAACAGAATTGCTAAGGGAATGAGTATAGACTTTTCAGAGTATGATATGGTTTTAGACTTTTCAGATATGAACGATTTTAGCATGATTGAGAAGCTAGCAAAGTACAATATGGATATGAAAAATACTAAAGAGTTTTCAGCTTTAAAGCAAAGAGCCTTAGAGTTAAACGCGGAGTATATTAGTTATGACGATATTATTGATAAGCTTTGTGATAGAGCATATAAAGCAATAATAAAATAAGAATTAAAATTAAGGATATAAATAATGAACCAAGATGATTTAAGTGATTTAAGAGCGGAATTTGATAAGTTTGTAAATGATAAATGTTCACTAGAACAAGGACAAGACATTAGACAAGATCCTGATGCGGGAGATAAAGAAGATGAAGCACCTGTTCCTCAGTTTGTTGACGCACTTACTTCTAAGTTATTAGCTCCTGAGCAAAGTGGTGTTTATCTATCGCGTTTAGATATAAAAAGAATAGCAGAAGCTATTGATGAGTCTATACCTATTAAAGAGCGTGTAAAGATGATTAAAGCGCTCTTTAGACATACAACTAGACGTCAATACTTAACTGATGCATTCATAGAGGTAGATAAACATATAAATGGACGTATATTAATCTATAAAGAGTTAAGTGAAGCTTTTCCAGCATCGAAAGAAGTTTTTGATATGTATATAAGAAAAGCTGAAAAAACTATGAAAATGTTTAAAACAATAATAACAGATTTTGAAGAAATTGAACCATCATCCGATCCATTATTTGTTTAGAACCTTAGTTCTAAACAAATAAATCTAGATAATAGCAGATACATATAACCATATTTGCCAGATAGCGGCACTAGAGATTCCTGCTGCAAAACCTGCAATGATATCATCACCCATAACTCCAACGCCACCAGGAGCTTCTCTATCTATTCTTCCTATGATTGAAGGTTTAGCTATATCAAAGTATCTAAAGAGAGCAAATGAGAGAATAGACTGAACTAAAAAACCATTTTCTAAGTTCATAATCTCGCCTGTGGCTACACCAAACGCGGGGGCTACACTAAGTGCGAACCACATACCAGCCAACTCATCAATTACAATGCTTTTATCATCATGACTTCCAGTTCTCTCTTCATACTTGTTAATCTCTCTAATAGCGACTATGCTTATTAACGCGGTAGCTAAGAAAAGAGTGTATGAACCAAAGTAAATAAGTACTAACATTCCAAGAGGTAGTGAAACAAGAGTTCCAACAGTTCCTGGTGCTTTTGGAGCTAATCCACTGTATCCCAAAGTTATAAAAAACCTATTCATATATCTGTATCCTTCTGGCACTTTGACTATGTCAAAGAAGTTGTTTGGTAAAGTTTCATAAGTTCCAAATAGAAGTCTTCTTCATTGTGCTCTTCTAAAAGACCAGCAACGGGGAATGTGTCATAGTATAATTTTTCAAGATTTTTAAATCTATTTGGCAGAAGTTTTGCAAGTAAAAATGCTGAAACCTCTTTTCTCATAAGTACTGCAGGCGGTAGTATCCCCATTTCTAAGAGCAGAAGCATTGAGTCTGCATGGTATGCGATTTGGTGATGTTGACCATGAGGACAAGTGTTTTTACTGACAAGAGTAGTACACTTCTCGCAGTAAACATATTCACTTGCTATTGCGATGTCTATGTCAATACCAGTTACCTTGTCAATGATTGATTTGTTAGAGTTACAGTCATAAAACATACCAAGACCGGCATGATTACTTCCAATAGTAAGTCTATCACAACCATGGTTCTTAGCTACAATAGCATCAACAATTATCTCATTAAAACCGGCAAAGATGTAACTGTTTTCTAAGGGCACGATGACTACACGATTTTTAGGTAGAAAATTACTAATAAAAAACTCTAGGGCCTCTTTTCTTATATCGTAACTTATATTGTCATTATTATATGGTTTAAGTAAGAAGATAACAAGGAGGTCTGTTGTATCCATAGTCTGTCGAATAAGGCGTTCATGAGCTCGGTGAAGAGGGTTTACTGCCATAAATAGACCCGAAGTATGTTTGGCATTTATAATATTTTTTGCATCTTGAATGAGTTTAAGATTCTTATTCTGTGATGGATTGCAAAGTGTATATTCACCGCATACAGCCCATGAACCAATTCTTTTAAGAGTTGCTTTTACACCAGGGTGTGTTAAATCATCAGTTCCATAAATATGTTTAACTCTTTCATTTTTATCAATTTGAAAACTTTCACGAGCTCTAAGAACTGCAAACTCTTCGTCTTCACAAATAAGAGTTATCTCTTCGCCCATTTCAAGAGACTTGATAACTTCTTCATTTTTTGCCCCCGATGGAGCTAAGATAAAAGGAAAAGGGAAACTACGACCTTCTATAAGTCCTGTTTCTAATACTTTAGCACTTTTTACACTTCCCATAAGTCCTGTAAGAGGGTAGAGAAGTCTATCTTTTACTAATTCTAATGCAGAGGCTGCTTCTCTGTCAATATAAATAGCTCTATTTTTTCTTGATAATGCCATATTTCTTTCTCTTTTCCCATAAGCTTTTACGGCTGATTCCAAGTTTTTTAGATAACTCAGTATCTGGGTATTTACTTTGGTAGTTTAATACTATGAATTTTACATAGTCTTCAATAGGTAAAATATCTCCCTTATCAAAGATGTTATTTTCACTCTTGATCTCGATAACTGGATATTCAACCTCTTCTATTTTATCGCTACTTGTAACAATCGCTTTTTTATCAGCTATTAAGTCACAAAATATTTTTTTATCACCCTTTTTAAGGACTTGGTAATCGATGATATAAATAATAGCATTTTGTGGAAGAGATTTAATCTCAGACATAGCCTTTGAATCACTAAGACTTAAAAAATGTATAGG
>CAZPRE010000005.1:0-27207 GCA_964588875.1 uncultured Sulfurimonas sp. | reverse complement strand
AACTAAAACTTCAATATTTTGAACACGGAGTTCATCAATTGTAGCACCTTTTACTGGTGTATGTGAACGGCTTTTGTTGCTATTGTTCTTAGGTTTTGAAGTGTTTGGTTTGTTACGAGGTTGTTGTGAATTGTTTTCACTCATATTAATGACTGCCTTAGTTTTTTGAATTAGTTAAGAGAGGAGAGATTGTAAGATATCTTGTATATCTTGTTTGTTGGTGTAATTTTACAGTATTACACCCTCTAAAGTCAAGTTTTTAGGTTTAGACTATACTTAAAATGAATATACTACCTTGTTTAGTAGATTGAACATCTATTTTCATACCCATAGCATCAGCAAGTCTCTTCACAATATCAAGGCCTAATCCGCTACTTCCTTCTCTACTATATGAGCGTTGAAAGATTTTATCTGGTTCTTTTATACCTTTGCCACTATTTTCTATATACAGTGAATTGTTTTGAACATAAATTTTGACATATCCATCTTTTACATTATATTTAGCCGCGTTTGAGATGATGTTTTGAAGTATCTGTTTTATTGCATGTTGATTTACTTTGGCTTTAAAATTAAGACATTCAAGAATAAATTGTATATCTGGATACAACTGTTTATGTACCTGAACAACTTCATCTATTATCTCACAGAGATTCATTTGTTGCATCAAAAAAGTCTCTTCTTGAAGTAAAATTGTAAGGTTTTCATGAAGTTCAGAGATAGTGTGAACACTTTTATTGATGCGATTCAAAGCAGCATTCTTTTTTAAATCTTGGTTCTTTTCTAAAAGTTTCATGTTTAGTTTTATAGATGTAACAGGAGTGTTAAGGTCGTGTATTAAATCTTTTGCAAACTTATCAAGTGTTTTAATACTATCTTGAAGAGGTTTAAGAGCATTTCGAGCAAGCAGATAACTAATGTACCCAAATAGAAGAAGCAGTAGGACTTGAACAAAAATAATTTTCTTCTTTAGTGTCCAGAGTATCGAGTCATAACTACTTGTTGCTTTTGATATTTGAAGATAGTTCTGATCTCCCCGCATAGGAATGAGTTTAGAAAAACTATGCTCATTCATAGTGAAATTTCGGATATCAATATGTTCCTTCTCTTTACTTAGGTAGATGTGTGTGAATTCTTTACCGAAACCTTCTAAACTCTCATTCATCTTAATATGTCTCGCATACTCTATTATGGAAAACTCTTCAGATTTTAAATAGTGACCCTTCATCTGTTCAAAGTAGAAAAATCCAACTGCTAATATAAGGAGTGCTACACTCACAAAGTAGATAATGAAAAACTTTAAAAAGGCTTTTTTCTCATGACTCTGCAAGACGGTATCCTATACCCTTAAGGGTTGTTATTGGTAGACCAATTTTACGAAGTTTGTTTATGTGAACGCGCAGAGCTCCTTCGCTCATCTCGCCTCCATTGCTTAGGCTTTGAAAGATTAAATCTTTTTCTAGGGTTTTGTTTACATTTTGAAAAAGGAGCTTTGTGATTTGTAGTTCATAAGGAGAAAGGGCTATAAAATTAGCATCTAGATAAAGCTCGTTTTTTTCAATAACAAAGCGAAAGTCATTCACTTTTATCTCATTGGCATATGTATGGTAAGATTTTCTAATAAGTGCATTTATACGCACAAGAAGCTCGTCAAAATCAAAAGGTTTTTTTATATAATCATCCGCACCAACATCAAAACCTTGTGAAAGTGAAGCAACATCACTGAGTGAGGTTATAAAAATAGCAGGAGTCATGTCAGAGGCTTCTCTAAGGCTTTTAAGTAGTTCAAAACCATTTAAGTAGGGGACATTTACATCTAGCAGTAAAAGGTCAAAGCTTTTTACAAAAGTTGCATCTAAGGCAAGCTCACCATCAACTGCATGAGTGATATCAAAACCCTCATCATTTAAGAGTTCAATTAGCGTTTCAGATAAAACTTCGTCATCTTCTAAGAGTAATATTTTTGGCATACTCAAAGTATAGTAAAATGTCTGTTAGCTTAGTGTTAAAAGAATAGCTTCTTTTAATTCAGCGAGACTTTTTCTTCAGGTGTTAGCTGTAAGGAGAGAGAGTATATTTAAATCATGTGCTCTATAAGAGTCCATTGCATAAGAAATATTCATAGTAAGTCCTCGTATCGTTATTGAGTATATCGGCAAGAATAGTAAATTGTTTTGAAATAATTACTATATTTGAGATAAAATACCACTATGAAAAATAATTATAAAATTTTAGTTACAAATGATGATGGTTACGAGGCTAAAGGTCTTAAATGTTTAGTTGAGGCTCTTCGTGAATTAGATGAAGTTGAGGTGACTGTTGTTGCACCTGCAAATGAAAAATCGGCTTGTGGACACTCTCTGACTCTTGTACGACCTCTGCGTTTTGTAAGTGTTGAAGATGACTACTACAAGCTAGAAGATGGAACTCCAAGTGACTGCGTTTACCTCTCTTTAAGTACACTTTTTGAAGATGGCAAACCAGACTTGCTAGTGAGTGGAATTAACCGTGGCTCAAACATGGGCGAAGATATAACCTATAGTGGAACTGCTGCTGGAGCTATGGAAGGTGTTTTACATGACATTCCTTCTATCGCTATTTCTCAAGTTATGGACTTTACAAACCCTGGCGGTGATTTTTCTCTTGCTCAAAAAACAATTAAAGAGATAGTTACAAAAATCCGAGAAAAAAGCTTTCCACTTCCAGAGCGTGAGTTTTTAAACATTAACATTCCCGCAGAACTGAGTGAAGCAAAGAAAAAAGTGACTTATGTTGGTTTTAGGCATTATGCAAACGATTCACATCTTCATAGAAATCCTCGTGGAGAAGAGTACTACTGGTTAGGACTACATCCTCTAAACTTTTCACCGCGACAAGGTGTGAAAGGGGTGAGTGATTATGAAGCAATAGAAGCCGGATATATATCTATAACACCTATCATGCTTGATTTGAGTGCTTACAAAAGTATGAAACGACTTGAAGATTGGTGTGACTAAACGCGATGAAATATGACCGTATAAAATTACTTGTAAATGATGATTTCCAAAAGATTCAAAACGCTAAGATAATCCTTTTAGGAGTAGGTGGTGTTGGAAGTTTTTGTTTGGATTGTCTTTATCGAAGTGGTGTTAAAGATATCACTATTGTAGATTTTGACACTTACGATGAGACAAACCAAAATCGTCAAATGTGGTCTGAGCTCCACATAGATGAAGTAAAAGTTGAAGCTCTTAAAGAACACTACCCAGAGATTAAAATCATCAACAAACGCATAGATGAGCAGTGGGTTTGGGACTTTGACTTTGATGAGTATGACTTAGTTTTAGATGCTATTGACGATAGATTTGCAAAACTTGCACTTGCTCAAAAGTGTTATAAAAAGCTTATTTCTTCTTTTGGAAGTGCTAAAAGACTTGACCCAACAAAGGTTCAAGTAGATGATATTTGGAAGAGCTACGGTGATAGATTTGGTTCAAAAATCCGTTACGAGTTAAAGAAACGCGGCTTTAAGAAAAAGTACAAAGTGATTTTTTCTTCTGAAGAAGCAGTTGTAAAAGAGAAGGGCAGTTTCATGGGTGTAACCGCCACTTTTGGACTTACTATGTGTGCTGAGACAATTAAGTATATAAGAAAACACTAGTGTTTTGGGCTTTCTGCCGAAGAAAACCTAGTGTTAACGTAGATGACGGGATTACTCCCGGCATCGTATAATTAAAGTAAATAATTTAAGGAAATAGATGCTAGACTTTATGGATGAAGATTGGTTTGTAATCGGCTTGGAGATAGTTTTTTTAATACTAGTCTCTTATGATATAAAAAGATATATAGAGACAAAAAAAAGAGAATATATTCTAAATATTGTATTAACCATAGGTTTTGCAATCTGGGTTCTTCTTCCTTTTTACACAAGTTACTTTGGTTGGCAAGAGCCGCAAAAAACAGAGATGTTAAAAGAGTGTAATGAGTCTAATAACACAGAACTATGTAACTGTGTAGATGAGTCGATATTTAAAGAGTACACAAACACAGAGTATAAAAACATAGATAAAAATTCGACCGCGTTTAAAGAGTTTATTACAGAAACTAAAGAAGAATGCCTTGATGACTCATGGTTTTAGTTTAGACTCTCCTCTTATTTGTGAGGGAATAGTCGGTGATGGCTGTGGAGGTGGAAGACTCTTCGCTGTAGAAGATGAAATACTTATAGCCTACGACCCCATCACAAAAGAGAAGTTTCAACTTCTGAAAAATGTCTTAAATGCCAAAGAGATTTCTAAATCTGCTTGTATAGTTCGTATCGTCTGTGAGAGAGAAGTTATAGAGTTTGATTTGTCCTTATTTAAAAGGGTTTAATAATTAATTTAAACTACTACTGTATACTAGAACAAAATTTATAAAAAATAAACAATAGAGCAAAGTTTTGAAAAACACAACAACAATATTTGATATATTTTTAAAAGTAACAAACCAGTATAAAGATGAAATTGCCTTTATTCATATGATGAACGAGGCTGAACAAAAAGTTACTTATAAACAATTATTTGATGATGTTTTACAACTTTCAAATAGTTTTAAAAATAGAGATATAAAAAAAGGTGATAAGGTAATGTTTGTATCTGACAACAGATACGAATGGATTTTGACGGACCTTGCCTTACTCTCTTTAGGTGCTATAACTGTACCTAGAGGCACAGATACCCCCTCACAAGAGCTAGAATATATTATGACTCATGCAGAGTGTCAGTATTTGATTTTAGAGAATCAAGAGACTTTTAAACTCCACGAAGAAATTCTAAAGACTTTCAATTTATCTGCGATTTTTATTATGGATGAGTATGACCAACTTGTAGATAAAAGTTCACAGATTACACAAAAAGAGACTAATGATTTTATAAACTTACATACACTTCATAAGCCAGAAGATATTTTTACAATCATTTACACGTCTGGAACAACAGGAATGCCAAAAGGTGTTATGTTGAATCATATCAATATGATGTATAATATGAAGGTAATACCTGACATTATTAACCTTACACATGAAGATATGTGGTTGTCTATTCTTCCTCCATGGCATGTATTTGAACGCGGTGTTGAGTATGTTTCTATCTCAAAAGGCTCTAGTATGGTTTACTCTTCAGTGAAAACTTTTGCTATTGATTTAGAGCACTATAAACCTACTCTTGTCGCAACAGTACCAAGACTATGGGAGTCTCTTTATGGTAAAATAAATGCAAGTATTAATAAAGATGTCAAAAAAGCCATTATTTTTAACCTACTTGTTAAAATATCAAAAGCTTACAACTACAACCAACGACTACTCAGTGACGATATTCCAAAATTTGTGAAAGATCCTTTAGTAATTGATTTATTAAAAAAGACTATCCCTCTACTTAAAGTCATCTTACTCTCTCCATTTAACTTTTTAGCAAAGAAAAAACTCTCTGTAGTTCAAGAGAAATTTGGTGGAAGACTTAGACTTGCCATTTCAGGTGGTGGAGCATTAGCTGAGTATGTAGATGAATGGATAGATGCACTAGGCATTAAAATTATAAACTCTTACGGTATGACAGAATGTTCTCCATCAATCGCTGGCAGAATGGAAGATAGTAACTCATTTGGTACAGTTGGTCCAGCACTCTTAGGAACTGAGCTTAAGATTGTTGATGATAACGGGGCAGAAGTAAAAACTGGTATTTCAGGACACATACTTGTAAAAGGTCCTCAGGTAATGAGTGGTTATTATAAGAACGAGGAAGAAAATAAAAAAACTTTTACAGAAGATGGTTTTTTAAGAACTGGAGACTTAGGAAAACTCACAATCCAAAAGGAACTCATTATTACTGGTCGTTCAAAAGAAATCATAGTCCTTTCAAATGGAGAAAATGTTGATCCAAGTAGAATTGAATCAGCGATTTCAATATTCCCTTTTATTACTGATTCTATGCTTGTGGGACAGGATAAAAAAGGTCTAGGTTTACTAATAGTTGCAGATATGGAAGTACTCAAAGAGTATGTAAAAACAAAACTAAATAAGGTGATCGAATCTGCCGAACATGTAATGCAGGACAAACATATTATTAATAATATAAAATCTGAACTAAATGAAATTTTACATAAGAAACATGGTTTCAAACCATTCGAAAAACTTCAAAATATTCACTTTTTAGATCATGACTTTAAATCAGGTGAAGAACTTACAAATACTCTTAAGAAAAAACGCCACATTATCGAACAGAAATACAAAGAACTTATCAATAATTTCTTGAAATAAATAAGTACAAATTCTCATTATTTAAACTATTGCTGTATAATAGGTTATATAAGGAGTAAATTATGAGTAACATTTCATTAGGTGTATTTTTTCTATTTTTAGCTCTTTGGTTATATTCAATTATTTCTATACTTTCCAGTGAGTTTGTAGAGAAAAAAGCCAAAACATTTTGGACCATAGCTATAATATTTGTCCCCTTCCTAGCACTTTTTTATATCTTTATGAAAAAGAATTTGCTTAAAGTAGATGAGTGAAAATAATACATTTCAGCGATACTCACTTAGGATATAACGACTTAGATATCTTAAACGATGAGAACATCAACCAGAGAGAAGTAGACTTTTACGATGCTTTTTCTCAGGTAGTGGAGCAAATAAAACTCACAAAACCCGACTACATCATCCACACAGGTGACTTGTTTCACCGTTCATCTCCTAGTAACCGCGCCATAACTTTCGCACTTGAACAATTTAAAATCATAAATGCCTTAAACATTCCCTTCATCATCATCGCAGGAAATCACTCAACACCACGAACAAATCTTTCTAGTCCCATCATGAAAATATTTGACAACTTTGATAACATATACACATCTTATGAACAAGAGTATAAAAGAATCGCGTTTGATGACATAGTCTTTCATACTCTGCCTCACATGAACGATGAAACTAAAGCCGTAGAGCAGATAGAACTTTGCGAAGCGGAAATAGATCCGACAAAGAAAAACCTTATGATGATGCACTGCTCAGTTGGCGCACACTTTTTGATGCAAGAGTTTGGCGAGTGGGTTTACCCAAAAGATAAAGAGCACATCTTTGATAAAATGGACTATGTAGCACTTGGGCATTGGCACGGATTTGGTCAGGTTGGCAAACATACAAATGTCTTTTACAGTGGCTCAACTGAACGCACAAGTTTAAGCGATAAGCGCAACTCAAAAGGTTTTTTGGAACTCATACTTGATGAGCAAACCTCTCTTTTTGGTAAACTTCAAACACAGTTTAAAGAGATAAACATCCGCCCAATAGTCACTAAAACTATAAACGCGGAGGAGTATGAGAGTTTATGTGAGAGTCTAATAGTTGAAGATACTCTAAACGCCATTGTAGAAGTAAAACTCACAAATCTTACAGCTCTACAATCTATCGACATTCAAAACTCCGAGATAGTAAAACTCTTCCCAAACGCGATGAGTGTAACTGTTAAACGCGAGTTCAAATCATCCGCGAACGAGTCAAACGCGGTAGATATAGAATCTATTAGTCTGCAAGAATATTTTCTAGATCACATAAAAGAAGATGCTTCTTCAAACGAGTACGAACGACTCAAGGGTAAGATAGACGAGTTGTTTAGCGAGTACGAGGAGAGTTACGATGATTCTCACTAGTTTACATTTAGAAAACTTCAAGAAGTATGTTACTTATGACATTGAGTTTACTCAAGGTCTCATAGGTATTATTGGGAAAAATGGAAGCGGAAAATCTACCATATTTGAAGCGATACTTTTCGCGCTTTATGGAGAGTTTAAAAACCGTGGAGAAAAAGAGCTAGTTCGAAATGCAAACGCGACTACTAAAGATGTAGTAGTGGTAGAACTCGCGTTTGAGTTTGAGTCTAACGAGTACAGAGTGTTGCGAGAGTTTCGTGGAAAGGCACTGACTGCAAACGCCAAGTTTTACAAAAACGAAGAGCTTACAACCAGTGGAGCAAGAGAGGTCACAACTGCCATAACTGCACTTACTAAAATGAGTAAAGATGCGTTTATGCATACGCTCTTTGCATCTCAAAAAGAACTCACAAGTCTAAGCACTCTTAAAAATGAAGATAGAAAAAAGATGATTCGTCGTCTTTTGGGTTTAGAAAAAATTGACTTCATAGAAAAAGAACTCATCGAAAAAAGTCGTGAACTTAAACGCAGTATACTGGCGTTTGACGAGGTACTTTTAGGCGAAGAAGAACTTATCGCAAAGCAAACACAACTAGCACAAATAAAGTCTCTTAGAAAGAGTTTGGCTAAAGATATGAAAGCCAAATCCGAAGAACTTGAAGCTCTTAAAAAACTAGAACAAGAACTCAAAAAAGAATTAAGTGAATTTGTAAAAACAAAAGAGTCTAAACTCAGAGTGCTAAGCGAAATAGAACTTCTCAAAAGCACTCTAAACGTGGAGCTAAAAACACTCGTAAAACTTGAGAGTGAAATGAAAGAGTTAGAAGCCAAAGCCAAAGAACTTGAAAAACTCTCATCTGTAAAAGCTGAGTATGTAAAACTTCAAGATGCACTTAAAATACACGAAAACACAAAAGAGCTTCACTTAAAAAAAGAGGGACTCGAACGTGAGCAAACACAGCTAAGAGAGCAGTACACAAAAGCTCACAAAGACATAGAACTCCTAGACAAAGAGTGTGGTGTTTATGGTGAACTGAGTAGCCAAGAAGAGATGCAAAGAAAAAGCATACAAGAGTTGAAAAGTATTCTCGAACAAACGCAGAAAAAAGACAAAGAACTAAACGCGAGACTCTCAGCAGAAAAGCGAATCATAAGTGATACAAACACCAAGATAGCAAAGATACAGAACTTAGGTGCATCATCTGCATGTCCGACATGTACAAGACCTCTACTTGAAGAGTATGACAATGTTCTAAGGACTCTTCACAACACCATCCAAGAGGTGCAAAAAGAGAAAATAGAGAAGTTTGTAGACGAGTTAGAGACTATTCAAACGCAGCTCAAATCCTTGCAAACGCAGATGAGTGAAAAGGAGAAAAAGCTTCAAACACTGTCAAATCATGTGGCACTTGTAAAGAGTAAGCAAAATGATTTGGCAAAGGCTAATGAGTATTTCCAGAGTGTTAAACGCAGAGGTCTGAGCAACAAAGAATCCCTTGCCAAACTAGTAGATGTAGCTTATGAGCCAAACGCACACAAACAGATGCAAGAAGAGTTAAATGCGGTTAAGAAAAGTTATGAGCATGTACTTAGTTTAGAGACTGAGCTTAAACGCCAAACGCAGCTCGGACAAGAGTATAAAGCGTTGAGTAAGAAACTTGTAAGTACGAAAAAAGCACTGGCAGAAAAAGAGGCCGCGTTTATACTCATAAACTACGACGAAGCACTTCATAATACAAAAGAGAAAGAGTTTGAGACTCTGCAAAAAACAAAAGAAGAAAAACAAGCACTCATACACAACATAAGCCTGAGTATCGCAAAACACGAGGGTGAAACAAAGACTATAGAGGCATCACTCGCAAACAACACTCTGCAGCTCAAAAAGGTGCAAACAAAGAAAGAAGATCTCAAAGACTACGAGAAGATAAAACTCTCTCTAGTGGAGTTTAAAACAAAGCTAAATGCCAAGGTAGCACCGAGAATCTCAGACACAGCATCGAGTATGTATGCCCAAATAACCAAAGGCAAGTACCAACACATAGAGGTAAACAACGATTTTGATTTTTTCATTTACGACGATGGCAAAAAGTACCCAATAGAACGTTTCAGCGGTGGCGAAGTGGACTTGGCAAACTTGGTACTACGCATTGCCATAAGTAAAACTCTAACCGAACTCAGCGGAGCAAGTTCCATAGGATTCTTGGCGTTTGACGAAGTTTTCGGAAGTCAGGACGAGGCAAGACGCATGGAAATACTAGAAGCCTTCCACACCATAAAAGAGCAATACCGACAGATATTTCTAATCAGCCACGAGATGGAGATTAAAGAGATGTTTGAGTCTGTTGTGGAGTTATAGTCTAAAATGTCATCAATAGACTTACGACGAAAAAAACAAGAGTTTAGCCAAGCTATGTGGAAATATCATCATATAAAAGCTTACCAAAATACATATAAACTTGTCTCATTTATAAATGTAACTCTGCAAATAATTTTATTATATATATTGTTTACTCTTTTTATTCCCCTGCCTTGGTTTATATTTATCTTTTTTGTTTCATACTTTATTACAGATTTCATCAATGGTTTAGTTCATCTTTATATGGATAATAATGAATCTTATAAATCATTTGTAGGACCATTTATTGCAAGTTTTCATCTTCACCATAAAACTATCGAGTATAAAAAAAACAATCTTTTTTTAGTATACTTTAATGAGTCTGGCACAAAATTTTGGTTAGTACCATATCTAGTATGTGTTCTAATACTCTCATTTACACAGATAAATGATATTTTCTTATCAATCTTAATATCTGTGGGAATATTATCATCTGTTGCAGAAGTGTCACACTACCTTTGTCATAACTCAAATTCTAAATTTATTAAATTTTTACAAAACATAGGATTATTACTATCAAAAAAAAGTCATACACGACACCATAAATATGACAATGTACAATATGCATTTTTAAATGGTATGAGTGATGTCTTTATTGATAAAATAGCCGCACAGTTCTACCAAGGATACAAAGAAAATTCTGATAAGCATTATGAATCCTATATTGGTGAAGATACTCACAACCGATAAAGGAAAACAAACATACACCCTAGGAGTGAATCTTCTAACGAAATTCAAATATTAGGATTTCACAATGTATGAAGATAAACTCATATTGACAAATGCTTTTAGAAAAAAAGATCAGCTATATCAAGAATAGAGAACCATGCACAAGATATATAAAATATCGAGGATTAAGTTATAATCATGACAATGAAAACATATGACTACTTAATTATTGGTGCGGGAAGTGCTGGGTGTAACATAGCCTATTTTTTAAAACAAAATGGCAAAAGAGTTGCTGTTGTTGATAGAGAGGGAATTGCCGGAGGTGCAAGCGGTGCTGCCGGTGCATTTCTTTCTCCACTTGCGGGTAAGAAAAATCTTTACAACACTTTTGTAAATGAGGCACTGAACTTTTCAATAGACTTTTATGAAAAACTTATTCCTGATGGGCTAGATAAAAAAGGTGTTCTTCGTATAAAAAACGATAATTTTACAGAAGAAAAACTAAAAACAGACAGTATAGAACATGAGTATTTTGACACTCCTAAGTTACAGAGTATTTCTAAAAACTTTAAAAAGATTGATGGATATTTTTATAAAAATGCAGCTGTCTTAGAGCCTTTTTTCGTTTGTGAAAAGTTACTAGAAGGATGCGACTTTTATGTTAAAAATGTAGAGGAGTTGATTTTTGAAAATGACTCCTATACAGTAGAAGATATTAGCGCAAAACATATTATTTTAGCTCAGGGAGTATCTAACTCATTGGTAGAACTTCCATACATGGATATATCTCCAATCTTTGGACTTAGAATTGATGTGAAAACAACAACAAACATTCCTTTTAATATACATAAATCTATTTCTGTCTCAACCAATAAACATGATGGTACTGTATCAATTGGGGCCACTCACGAGAGGCATGACAATCAAATAATGGAGTGTTTAACTACCTGTGATAAGTGTGATTTTTATGTCAATAGTGAAGAGGGACAAATCAAAACTTTACTAAGCCAAGCAGACGAATTAATAGAGCTTGAAGATTTAGAAGTAGTTAAAACATACAAGGGTGCAAGAGCAACCATTAAAAGCTATTTCCCTGTAATCGGGAAAGCTGTAAATTATGAAAACTCTCTAGAAAAACATCCATCCATTAAAAATGGAACCAAAATTCCTCCCGAGGAGTTGCAATACCATAAGAATATATATGTAGTAAATGCCCTTGGATCTAGAGGTTTTGTATTTGGTCCTTATCTGGCAAAAATTTTGAGTGAAAATATATTAGATGAAAAAGAAATACCAAAAGAGCTATCAACAGAAAAACTTTTTTACAAAATGGCTAGAAAAAAGTAAAACTTATTCCTAAAATATATTTTAGCTACCTAATGTGAATATGCCTCATTTGTAGATACAAATAAGTCTTTTTTATCCTTTTCTTATCTTTGTATTAGGAATATATCTATACAATGGGTAGATAGAAGTATATTCTACCATTTTAAATAAAGGAGACGTTATGGCAAAAGGTAAAGATTCTCAAAAGTCAGTGAAGAAAGCACCGACAAAATCATTAAAAGAAAAACGCAACGAAAAAAAAGCAAAAAAATCCTCATAAGGATATAGATAGAGGGTTGATTTTATGCCCTCTTTATTTATTCTCAAAGGACTTTTATGTACGACTTCCTTAGTTTCAACACTTTTATAACCCAAAAAGTATTAGTTATATTTTATTATATAGGTGCGATAGGGATTCCTCTTATCATGCTCATGTATAGAAAAACTTTTGTGACTAAGTTCTCCTTTTTAACAACAATAGAATTATGGTTGCAGACTCTTTTTAACTCACTTAAACGCAAAGATAAAATAGTCGCTATTATTGGTATTGTTATCTTGTTCTTATTTATGGAACTCATTTGGAGAATGATGTTTGAGGCGATGATAGGGTATTTTGATATGCACGATTATCTTCAGCAATTATCTCAACTCAAACTTTAAAGCTCCAAATTTTGCTATAATAGTAAAATTAAACTATTCATACAAAGAGAAGAATTATGCAAAAAGTCGAACCAATGACACTATTTGGCTACAATAAACTACAAGCCGAAGTAAAAGATTTAAAACAAGTAAAACGCCCACAAGTGGTTAAGGATATTGAAGAAGCCTTAGAACATGGTGATCTAAAAGAAAATGCCGAGTATCATGCAGCAAAAGAGATGCAAAAAAATATTGATAACCGTTTAGGAGATCTTCAAGGGATTCTTGGCAATTCGCAAATTGTAGATCCTTCTGAGCTTGCTCATGCAAAAATCAGTTTTGGCTCTACTGTAGTGATGACAGATATGGATTCAGATGAAGAACTTACTTACACAATAGTAGGTGGTTGTGAATCAAATCCAGACATGGGGCTTATCTCTTTTGGCTCGCCTTTAGCAAAACAATTGCTTGGTCGTGAAGAGGGTGATGAAGTAAAAGTCACTCTTCCTAGTGGAAAGAAAGAGTATGAAATCGATGAAGTAAAATATCAGGAGATTGTTTTTGAGTGCAACTAATAAAAAAATTAATATAGGAATTATCGGAGTGAGTGGCTACACAGGTTTAGAGCTTGTTAAAATGCTGATTAATCATCCATCTTTTAACCTTAACTATGTTGCAAACTCTACTGGTGGGATGACTATTGATGAGTTACATCCATCTCTGAGTGGTGTTTGTTCTCTTGAGGTTAAAAAAGCAGATGTAGATGAGTGTGCTTCTTCTTGTTCTCTTGTATTTTTAGCAGTGCCACATCAAACAGCTATGGTATTTGTAAAACCGTTAATGAAACTCGGTACTAAAGTGGTTGACTTCTCAGCTGATTATAGACTTACTCAAGATGTTTATGAAGAGTATTATTGCCCTCATACAGATGCTGAAAACTTAGAGAATGTTGTGTATGGTTTGCCTGAGATGTTCCGTGATGAGATAAAGAAAGCTTCACTTGTAGCAAATCCGGGTTGTTTTCCAACTTCGGCTCTTTTAGGCCTTCTTCCATTTATGGATAAGCGTATAGCAGGTACACCAATTATTGTAGATGCAAAAACTGGTGTAAGTGGAGCGGGTAAAAAGCTCAGCGAAGTAACACACTTTGTAAATGTAAATGATAACCTTTTTGCTTATAACCCTTTTCATCATAGACATGCTCCAGAGATAGCTCAAAAACTTGGTGTTTCATTTGATGAGGTGAATTTTGTACCGCACTTAGTTCCTTTAACTCGTGGAATGATTTCATCTATTTACATTCAGACAGAGGGTGAGTTTGATGCAGAAGGAGTAGTGAGAGAATATTATAAAGATGAACCTTATGTTCGCATGAGTAAAAAACCCGTTGATATGAAAAATACAGCTGGAACAAACTTTTGTGACATTTATGTAAAACAAAAAGGTAATCTTCTTTTTATCTCAACTTCAATAGATAATCTTTTACGTGGCTCATCAAGTCAAGCTCTTGCAAATGCAAACTTAATGATGGGGCTTGAAGAAAATTGTGGAATTCCAAATATAGCTTATGTCCCATAATCAAGTAGTTATAAAAGAGGGTGCGTTTATCATTTCAGATGCGCACTACTCTTCTCTTCGTCCACAACTTCTCACTCTTATTCAAGATATACATTTACAAAAACTAAAACCGACTCAGCTTATTCTTATGGGTGATATTTTTGATGCACTTTTTGGCGGAGTAAAGTATACTCATGAAATAAATTCAGAGATTATAAAACTACTTAATGCTATAGCTCTTAAAATAGAGGTTATATATCTTGAAGGAAATCATGACTTTAATTTAAAGGGTATATTTCCAAGTTTTGTTATCTACCCAATTTCTAAGCAACCAGTTGAAGCCTTATATGAAAATAAAAAAATCTATTTAGCTCATGGTGATTTTGATGGTGGTACCGGCTATCTCCTCTATACAAGTATCATAAGAAATTCATTTATACTGTTTATTTTAAAAACTATTGATAATTTGACTTCTCACTCTATATTAAAAAAACTAGACAATTACCTAAGTAAAAAAGATGATTGTAAAGATTTAAAAACATTTGAAAAGTTTATAATAAAGAGATTAGATAAAAGATACAAGTGTGACTACTTTATAGAGGGGCATTTCCACCAAAATAAGCAGTTTAATGTGAATGGTTTTGAGTATATAAATCTAGGAGCTTTTGCTTGCAATCAAAGATACTTTATAGTAAAATCGACTAAAGATAAAGAACTATTAGAAGAAATAATTTCCTAAAGGCATATGCTAATGAATGATAGTTCGCTGAAAGTTGGTTCCAATGAGATGGAACTTGTAGATTTTCGTATCTTAAAACAAGAAGATGGCGAAACATACGAAGGTATATATGGTATTAATGTTTCAAAGGTACGTGAAATTATTCGTGTTCCTTTTTTAACAGAATTACCCGCTACACCAGAGTTTATCGAAGAAGCAGCAGAGGAAGTTCAAGATGAACCGGTACCTGCTGCTGTTGAGCAGACAATTCGTGTTGACGTTAAGAAACTTGATCATTTAATGAATCTTATTGGTGAGCTTGTGCTTGCTAAAAATAGACTTATTAAAATTAATGATGATGTAGAAGATCGTTATGAGGGTGAAGAGTTATTAGAAGAACTTAATCAAGTTGTATCTATTGTTTCTTTAGTTACAACAGACCTTCAGATTGCTGTTATGAAGACAAGAATGCTTCCTATTGGCAAAGTGTTTAATAAATTCCCAAGAATGATTCGCGACTTAACATGTGAGCTTAACAAAAAGATTGAGCTTGAAATTTCTGGTGAAGATACAGAGCTTGACAAATCAATTGTTGAAGAGATTAGTGATTCTCTAGTACACATTATGCGTAACTCTTGTGATCACGGTATTGAAATACCTGATATTCGTATGGCTGCTGGAAAAGAGGAAACTGGTACGATAGCACTTAAGGCATACAATGAAGGAAATCAAATCGTTATTCAGATAGATGATGATGGTAAAGGTTTAGATGCAAGTATTCTCAAGAAAAAGGCTTTAGAAAAAGGTCTTATTAGCGAAAAAGAAGCCGATAGTATGAGTGATAAAGAGGCTTTTAGTCTTATCATGAAGCCAGGTTTTTCAACTGCGGTTTCTGTTACTAATGTTTCTGGTCGTGGTGTTGGTATGGATGTTGTAAGAACAAACATCGAAAAAGTAAATGGTATCATAGATATTGAAAGTGAGAAGGGACAAGGTAGTTCTATTAGACTCAAAATTCCTCTAACTCTTGCGATTGTCCAAGCTCTGCTAGTTGGTGTTCAAGAGGAACATTATGCTATTCCATTAGCATCAGTTCTTGAGACTGTAAGAATTTCAAAAGATGAAATCTATACGGTTGAAGGCCGTTCTGTTATGAGACTTTGTGAAGATGTTTTATCTCTTGTACATATTGGGGATATTTTTGAAGTTGAACATATCTTAGATGCTAGTGAGCATGCTTATGTAGTTGTTCTTGGTCTTGGTACTCAAAAGCTTGGTCTAATCGTTGATACTCTTGTTGGACAAGAAGAGATTGTTATTAAATCTTTAGGTGATTATCTTAAAGGTATTGAAGGTATCGCTGGAGCTACAATTCGTGGTGATGGTGGTGTTACTCTTATTTTTGATGTTGTGGCACTTATGGATATGGCGAAAAATGTGAAAGCTACAGCCATTGTAGAAGGTTCTGGTGCGGAACAAATATCGCTTGAAAAAACTAAGGCAAGTGACAATACTGTTATGATTGTTGATGATTCTAAAACTGATAGAATGATTATGAAAAAGGCTTTAAAATCAGGTGATTATAATTTTGATGCGATGCTAGTTGATATTGAGATGCCAAGAATGGATGGTTACTCTTTAGCTACAGAGATTAAAAAATACAATAAATTAAAACAGATTATAAGTAAACAAGGCAGTCAACAAAATGCTGATACTCTCGATCAGTTAGATGATATTGTTGAGTTAGTTGGATTTGTAATTGGCGAGGAAGAGTATGCGGTGCCTATTTTAGCAATTCAAGAGATTATTAAACCATTCTCATGGACAAGGGTCCCTCAGGTCCCTCCATATGTACTTGGTGTTTTTAATCTTCGTGGTTCGGTAATTCCACTAATTGATTTACGTGTTAAATTTGGACTACCATCAATAAATCATAATGATGAGACAAGGTTTTTTGTTCTCAAGCAGGGTGATGAAGTGGCTGGTTTTGTAATTGACAGATTAACAATGGCAATAAGAATTAAAAAAGCTAATATTGGTCCGGCACCAGATACTATTAATGGCGATGATACTATGATAGATGGTGTTGGTAAGCAAGAAGATAGAATTATTACGATTTTAAAAGTCGATAAGTTACTCGAAAGAGACTTTTAGGCTTATATAAATGAATAAACCAATATTGAAAATTATTACAACGAAAGATAAGCTAACCCTAGAATTTAGTGGTAAGCTTACTCTTTATGATATTCCTAGCTTAGAAAAACAACTGCATACAATTTATTTTAGTGACCTAGAAATAGAAATAGACTTAAATGCTCTTAAATATTTAGATACAGCAGGTGCTTTATTTCTAAATAATTTACAAAGTGATTCAATAGTCTCAGGTGATAAAGATATACTTGATACTCTTGAATTAGTAAAAAAAGAGCGAACTGTTCAAGGTGAAGAGTATTCGATTAAGAGCTTAAATTATATCGAGTCCTTAGGTCAAAGTGTTTATAACTACTATTTAGGTTTTTTATCTTTTATAGCATTTATAGGAAAAATATTTGCTACTAAAATACATTACCTTAGTTCTGTGAAAAATATAAGATTTAAAGAGATAGCATTTGAGATACATGAGAGTGGGATAAAAGCACTTGGTATTATTGCACTTACAAGTTTTCTTATAGGTCTTGTTGTCGCATATCAGTCGGCATTTCAGCTTAAGATATATGGAGCAAATATTTTTATAGTTGATATGCTTGGTATTTCGATGCTGCGAGAACTAGCTCCTTTGATAACGGCTATTGTAATTGCAGGACGGAGTGGGTCCGCGTTTACTGCCCAGATAGGTGCGATGAAAATAACAGAAGAGTTAGATGCAATGAGAACAATGGGTTTTGACCCTTATATATTTTTGGTAATGCCGCGTATACTTGCTCTAATGATAACTCTACCAATCTTAATTTTTGTAGCAGATATTATGGGTGTGATTGGTGGTATGGTAGTTGCAAATATTGACTTACATATTACAACGGATGTCTTTATTGAGAGATTCAATGATGTTGTAGCAGCTAAACATCTTTTTATAGGTCTTCTAAAAGGTCCTTTTTTCGCATTTTTGATAGCCTCTATAGGAATATATAGAGGTCTTATGGTGAAAAACGATACTCAGAGTATAGGTTTTAACACTACTAAAAGTGTGGTCGAATCAATTTTTGCTGTAATAGTTTGTGATGCAATTTTTTCTATAGCATTTACAAATTTAGGAATATAAGTATGAGTATGATTGAAGTTAAAAATGTAAAGACAGTTTTTGATGAAAGAGTCGTTCATGATGGACTTAATCTAACTATTAACGAGGGTGAGATATATGGTCTTTTAGGTCCTAGTGGTTGTGGTAAAACAACTCTGCTTCGTGAGATGGTTATGCTTCAAGATACTCATGCTGGTTCTATTAATGTTTTAGGACATGACCTAAGTTCAATTGCTTACAAAGACGCACAAAAACTTAGACGTGAGTGGGGTGTTTTATTTCAAGCAGGTGCACTCTTTTCTTCTTTGAGTATTAGAGAAAACATAATGTTACCCTTACAAGAGTATACAGATCTCTCAGCAAAAATGATGGAAGAGATTGTTAAGTTTAAGATAAACTTAGTTGGGTTAAAACAGGCAGATGCACATCTTTTCCCTTCTCAAATTAGTGGTGGAATGAAGAAAAAAGCTGGTTTAGCTCGTGCACTTTCTATGGATCCAAAACTACTTTTTTTAGATGAACCAACAAGTGGGCTAGATCCAATTTCGGCTAGGGATTTTGATTCACTTATTTTAGAACTACGTTCACTTTTGGGACTTACTATAGTTATGGTTTCACATGATTTACAATCTATTTATGATACACTTGACCGTACTGCTATAATAGATAATAAACTCATAGCCTATGAGGGCAAGTTAGATAATATAAACTCTGTAGAGAGTGAATTTATACAGAATTTTTTTGGAAAATATAATGAATAATAAAGTAAATTACACAGTAGTGGGTCTCTTGGTTCTTGCCGGACTATCTATGATTTTAGCCTTTAGTTACTGGCTCTTACAACCAACTATTGATGAGAAGACAAAACAATATATAGTATATTTTGATGAGTCAGTTCTTGGACTTAATATAGATGCCCCTGTTAAATATAGAGGTATTAGTGTTGGTGAGGTCACCAGGCTTCGAATAAATCCAAATAATTCAGAGCAAGTTGAAGTACTTGTTACCATTTTACGAACTACTCCCATAAAAATTGATACAGCTGCAAAACTAACTGCACAAGGGATTACAGGACTTAGTTATATAAATCTAAGCATGGGTGGAAATATATCTGCATTATTAAAAACTCTAGAGGGTGCTGAGTATCCAGTGATAAAATCAGTTCCTTCATTTTTTGAAAATTTTGAAAAGACACTTGGTTCAGTATCTACTAATCTTTCAAGTACTCTTGTCCAAACTGAAAAACTTTTAAATGATGATAATCAAGAGCAGGTATCACTACTTCTGAGTAGAACAGCAGGTTTTATGGATAAACTCGAACGTCTTCTTGATGACAAAACAATACACTCTTTACAAAACAGTGCTCAAAATATAGAATCAGTAAGTGCAAAAGTGGACAAGGTCATTCCAAATATAGATACTTTTATAGATAAAAGTGTAGAGTGGGAAGGCAATATACATAACTCTTTAGACTCAATCATGGTTAGTTATGTAGGTATTACTGCTTCGATGGATGAGATTAAAAGAGCTATTTCAAGTGGTGAGTTTAATGTTAAAGAGATCACTTCAGATTTAGTTCCAACAATGAACAACACTCTTTTAGATTTGCAAGATGTTATGGTCAAATTCCAAGATACACTAAATCAATATGATAGAAGTCCAAGTGATATCTTATATAAACAAGAAGAAATTAAAAAAGGCCCAGGAGAACAATAGATGAGACATATTTTAAAACTATTAGCATTTCCATTACTATTTCTATTTTTAGGTTGTTCAACAACTGCTCCAGCTATTTCAGAGTATAGAATTAGTACAGATTTAACTACTAAAGTGTTTACTCAAAGTGGATGTAAAAAAGAATCCTTAAAAATAGCGCAGGCCTTTAGTTCAAGTGACCTTATGACACAAAGCATGAGTTATGGACAGGGTTCATTTAAACAGTTCAGATTTTCACAGGCTCAGTGGGCTCAGTCACCAAATCGTGCGATTACCTCTGAATTACTCTCTTATATCACTGCAATAAATCTTTTTAAAAATGTACAAATTTCTAAATCAAGAAGTAAAACAGGGTTTCTTTTAGAAACTAATATTGAAGATTTTATGCAGTATTTTAGTGAGGACGAAAAAGAGTCATATGTGAAAATTGTGATTAGTTTAACACTTATTGATACTCAAGCAAATAGTGTTCTCCACTCTACATCATTAAGTAAACAAGTAAAAGTAAATAGTGTTAATGCAGAGGGCGGTGTTAGGGCTTTAAATCAAGCACTTAATGAAGTTGTAGTAGAGAGTGGAGAGTGGTTAGGTGGTATCTGTAAATGATAGAAGAAGTCGAGTATAAAAAGCGTCGAGATAGACTTGCAAAAAAATTAGATAAAAACTCTGTCACAGTTTTATATAGTGCTGAGCATCAAACGCGGTCAAATGACACAGAGTATCCTTATAGACAAAATAGTAATTTTTACTATTTAACTGGATTTACTGAGAGTAATTCGGCACTAGTATTTGTAAAAAAACAAACAAAGGTAAAAGTTTATCTTTTTGTAGAAGCAAAAGATGAGGCTCAAGAGTTATGGACTGGAAAAAGATTAGGCGAGATTGAAGCCAAAAAGAAATTTCTAGTTGATGAAGTTTTTGTTATTAAAGATTTTAATCTAAAACTCAAAGATTATTTAACTAATAAATCGGTTCTGTATTTTGACTTTAACCTTCAGTACAATAAAGTCAAGGTTATTAAACGCCATTCTAAAGATCTTTCAACATACAAAAATATTGCACTACTTGTAAATGAGATGAGACTTATAAAGTCAAAGGCTGAAGTGCAAATAATAAGAAACGCTCTTGAAATTACAAAAGAGGCTCACCATCAACTGATGAAGATGAGCAAAAACAGTAAAAATGAGCATGAGCTTCAAGCCGAAATAGAATATGTTTTTAAGAAAAATGGAGCTTATAGCGATGCTTATACTTCCATAGTTGCTTGTGGCAACTCTGCTAACACTCTTCATTATATTGATAATGATAAAGTCTTAAGTGAGGGTAGTTTAATCCTTATAGACGCTGGTTGTGAGTATGAGTACTATGCAAGTGACATAACACGAACTATCCCAGTAAGTGGAAAGTTTACAAAACCTCAAAAAGAGCTTTATGAGATGATTTTAAATGTTCAGCTTCAAATTATTGCACAGATTAAACCAGGGTTTAAACGCAGTGATTTACAAGTAAACGCGGTGGAGTTACTTACTAAAGGAATGCTTAGACTTGGTATTTTAAAAGGCTCTGTAAAAAAACTAATAAAAAAAGAGCTTTATAAAAAATATTATCCACATGGAATAGGGCACTGGATGGGCATAGATGTTCATGATGAATCTCCATACAAGTATGAAAATGGTAAAGAAATACCACTTAAACGCGGTATGGTTTTAACTATTGAACCTGGAATATATATAGATGAAAATGACATATCTGTACCAGAAAAGTATCGTGGTATTGGAATACGAATCGAAGATGATATTTTAGTGACTAAAGATGGTTATGAAAATCTTTCGCAAAATATTGCGAAGAGTATTGAAGAAATAGAAGGTCTTTCAGAATATAAAAATTCTAACTTCGAAGAATAAGGGACTTGTTCCTTATTCTGGACTATATGAATACGTCCAACCAGTAAGTTTTTCCTGTTTCGCTTCAAAAAAATTATCTGAATCAGCTAGAAAATCATATACATGCATAAGTCTATGTGGAATACTTGATTGATCTTCTTGTTTAACAAGAAGTAGCGGCATCGCAGTATCTTGTTGGCTCATAGAAAACCCAACTGGCATTAGTTGACTTAAAATTTTATCTGGATTTTTAATGCCATTATCTTTTAAAAATTTATCAAAAACATTCTCTTGAATATCACGAGGAAGTTCATCTGCAGTATTTAAAAAAATAGTAAATTGAATAGGCGTGTCTGTAAATTGTTCTGGAGCAGGAGCAGCCATAATAATATACTCTACATTTTTCAGATGAGATGCAATTTCTATTGCATCGTAATACTTATCTGTAATTATCGCATTTGCAACTGCCATTAGTTAGCTTTCTCCGCTTTGCTTTTTTCTATATCTTCTTGATGTTTAGACATCTCAAGACGTATTTCATCCATAGTATGCGGAGGAACATTTTCGTCTTTAGCCCATTTAACTTCATCGATATTTCCACCGTAGTCACCACCAAAGTCTTCAACCTTTTGAGAATACTCATCGAGGTCTTCACACACAGCAACTCTTCCATCAACAGTGTCAGTAAGTTCTATATACCACTTACCTTCTTCATTAATTTTTATGAGTGATTCAAAAACAACAGCCATTACTTATTGCCTTTATTAGGATTAAATCCTGTATCGTCAAAAGTCTTAGCAAAACCTTCTAAATCTTTTTTCTTTAGGTCTCCATTATATACGATGTCTCTAGGATCTAAATCATCATCGTTTAACATCTTAGGCACAGCATCTGAGTTATTTATAACTTCCATATGTGCATCTAACTCATCTTCAGAGTATGCCATCTGCATATCAGCAGAAGCAACATGTGGGATAGCTTCAATTACAGATAGTTTTTTAAGCTCTTCTGAAACACCTTCGCCCTCAATAGTAATAATTATACGACCTTGCTCATCGTGCATATGATAATCACACTCTGGAGTGTTTTTTAATGTCTGGACAACTTCGTCTAAATATTTTGGCAGTGTTTTAACTACGATACTTGATATATTCATAATGATAATTCCTTGATTTTTTTATTCGTAAATTACTTTTCTGGCTTTCTCGCCATTTTCTTGACGCATTTTATCATATAATCTTTGATGTTCTAATTTTTCTTCATAGCTAATCGGTGTTCTAAGCGATTTATACTCAATTAATTCACCATTTTTGTAAACACCTGAGACTATAGCTTCAACCCAGTAATAACCACTATCTTTACGTAGATTTTTTACGACACCAATCCACTGTTTTTTATCTTTAATTGTTTGCCACAAATCTTTAAAAGCGGCACTTGGCATATCTGGATGCCTTACAATATTATGAGCTTTACCAATTAACTCATCTTGTTCGTATCCACTTATGTCACAAAATGTATCGTTTGCATATGTGATATAACCATTTAAATCTGTTCTTGAGATGATAAGTTCATCTTGAGGAACCTCAGTTTCGCATAAAAATTCAGACTTGTTAAATTCCATTTTGTCTCCTTATTTGATTTTGTAGAAGTTTATTGTTTTATCATCGCTTGAGACGAAAAATTCTGTTTCGTTTATAAAGAGTATCTGTGAAATTGTCATCTTATTTCCACCATAAAGCCCAATTTCCCTCTTAGTAGCGGTATTAAACAAAGCTACATTATTATCCTCATCAGATGCATAACCTACAATCTTTCCACTAGGAGAGAGACCAACACTGTAGATAAGAAAACTAGTGACCTTGTAATAAGCTGAACTTGAATTATAGATAACGACCCTTCTGTCTTGTCCTGCAGTTGCAACTAATCCATTTTTTATATCTACTTGAAATACATTATCTAAGTTTTGACCAGTCAATTGTTTAATTAATGAAAAGTCCTTAGTGTGTAACATTGTTAAGTCTCCGCTCTCATCTGCTACGACAACTTTAGACTTATCTTCATTTAAAGCAAAATTTGAAAACTTGGATTGAGATACTGCTTCTCGATAGTTTTGTTTTCTATTTTTAATATCATAAGAGATAATTTCATTACTCAAAAGACCAAGTAAAATTGTATTTTCATCTATAAACTTGGCTTTAGCAATAAAAAGTTTATCTGTATAAGGAATGATAAGTTCAAGTTTATCATCCTCATATATATGCACACGTCTAGCACCTTTTTGTGCTTGGGATAAAATAAGGATTTTATCATTAATAACATCTACTGAATAGACTTTTGAATCTATGATATCACCCATAAAGTCTTTAATTTTAGAGACTTTAATCTTATGTATAATTTCTTTACTCTTGACATCAAATATATCTACACAGCTTGCATCAGTTGCACTATAAAGTTTTGAGTCTTTATAAACAATGTCAGTCACTGCTCCTGAGGAAATATATTTAGCATCAGCCTTTTGGATTGTTGCGGAGTATAGAGAACTTACTATAACTACTAAAAAGAGTATTTTTTTCATGATGAAATTACCTTTATATCTATTGCATCACTTGGACATCTACTAATGCAGAAGCCACAAGCAGTACATTTTTCTTGGTTTATTGTTGGCATGAACATAGCCTTAAAATCTATGGCATCTTCAAGACAGGGATCCTTACATGAAAAACACATGACTCCCTGCCAACTTAAGCATTTTGATTCGTTGATGCGAATACCTGCATCAATTAATTTTTTATCTTCAACTCTCAGTACATTAGGTTCACAAGCTATGGCACAATCGTCACAGTATGTGCATCCATTTTTTGAAAAATCAAGTCGTGGTGTTTTATCTTCACCAATGATGATAATTTGCTCTTGACACAAAGTGGCACATTTGCCATCACAGTTTTGACACTCTGTATTAAACGCAATTATATCACGATAGTAAGGTGGTCGTATTATTATTTCTTTCTTCTCTCCTGTAAGGGAAGAAGAAAGAAAGCTAAAAAGCTCTCTTCTTTCCATAATTGTATAGTTACTACTTAGTAGTATCAATACCTTCCATGAGTTTAGTACCTGACCAGCTAGAAGCTGTAGCACCATCGGCATGTGTAAATACAGCTTCAAAGTTGTTCTTTGGAGCTGGAGCATCAGATTGTGAAGCATGACATTGTGTACAGTTAAATCTAGCACCAACTAACTTAGTATCATGTGTAATTGAGACATGATCAAGTGTACCATCTGAAGTATTTATACCTTTTAGTGCATAACTACTACTTGCTCTAAAGTTTGTCATGTGCGAAGATGGATATGGTGTTGCACCCATATCTTTTGCTACCATTGGATCGTGACAAGCAATACATTGATTGTCGTTAATCGTAATTGGCACCATGCCCTCAACATCATGAGGAATCATTGGTGGAGCATCTTGGAATGCTCTTGCAATTTTATGCCCACTACCAGCAGCATTTTTAGTGTAGTGAGTTGCATCACTTTCAGTAGTACTTTCTGAATAAAGGTCAGTCTTTCTAAGACCTAACGACTCTTCACTAATTGTTGGTTTTACTTTAGCTTCTGCTGCTGGTGTAGCTGCAGTATCATTACAACCAACAAATAGTAGTGTTGCAGTAAATAAACCAATTGTTATCTTACTTATTGTTTTCATTTTACTCTCCCGTTTTCTTGTTGTTAATATAGTTTCTTATTGAGAACTCTAGGGCATCATCATCACACACTTCTATACAGCGTGCACAGTTTGTACACTCTCCAGAGATAACCGGTAAAGACTCTTTACCAATCATGTGTAAGACCTGTACCTCAGGGCAAACAACTTTACATTTCATACATAGTGTACAATTCTCTTCTAGGTGATGAACTCTTATAAGAGAAAATTTTCCTAGAATTGAATAAAATCCACCCAGAGGGCAGATATGACCACACCATCCATGTTTTAAGACAAATAGATCGAAAAGAAAAATAATGAGCATTACTGCCCAACCAAAACCTAAACCAAATACAATTCCTCTATGAACCATAGATATAGGTGATATAAATTCAAAGGCTGTTATACCCATGATAAACGAGATTATTAAGCTTAGTGCTAAAACCCAGTAACGCATTTTGCGTGATGCTGGTTGTTTTTTACCTATTGCTCTATCAATTTCAAATCTTCTTCTTAGCCAATTTGCAGCATCTGTAATCATATTTATGGGACAAACCCAACTACAAAAGGCACGACCGCCTATTAGTAGGTAAAAGATTGTAATTACTGCCACACCTATAAGCAAATCTGCCGCTAAAGTAGCACCTGCAGCTAGCATCTGTAATGCAGCATAAGGATCACTTAAAGGTATAAAGTCTAAAAATAGTGATGAACTCAGGTTTCCCATAAGGAGAGTCCATCCCCAAGCATTAGCACCAAAGTATAGAACTAGCAACCCAATTTGAGTTACTCTTCTTAAGATGGTATATCGGTAATTATTCCATAATGTTCCCATTAGTATAAATCCTCCAGACCATCATTTAAAGTGTCCATAGCTGACTTTTCACTTAATCTAGTTTTGGTACTGATGGCTTGAGCATTTTCTAAACGCTTTTCATCTTCTTTATCCCAACCCTTAATATAGTAATCACCAGCTCTACCTTGAGCCATTTCTCTTGGCAATATGAAAATTGCCGGCTTTTCTGTAACACATGCTTGTTCGCACATTCCGCAACCTGTACATACATCAGGTTGAATAATAGGCTTCATGAATGCGTGTTTACCAGTTCTCTCGTTTTTGCTATATTCAATAGTTATTGCCTCTCCTAAAAGAGGACAAGCTCTATAACAAGCATCACATTGAATTCCCCAAAAGGCTATACAGCTATTGTCATCAATAACGGCTACACCCATGTCTGCTATATTTATGTCTAAAACTCCATCAGTTGTAACACTAGATTCATCTAATGCACCAGTAGGACATACTGGTACACAAGGAATATCTGGACACATATAACAAGGAATATCTCTAGCGACAAAATATGGAGTCCCTAGAGGTTTATTATCACCTGGTTTGGCAAGCAATAGAGTATCGTATGGACAAGCTTCAACACAGAGCCCACACTTAATACAAGTCTTTAGAAAATCTTCTTCCTTTATCGCTCCAGGTGGGCGAAGTATTAGAGATGAAGCCGTAGCTTCATCAATAAATGCACTCCATACAAATCCACTAATAGTAGCTAAACCTGCACCTCTTGCCATATTTACAATAAATTTTCTTCTATCGCTTATTGGTTCTTTTTTCATTCTTTTTCTTTACTTTATGCTTTGTATATTTTTACTGCACATTTTTTGTAGTCTGTCTGTTTTGACTGTGGACATGTTGCATCTA
>CAZPRE010000004.1:5945-29423 GCA_964588875.1 uncultured Sulfurimonas sp. | reverse complement strand
TTTCATCAGTTTTTGTTTGCTGACTTAAAAGAAAAAACTGCTGTTTTAAACATAGGTGGTATGGCTAATCTCACACTTTTAGGTAAAGAGGTAAGAGGTTGGGATACGGGTTGCGGCAATGTTTTACTTGATATGTGGATGACTCAAACGCAAAATAAAGCTTACGACAAAGATGGTCTTTTTGCACAAAGTGGTATTGTCAATATGGAACTTTTAAACTCTATGCTTGATGACCCCTACTTTAAAAAGTTACCTCCAAAAAGCACTGGACGAGAGTATTTTAATACCTCTTGGTTTGCAAGTCATCTACCAGTTTTTCAAACCCTCAATAATGAAGACATTCAAAGAACGCTTCTTGAGCTCACTGCTCGAAGCATAGCTAAAGATGTTAAGACAAATAGCATTGAACTACTCATAGTCTGTGGTGGCGGCGCTAAAAATGGCTTTTTAATGCAGAGACTCCAAGAGCTTACAAAGATTGAAGTTACCTCAAGTGATACGCTTGGAGTAGATGGAGATTCACTTGAAGCCATGGCATTTGCATGGTTGGCTTACAAAAGAATTCACAATGAAGAAGTGGATTTAAAATCGGTTACAGGTGCGACAAAAAACTCTCTACTAGGTGGGATTTATGGATAAGATAAAAGAGTGGTTAGAGACAACACCATACAAAAACTATGAATTAACAGTAGCTTCTGCGGATGCTAGTTTTAGACAATACTATAGATTAACGCAGGGGAATGAAACAGTTATACTTATGGATTCTTCTTTAGAAAAAGAGTCACTTTCTCCTTTTTTAGATGTTACACAAAGACTCCTAAACGCCAAAGTAAAAGCTCCCAAAATCTTAGAGAAAAACCTTGAAGATGGTTTTTTAATCATTCAAGATTTTGGAAATACTCACTATTTAAATGTTTTAAATGATGAGAATTTCAAAGAACTCTACAGGGACGCCATTGATGAAATCATAAAGATGCAAACTGCACAGAGTTCAAACCTACCCGTTTATGACAAAGCTTTTTTACATTTTGAAATGGATTTGATGAAAGAGTGGTATCTAAAGAAAAACCTCAAAACATCTCTAAACGCGGAGCAAGAGACACTTATAGAAAAGACTTTGAATACTATTTCAAATGGAGTTCTTTCTCAGCCACAAGATGTTTTTGTACATCGTGATTTTCACTCTCGTAACATTATGATAACTCCACAAAACAGTATTGGCATAATAGATTATCAAGATGCGATGAGTGGAGCTATAACTTATGATTTGGTTTCACTACTCAAAGATTGTTATATAGAGTATAAACGCGGTGATATTGAAGTCTTAGTTTTAGAGTTTCGAGATAAACTAGGTTTACAAACTACTGATGCAGAGTTTATAAAATGGTTCGACTTCATGGGACTTCAACGCCATATAAAAGTACTCGGAGTATTCTCTAGGCTTTATCTTCGTGATGGCAAAGATGGCTATTTAAAAGATATTCCTTTAACTCTCAAATACACTATAGAGACCGCGTTTAGATACGATGAGACTAAAGAATTTGCAGAGCTTCTAGCAGAACTCACTTCATGAAGGCTATGATTTTAGCTGCTGGCCGTGGGGAGAGAATGCGACCACTTACAGATTTTCTTCCAAAACCTCTTTTGAGAGTAGATGATAAGCCTTTAATCGTTTATCATATAGAAAAATTAGCTGCTGCTGGATTTAAAGAGATCATCATTAACATCGCTCACTTAGGCTATAAAATACCTGAAACCTTAGGCGATGGCTCAGCTTGGAATATAAAACTCACCTACTCAGATGAACAAGATGAGGGAGCACTAGAAAGTGCTGGTGGTATACTCAAAGCACTACAGCATTTAGGTAATAAGACTTTTTTAGTTGTGAATGGAGATGTCTTTTGTGATTATAATTTTGATGCTCATTTTGACTTAGGCGATAAGCTGGCACACCTTATTTTAGTGCCCAACCCTAAGCATAACCCTAATGGGGATTTTGGCTTAAAAGAGTCTGTTGTTTTAAATGAAGAAAAATTAAAGTACACTTTCTCAGGCATAGGATATTATAATCCTACACTCTTTAATGGACTCACTGTTAAGACGTTAGCACTTGCTCCAATTTTAAGAAAAAACATAGAACAAAAAAATATTAGTGGTGAACTTTTTAGTGGCATTTGGCACGATATTGGTACACCGCAGAGACTAAAAGAGATAAATGAAAACTATAACTAAACTTCTTGCAATAGGACTACTTAGTAGTTCCCTTTTTGCTGCATACACAAACTGCGAATTCCAAAACAAAGACTATATAGACATCTGTGAAAAAGTTGTAAAACAGGGTGTCTCTCACAAGTATGCAAATCAATTTTTACTCTCTTACTTTAAAACACAGAAGTTTGATGAAGTAAGCTGGAAATATCTTCAACCAAGTAAAATAAAACACCACAAAGCTCAAGAGAAAAAAGCAAATAATGTACTTGTAAAATATATTCCAGATATGGTCACTCATCTTAAAAAGTATAAAGAAGTTTATGACTACTCTGAAAAAAAATATGGCGTAAATCGTGAAATAATCGCAGCTATATTAATGAAAGAGACAAAACTTGGTAAGATAAAACCGACTCATGATGCATTTATAGTCTTTAACACAATGGTTGTTAGAACTGACCCTAAAACAAAGCGTGAGAAGTGGTTACTTAAGATGGGTAAAACAAATATGTCCTCTATAATCGTTCACTGTTACAAAGGAAAAATCAGACCGGAGAGCTGTAATCTTCCAAGCTCTTATGCGGGTGCTATAGGTATTCCTCAGTTTATGCCAAACAGTTTTGTTTACTCAGAGTCGTATAAAGGTAAGGTTGCAGATCTAACTAAAATGGAAGATGCCATTATGTCAGCTAGTAAATTTTTGCATAAAAAAGCCTCTTGGGATACTCTGATAGACTGGGATGAAATATATGATATGCCTGCTATTGAAGCCGCTTGGTATGAGTATGAATTTAATCATGACAATGCCTCTTTTGTTTATGAAACTAGCAAGAGCGGTAAGATGTATGATTGTTTTACAAAAGACAAACCTGAACTCAAGTATATAAAAGGCTATACTAAAAAAATCATGAGATACAACAACTCTTCAAACTATTCCGTAGGCGTTATGCGTTTAGCGTATGATGCCTACCACCTAAATAAAGCAAACTAATGGGGTTTTCTCCAAATATAGATCTTTTTTTAACTATAGCACCTCTTGTTATCGCCTCTATTGGTCTTGTTTATTACGGTCGTAAAAAAATGCAAAGACTCGGTATTGTGTATGTAATCATTTTTTATACTAAGTGGTTTCTCGGTGTTGTAGTAACAATGTGTTCTTTTTATGCTCTCTTTATGAGTGCAAATTATCTCACGGACTTAGGCTACTCTGCGGTTTTTTCTCTGCCAGTAGGAGCTGCTGTATGGTTTATACCGATGAACTATATCTCTAAGTATTTTGGCAAACTCGAAGAAAAATATAAAAAGAAGGATTTAGAAGAGTGATTTTTTTATGTTATAATGTCAGCAGTTGGGACAATTAGAGAGCGTCAACTCTCTAAAAGCTTTTAATATAATCTTAATTCTAGTAGAACTAAAATTATAACAATTACAAGTGTCGGTTGCATTGTTACTCCTTATTAAAGGCTAACCCTGTCCCACCTAACTCCTTATCATGTGAAATTCATAACAAGAATTTCTGCACAACACAACTCAAATACTCATAATCGCCAACTGATTTAGAAAAATATGACATTTTGTCATTAAATCTAATGAATTGTAGCTTTTAAACTATGGCTCTCATTTGGCTTTAAAACCCTAAAATCTTCATAAGCGTTTGCACTTTCTATGCAGACAAACTCTCTGTAGGCTTCGGCTCTCATTCCACTCATACGAGCACCTTTTTCTATCCATGGGTTCCAAACTACTACTGAGGATGAGCCTTCATTTATAATACTAACTTTTCTATCTTTATACCCTAAAATTATTTCATTATTTACTTTTTGAAAAACGGAATCAAACTCTTCATCAAACTTTATATCGTTCTCTTGAATAAAAACTATGCCTCTTAAAGCATCTAAACGCGGCTTGCCTTTGAGACCTTTAACGACCGCGTTTGAAATGTCTGAAACATTAAAGTAAGTGTGAAGAGCTTGGGTGAGTTTGAACTCTTGTGTATCTCTGTTTGTAGTCTTTAACTCCAAGCTTAGAGTATCTGAGACTCTCACGATTAACTCCAACTCAAACTTGTAGTTCCATAGTTTTAAACTCTCTTGTGTATCTCTTAAACGCAGACATACTTGGGTTTCATCTTTAGATATCTCTTTAGAGTTTACAAACTCAAAGAGAGCCGTTCTTGAAAAACCATGTTGTGGTAAGTCTGGATTATTCATTCCAAACGCGGGCCAACATACTGGGATTCCACCTCTTATTGCAGTTCCTAACTCAAACGCGGATGTTTCACTCAACCAGAGGATATCTTCTTCCTCACCGCGTTTGTACTCAAAAACATGAGCACCCTGTAAGGCTATCTTTGCAGAGCTTGAGCTATTGCTAACTTCTAAGTAACTAAAACCATTTTCTAAATTTTTTAACTCTACCATGAACCTACCCTATGACCTTTGATTGCATAAAAAAGTATGAAGAGGTAACAGAGTATGCCAACACTATAAGCCATCTGCATATCGCCTAAAGATTCTGCTACTTTCCCAAATACCAAAGGCATTATAGCCCCACCCGAAATTGCCATGATTAAAAGAGCACTTCCTTTTGCTGTCATCTTTCCTAGTCCCTCTAAAGCCAGTGGCCAGATAGTAGGCCAAACTAGAGCATTTGAAAGTCCAAGAAGTGCCACAAAAGTTACCGTATCAGGAAGAGTTGCAATACCACTCCAACCCCACAAAACCTCAGAAACCGCATAACTCTCTTTTGAGGAGTAGATAACTCCAAGCAGAAGTAAAATACCTAAAATGGCCGAACCAATAAGAGCACTTTTTTGAGAGAGATATTTTGGAATAAAAAGAATTCCAACTATGTAAGATATAACCATGAAGACCATTGTGTAAGAGGTAAGTGTAGTCGCGTTTAGGAGTCCAATATCTTGTGCATATAACCCAATAGTATCTCCGGCTATAACTTCTATACCTACATAGAAAAAGAGTGCTATAGAGCCTAGAACAACACTTGGATATGCAAAAATAAACTCACTCGTGAAATCATCCTCTTTCTCGTTAAAATCTAGCTCTGGAATAGATGAAAATTTCACTAAAGCGATAAGGGCACTAAGTACTACAGCCATAATAATATACGGAATAATCAAACGCGAGGCAAGGTCGTCTATTTGAACTTGAGAGAGATGCTCACTTGAGAGTACTGGAATATCAGCTAAAATAAGAGCTGTAAAAATGATAGGAACTGCGACCCCTGCACTCTTGTTAATAAGTCCCATGATACTAATACGTCTTGCTGCACTCTCAACTGGGCCGATAAAAACTACATAAGGGTTTGAAGCGGTTTGTAAAATCGTTAGACCAGTTCCAAGGGCGAAAAGAGCGACTAAAAAGATTAAAAAGTTTGCACTCAGAGCTGCTGGAATGAAGAGAAGACTCCCTATAACCATGATGAAAAGTCCTAATGCCATTGCATTTTTATAACCCGTTTTATCTAAGACGTAAGCCATAGGCAGAGCCATAACTGTGTATGAAATATAAAAAGCAAAGGTTACAAAAAGGGCTTGGAAGTCATTTAAATCACAAACGACTTTTAAAAATGGAATAAGAGAACCATTAAGCCATGTCACAAAACCAAAAATAAAAAATAAAATACCGATAATAATCATTGGAAAAACACTCGATTTACTTGTCATCTTTTAATCCTTCTAAATATCTAGCAACGCCATCTTCTTCGTTTGTATGAGGAAGTACTATATGCGCTTTTTCTTTTACACCCTCTTGAGCATTTTGCATCGCTACTGAAGTTCCCGCTAACTCAAACATCCCAATATCGTTGAAGTTGTCTCCAAAAACAGTCAGCTTTTCTAAGTCAAATCCTAGATGTTCACTCACACTTTTAATACCGTGAGATTTATCAGCATCCTTATGCAGTATAGTTAAGAAATAACACCCGGTATAAGCCTCTGGTGCTAAAATGTATTTCAAGTCATCGCCAAAAACATTTTGCAAATGTTCATGGAGTTCAACTAGTAAATTCTCTTCACCCATGTAAACAATTTTGAAGTTTTTTTCTTGGGCTCTTATGCCATTAAAACTCTGTAAATTATCATCACTTGAGTAGCGGTTTAGCACATCTTTTTGATAGGAGTTGAGTACATTGTCATGTAAAAAACTCTCTCTTAGGTTTTTCTCATCACTCAAAGAGAGTACAAAAGGATAGATACCAAACTTCCACCCCTCATCAATAATCATGTCGCTTATGTCACGACCAAGAGTTTTTGTCTGTATAATTTTTTTATCTATCGTTGCTATGAGTGCACCATCAAGTAAAATCATCGGGGCATTTACTTCAACGCCACCTAAAAACTGTGCTGTTTTCATATAGGTTCTAGCAGTTGCAATGCTTAAAACTGACTTCTCGGCAAAGGAATTCCATGTTTTTTTAGTATAATCGCTTATAGATAAATCATTTCTCAAAAATGTGTGATCTAAGTCTGTAATATAAATATTTTTCATAAATGGATTATATCCAAAAGAGGTGTGTAGATGAAGTTAGCAATAGTTAGTGGTGCGAGTAGCGGCATAGGAAAAGAGATAAGCCTGCGACTTTTAAGTTTAGGCTACAGAGTAATCGGTGTGAGTAGAACTCTAAACGCGGATGATTTTAAAAAAGAAAACTTTCAAGCACTTAACTGTGACTTATCAAACGAAAAAGAGACGCTAAAGCTCTGCGAAACTCTAAAACTAGAGCCTGCGTTCATACTCGTAAATGCGGCAGGTTTTGGAAGGTTTGAGCCACATGAAGAACTAAGCGCTCAAACAATAACCGAGATGACTTTTTTAAATCTAACGGCTCCCATGCTTTTAACAAACGCACTACTTAGAAGTTTAAAACAAAACAGTGGCTACCTCATCAACATCAACTCAATAGAAGCCATAAGAACAAATAAATTTTCTGGAGTTTATTCTGCTACAAAGAGTGGACTCAAGGCCTTTACAGATGTACTTTTTGAAGAAACACGAAAAAGTGATTTGAGTATTACAAACATAAATCCCGATATGACCGAGTCCGCATTTTATGATGACCTTCGTTTTCAAACAAGTAAAAAAGAGGATGAAAAACTTCTTTCTTGTGATATTGCAGATGCAGTAGAACATATACTCACCATGAGAAAAGGTGCAGTCGTAAGTGACTACACTATAAGAAGTTTAAAGTTTGGAATTTCTAAAAAAAGATAGTTTATGATTTTATGTCGAGTTTTAAATCACTTCACTTTCACAAAAAGAATTGTTAGAGATACAAGAGAGAATAGAAATAGTTTTAGATTTTTAACCTTTTTTTGATACACTTTCAAAATTAAAATAACTATACTACTATATAGGGGAATACAATTTGGATTTAATTATTGTAGAGTCACCTGCGAAAGCTAAGACTATAAAGAACTTTTTAGGCAAAGGTTATGAAGTAATCGCTTCTAAAGGTCACATTCGTGATCTGCCTAAATCCCGTTTTGGAATCGCTGTTGAAGAAGAGACTAACAATCTTGTACCAACATACTCCGTTGCTAAAGAAAATGCCGCTACTGTTAAAGAGATAAAAGCTCTTGCAAAAAAAGCGGACACTATCTATATCGCGACCGATGAGGATCGCGAGGGTGAGGCTATCGGTTGGCATATTGCTCATGCTATTAAAAAAGACCCTGAGGAACTTCCTCGTATCGTCTTTCATGAAATTACAAAGACAGCTATCAAGCATGCGCTTGAATCTGCTCGTAAAATAGATATGGATATGGTAAATGCGCAACAAGCTCGTCGTATGCTTGACCGCGTTGTGGGTTATAAACTTTCTCCACTACTAGCATCTAAAATCCAAAAAGGACTCTCTGGTGGTCGTGTTCAATCTTCAACTCTTAAACTTGTAGTTGATCGTGAACGCGAGATTCAAGCCTTTATTCCCGTTGAGTACTGGTCTATAGATACTGTTTTTAAAACAAACATAGACGCGGCACTTATTTCTCATAATGGAAATAAACTCAACAAGATGTCTATTGAGAACAAAGCTCAAGCTGATGATATTTTTAAGAGCATAAATGCGGATACTTTCGTTATTTCTAAATTAGAGAAGAAACAACGTAAAACTTCAACGCCACCACCATTTATGACTTCTACTCTTCAGCAGACTGCCTCATCTAAACTTGGGTTTACTCCTAAAAAGACTATGATGGTTGCACAGTCACTTTATGAGGGTGTAAAAACTCCAGATGGAACTTCAGGTGTTATTACCTACATGAGAACAGATTCACTGAACATGGCAGCTGAGGCTGTTGGTGCTGTTCGTGGCATAATTGAAAATAGATTTGGTGAAAAATATTTACCAAAAGAGCCTAAGACTTATGGTAAAAAAAGTAAGGGAGCACAAGAGGCTCACGAGGCTATTCGCCCAACTATGCTTAACTTCACTCCAGAAGTTGCACAGAGCTTTTTAAAGGCTGATGAGATTAAACTCTATCGTCTGATTTATGAGCGCTTTATGGCTTGTCAGATGGAAGATGCACTGTTTGAACAACAAAGTATCATATTTAAAGGTCAAAACAACGAATACCGTGCAAGTGGTAGAAAACTTCTTTTTGATGGTTTTTATGCTGTAATAGGAACGGATGACAAAGATAAGCTTTTACCAACTCTTAAAGAGGGTGACATTGGTGAGATTCAAACTATTAAACCTGAGCAACACTATACAGAACCACCAGCTCGTTACTCTGAAGCTTCTTTAATTAAAAAGCTTGAGTCAGAGGGTGTTGGTCGTCCATCTACTTATGCTCCAACTATTGCAACTCTAAGTGGTCGTACTTATGTAACTATAGAGAAAAAACAGATCATCCCTAGTGAGATGGCGTTTACAGTTACTAAAATTTTAGAGGAGCACTTTGCTAACATCGTAGATATCTCTTTTACTGCAAATATGGAAGATAAACTTGATGAAGTAAGTGAAGGTCAAGTTGACTGGCAAAAACTTTTAAGTGATTTTTACTTCCCTTTCATGCAACAAGTTGCTGATGGAAAAGAGAACATTGTAAGTCTTAAACTTGCTAAACCTCTTGGAAGAACTTGTCCTAAATGTGGAGAGAGTGAATTACTACTGCGTTCAGGTAGATTTGGAAACTTTATCGCTTGTAGCGGTTTTCCAAAATGTAAATATACAGAACAGTGTGATGAAGAAGGAAACGCGGTAGAAGTTAAACAAGAGCTTAGCGAAGAGAAGTGTGACAAATGTGGTAAAGAGATGATAGTTAAAAATGGTAGAAATGGTAAATTTTTAGCATGTAGCGATTATCCTGATTGTAAAAATACTAAGAGCATGGAGTCTGAGAGTAAAGCTTCTGAAGTTCCATGTCCTGATTGTGGCGGAAAACTTATATGGAAGCAGTCTCGTCGTGGTGCTTTTTGGGGATGTGAAAAATATCCTGATTGTAAGTTCATCTCTAAGTTTGAGCCTACTACTATCAAATGTGAAGAAGAAGGTTGTAGCGGTGTTTTAGCTCCTCGTACTTATAGAAACAAAGAAGTTTATGAGTGTGTTAAGTGTAAAAACCGTACTCAAAGAGAAGAAGAGACAAAAGAAGAAGAACCTTCACAAGAGAAATAAGCCAAAATGAAAATAGGAATACTCTCAGACACTCATTCTAAAGTACAAAAGGCTAAAGACAGCCTTGAAATGCTTATAGAAAACGGTGCTGAGTTTATCGTTCATGCAGGTGATATTTGCGAGCATGAAACATTAGAACTTCTCAAAAACTGTGGCAAAAAATATGTTGCAGTTTATGGAAACAATGATGCTCATTTAGTTCAATTTCATAACCAGTATAACCTTGTTCAAGAGCCTTACTACTTTAAACTTGCCGAGACAACTTTTAAACTTATGCATTTGCCTTTTTACATGACTCCCGATACCGAGGTAGTTCTTTTTGGTCATACTCACGAGTTTCACTCTGAATTTAACAATGGAACTCTTTTTTTAAATCCTGGTGAAGTCTGTGCAAGAAGTAAACCTACCTCAGAGTGTGCTATGTTAGAAGTAAAGCCAAAAAAATTCAAAGTAACATACTATACAAAAGACAAAAATGACTCTGAATTTAAATCAAAAAAATTCTCCTATGAAAGGAAAGCAGCATGAGTGAAAAAATATTTCTCTGTTCCATCTGTAATATAAATAGCGGTACTTGTTTGGAGGATTGTAAATTCTGTTCTCAAAGTGTTCGATACAAGGCTGACATTGATCGTTATAAACAAAAAGATATAAAACTAATCCAAGAAGAAGCAGTCACTGCAAGAGATAATGGTGCATTAGGATTTTGTCTTGTAACTGCAGATAAAGGGCTTAACGACAAGACCATTGAGTTTGTATGTAATGTGGCAAACGCGGTACAAGAAGTAGCACCAGAGCTGCGTTTAATCGGCTGTAATGGAACTGCAACACTTGAACAACTCTTAGTCTTAAAAGCGGCCGGAATTAAAGCATACAACCATAACCTTGAAACATCAGAAACATTTTACGAAGAGATATGTACAACACATCCTTGGTCCCAACGCTATGAGACTTGCCAAAATGTAAACGCGGCAGGAATGGTTCTTATAACAGGTGGTATTTTTGGTTTAGGCGAAACTCAGGAGGACCGCGTTTCAATGCTTGAGTCTTTAGCTTCGCTCAATCCAACATCTGTTCCTATAAACTTTTACCATCACAACGAAGCGCTCTCTTTATCTCCAAACCCTCTTAATGTTGATGAAGCACTAGAACTTGTAGAATTAACCAGGAAGATGATTCCAAAAGCTGAGCGTATTATGGTTGCAGGTGGACGTGAACTCATGTTTGGTGAGAGACAAGATGAGATATTTGAACGCGGTGCTAACTCCATAGTTATTGGAAACTACCTCACAACAAGCGGTAGAATTATGAGTAAAGATTTAGATATGTTAAAATCTCTCAATCTCGAAGTCGCAAAAAAAGTACAATAAAGGTAATTTATTATGGATGATAATGTAGTTTTAATTGTAACAATTTCACTTATTATTATATTTTCTCCATTCTTTGCCAAACTACTTAGGCTTCCAACTACTCCTATCGAGATTATTCTTGGTTCTTTGCTAGGTTATGTAGGCTTTTTACATAATGAACATCTCTTTGAGATAGTTGCTGAGATTGGTTTTTTATACCTTATGTTTATTGCCGGAACAGAAATTAACCTCAAAAATGTATTTAAAACCCCAAGTAGAATTATAAAAAAAGTTGTTCTCTACTTAGTGATACTCTATACTCTCTCCCTTAGTTTTTCAATCTACTTTAATCTTGGTAAAATTTTCATAGTTCTTCTACCTTTAATCTCTGTTGGACTTGTGGCAGCACTAGCCAAAGATTATGGTAGAACACCATGGCTTACCCTATCTATGACCGCAGGTGGAATTGGAGAGGTTGTAAGTATAGGCTTCTTAACCATCACCTCAGCCGCTCTACAATCAGGTTTTGGCCTCGGACTTTTTCAAACTATTATGGCACTTTTAGCATTTTTGATTTTCATGTTTCTTCTCTTTAGAGCAACACAACTTCTCTTTTGGTGGTACCCTATAGTCTCCACTGTTTTAATGCCGCGTGATGATAATAAAGAACAAGACATTAGGCTCTCTATGGGAATATTTTTCTTACTCATTGGAGCCATGTTATATCTCAACCTTGAACTCGCCTTTGGTGCATTCTTAGCAGGTATCTTTATACCTACTTTCTTTGAGCATAAACATGAACTCCCTGAAAAACTTGCTTCTTACGGTTTTGGGTTTTTAATACCAATCTTCTTTATCCATATCGGTAGCTCCTTTCACCTCGAAGCACTTGTAATGGAAGGTTTGCCATTTAAGGCAATGAGCATCGCACTTGTTATGATCTTTATGCGGGTTGTTGCATCACTTGTTTTTATTAAAGAACTTGGATTTATTGATTCTGTGCTCATGGGTCTAAGTCACTCTATGCCACTTACTCTTCTTATCGCTATGGCTACACTTGCATACAATGCGAAGTCTATTGACATAGTTCATTACTATGCGTTTATTTTGGCCGCTCTCTTTCAAGTTATAAGTGTTATGATAGCTATCAAACTTATTAATAACTATAAAATAAAAAAAGAATTGCAACAAAACTTGGTATAATATTTTAAAAAGAGGAGTTGAGAATGAGCCGTTCAGTACTGTTACAACTTACTCGCAATTCTTAAACTAGCCTAAATACTGAGGAAGATTCGTCATAAACTTTTGTAACTTAGGTGCAATAATAACCTGACAATAGCCTTGTGAAGAGTTTAAGTTGTAATAGTTTTGATGATAAGCTTCAGCTCCATATACATTTCCTATTTCACTTACTTCTGTCATTATTTTATCACTAAAATCAGCCTGTGCCTTTTTAATTGAATTCTCAATAACAGCTTTTTCTTCATCATTTGAGTAATAAACAACGGAACGATATTGAGTCCCCTTGTCTGCACCCTGTTGGTTTAGTGTAGTAGGATCATGGATTACAAAAAATATCTCTAGTAAATTTTCTAACTTAATGATATCTGCATCATACTCGATGTCTATAACCTCAGCATGACCACTTACACCGGTACAAATACTCTCATAAGTCGGATTAGGACGAAGTCCACCCGTATAAGCACTATTTACACTATTTACACCCTTTACATTTAAAAATACTGCCTCTGTACACCAGAAACATCCACCACCTAAAACTAATCTCTCTTTTGCCATTTTATGCCTTTTCTATGTATATAATGTATATTATTACACAATTATCTTGTAACAATTCATGCATAAGCTTTTAAAGATAAAATTTAAGATATTTTAAACTATAATTAAAACAGTAGGCAAATTTAACAACAAAGAACATTCTAATACATAAGTAACAAATACAAGGGAAGTATTGGAAAACGAACTACAAAGTTCATCAAAAAAACAGGTTACCAAAACGCAGGACTTCTTCCATATCCGGTTCTTATAGAAGATGGTAAGGCTAAAATGTTAGATCCGAAGTACTATATAGCTGTAATGTACCCTATGCTTAAGATGTCTCAGTTTATGAAAATCTCAACTGTACCTGGCGCTATTACTAAAGACATAGGTAAAATCTTTCGTTAATCAATATGCAGCTCTAAAAGTTCCTCATACATCTTCTTCATGAGAGGGACTTCTAAGTTAAGCTGCTCCGCTTTTTTCACAATATAACCACTCAAACTATGTAATTCATCGCGTTTAGAATTTTTAAAATCTAATGCCATTGATGTTGAAGAGTCATAAGGCACTTTAAACGCGGTGTCTAAAGCCTTTTGTATCTCATCTTTTATATCAACACCTAAAGAGTTTGCAACAGAGGCTATCTCTTTTAAAAGAGCCTTAGCCTCATCAAAGTAGTGTTCATAAATATACCCAATACTCTTCTTATGATAAGAGGTAAGTGTTGCAAATGCGGCTATGAAAATATACTTTTTCCAGATAGCAGTCTGAATATTCCCAGGAGTTTTGTTTCTTAACTTAGCCTCATCAAAAATATTTTTCATAATCTCAGTCGCATGAGTCTCTCCACCAAAAACAGCCGCAAACACTTTACCTTTCTTGCGAATAGTTCCAGCCTTCTCAATATGAGAGAGAATATACATACAGCCATCTAAAACTGTAGAGTCACTCACTTCTCTTAAAGTATCTCCATTTGAAACACCGTTAGAAAAAGAGAGCATTATAGTTTTAGAGTTGCAAGAGTTTTTTATAGCTTCAAAAGACGAGACTAAGTCATAACTTTTCACACAAAACAGTACTATGTCAAAATAGCCTTCGACCGCGTTTAGGGTAGTAGCATTGAGTCTTTGACTCCAAGTTGTATCATCTTCAACTATCTCTATACCATTAACTTGAATACTCTTTAGATGTTCCCCTCTTGCAAAACCTACTACCTCATGTGATGTTTTTGCAAGTGAAGCGCCAAGATATCCACCTACTCCACCAAGTCCAACTACAGCTACTCTCATAATAATCCTTTGGTTTTATTATATAATACAATTATAAAAAAAGGAGTTGTATGCCACGCATAGATAGCCAAAAGTTTTATACCTCTGCTATTGATCTGCATGGGACTACAGCTAAGGGAGTTAACTGGGCTTCTAAAGAGAATCAAACCCTGCGTTTTAAAGAGATATTAAAACTTTTACCATCGCGTTTAGCTAACTTTACTCTTGTAGATGCAGGTTGCGGTTTTGGTGATTTTCATACCTACATGAGTAAAAAAAGTAAGTCTCCAAAAAAATACATCGGGATTGACTCGCTTGAAGATATGTACTCAATAGCTTCTGATAAAACAGGAGAGGAGATTATCATTGCCGATATCTGCAAAGACTCTCTTCCAAATGCTCACTATTATGTTTGCAGTGGTGCACTGAATGTTCTTACAAAGTTTGAAACACATCAATTTATACGAAACTGCTATAACTCCTCCTCGCAAGGCTTTATATTTAATGCCCTTTTAGGCGATAGAGAGAGTGAGACTTATAACTATCTAACAAGTGCAGAGATAGCAGACATAGCCAAAGATTTAAAGGTAAGAGAGCTTATCTTTAGAGGCGACTACTTAGATGGCGATATTACTGTGGGGTTTTTTAGATAATGTGTGCAATATTTGGAATAGTGGGAGAGCATGAAGAGTCTCAAGCTAAATATGCGCTATCGCGTTTGACTCATCGTGGGCCTGATTATTGTGGGGTAGTTCAAAAACCTAATCTTTTTTTTGCACATCAGCGATTAAGTATTCTTGATTCTAACTCGCGTTCACATCAGCCTCTAAAACATAAAAGTATTCTTCTCTCATTTAATGGTGAGATATACAACTTTAAAGAGTTAAGAGAGGAACTAGACTTTGAGTACCAAACGCAAAGTGATAGTGAAGTTATTATTGCGGCATATATAAGATGGGGCTTGGACTTTGTGCAACATCTTCGTGGGATGTTCGCCATCGCTCTTATGGACGGTGAAACCCTCTATCTCTTTCGCGATAGACTTGGGAAAAAACCTCTCTTTTTTATGTACGATACCGCGTTTAGATTCTCTTCGGAAATAAAAGCGCTTACTCCATTTCTAAACAAGACTAAAATGAATGACAATGCACTTCTCTCTTACCTCTCGTTTTTAACACCAACACCACCACATACTTTTTATGAAGGTATACAGAAGTTAGCTGCTGGAGAATTTCTCACCTTTAAAAATGGAAAAATTGAAGTTAAAAGATATTTTGATTTGCTTGACGCTACTCCGAACCTTATTAACGACAGAGACGAGGCTGTCTTTACTTTAGAGAAACTACTTGATGAATCTATATCTATGCGTTTAAACGCGGACGTTCCTATGGCTTCTTTACTCTCAGGTGGAATAGATAGCGCCACTATAAATGCTTATGCTCTTAAACGCGGTGTTCCTCTTGAAACTTATACTCTAGGTTATGAAGAGTATGCTAAGTATGATGAGAGAGAAAATGCGGCTTTGAGTGCAGAGTTTTTAGGACTCAACAATACTCAAGTAGTAATCAACCAAGAGAACTTTATAGATGCAAGTGAAAAAGTTTTTGATGCTCTTGATGAACCACTTAACGATCCAGCGGCAGTTCCACTCTATCTACTCTTTGATAAAATCAAAAAAGATGGTTACAAGGTTGTTATGAGTGGCGAGGGAAGTGATGAACTCTTTTTAGGTTATAGACAGTACTTTGAGTATCTTGATATCCAGAGTGCTTCAAATCTGGCTAATAAAAACTGGCTAAAGAAATACTTTAGAGCTAACTACTCCAAAAATCGTGAGTGGGAATGGTATAAACGAATCTTTGATGAGACTCTACTCTTTAGAACATCAGGCGATAATTTTACAGACCTACAAAAAAATGCTCTTATGCGAAGAAATGTTAAAGATAACCAATCTCTCCAATATCTAAAGCCTTATAGAGATAGGTTTGAGAATTCAGCACACAGCGATGAGAGTACTTGGTATAGCTATATAGATTTAAATATATTTCAAGCTGAACACTTCCTCACTAAACTTGACCGTGTTAGTATGGCACACTCTATAGAGTCACGCACTCCTTTTCTTGATCATAAGCTCGCTTCTACTGTTTTTAGTGTATCAGCAAAACTTAGATATGAAGATGGTGTTACAAAGTCTTTACTCAAAGAGATAATGAAAAATAAACTAGATGAGAATATGTTAAAAAGAAAGAAAAAAGGATTTTCAAATCCCTATATGGAGTATCTTATAGGCTCTCAGAAAATTGACCTTATCAAAAAAGTAAATAGAGAAACGGGAATATTTAAAGAAAAAGAGTTAAATGAGTATCTAAACACTGCGTCTAATGGAAGTTTTAAGCAGCATATTTGGGGATTGTATGTTCTCTCATTTTGGATTAAGAAGAATTTATTTTAAGTAAATCTAGAGAAAAAATTCTCTAGATTTAAAATATTCTTGGTGATGTTTTATAAAACGTCGCCATCTTCACCGATACCACTATATCCAAATAGTCCACCGATACCATAAATCCAACCAGCTTGTTCAAAAGCAATTGATGATTGTCTATATTTACCATCAGAGCCTTTAGGAACATGACCTTTACCTTTAATGATACCTTTAGCTACGAAGAAAGTATGGCTAACTTTAATACCTTCGTTTGGATTTTCACCTACTAATGAATAACAAGTATTAGATGCTTCTGTGTAATCACCTTGTTTGAAGTTACCTTTAAGTGCACTAATAATCTCATTTGATAAGATACCAGCGATACTCATACCCATTGAACCACTTGCAGGTAGTTGGTGAGTTGATTGACTGTCACCTAATACATAATGACTTGGGAATTTTTTACACTCAAAACTTTCAGCTTTAAGTTGTACAGCTTCATCATCAAATATAGCTTTAACAACTGCTGGTACTGTTTGGTATACCATAATTACTGCTTCGTCATATTTAATTGTCTTAACAGAAGAAGAAACAACTTCCATTCCATCTTCATCCATCTTGTTTTGTTTGTAAGTTACTACTTTACCATCAAAATCAACATCTTGAACTCTTGAGTTAAAGATAGGAGTAATAATATCAGCACTTGTAGGATTTAAAATATCATTACAGTAACCTAGATCATGCCAACTCTGCTTAAATGCAGCATGTTTAGAACCTAAACTACCATCTAATTCAACCATGAAATTAATTTTAAGGTTTTTTAAGCCATCTTTCTTAATTCTACTTGCCATAGTACTACATCTTTCAGATGAAGCCGGAGGACATCTTCTAAGAGCTTTTTTACCAGTTAAAGTAGTTCCAGGAGTTGCATTAAGTAACATAGTAAAGTGCTTGTGTGGGTTTTGTTTTGCTTGTTCAACAAGACCTTCCCATCTGATACTCATGTTAGTCCACTCTTCACCTGCATCTTGTTGCATAGCAGCTGGTGTTTCAACTTTTAGTCTTCTTAGTTTAGAATCATCCCATGTTGGGAACTGAGCCTTAGAACCATAATCAATACCTGTAGCAACTACAAGTGCATCATAACCGATATTTCCTTCTGTAGTTTCAAGGATTTTCGCTTTTGGATCACCGGAGAGAACTCTACAGTTAGTGATGATATTAAACTCTTTTTGTTTCATGTTGTAATTAAATATCCAACCAACTGGTGCACCTAGCTCATCTGCATACTCTTTAGCAGTTTTAGTTAAAAGTACATTAGAACCTGGACAACTATGAAATTGTCTATTTTGCTCTAAAACGATAACTTCAACATCTTTACCAGCATCGCTATTAACTATACTCGCTAATGCCATACCAGAAATACCACCACCAACGATAACTAATCTCTTCTTACCATTTCTAGCTTTATAGATTGTTTCTTCAAGTTTTGTAGTTGCTGCTGGTACTACTGCTTCTTCTGCTATTCCAGCTGCTGTTCCTGTAGCTGCACATGCTGTATTAACAACAGCAGCACCTGCACCAATACCTAATATCTTAAGGGCATCTCTTCTCTTCATATATAATCCTTTATAATAATATACTCTAATAATACACTCTGTATATAATTCAATTCTTTACATTTAAAGGTAATAGTTTTTTTTAATATTAAAATAATATATCTATATCACATTTTGATAAATATGATATAATATAATATAATACTATCCATATATTATGCTGTTTATCACAAACAAAATAGAGTTTTTAAGCTCCATAAAGATGAAAACAAGATACTCTTCGCACATGTATAAGCAATATTTCTCATACTTATTAATTTTAGCTATGTTTCTCTGGGGTGGGGGCTGGACTGCTCTAAAAATACTTACCTTAGACTTGAGTATGGATGTCATAATTTTTTGGCGCTTCTTTATAATGAGTGTATCATTTCTACCCATTCTTTATTTCCTAAAAAAACCTATAATACTTAATAAAAATAATATAAAATATATAGTCGCAAGTTCAGTATTAAACATTGCATTTATGATTTTCTCATTTCTAGGTGTTAAATATGGACTTGCCGGAGCAGGTTCAGTGATAATAACTACATTAAGTCCAATTATGACTTTTATAATTGTGATAATACTTTTTGGAAAAAAACTTCTTCCTCTGCAATACTTTGGATTAGCACTTGGACTTATTGGTGGGTTTATTATGCTTGAGCTAGATGACTTAAGTCTTTTTAACAATGGTTCAAATATATACTTCTTACTATGTGCTGTTATCTGGGCAGGGGTTACAATACTCTCTCAACACTCCCATAAACATATTCATCCAATTCATTACAGTTTTCTGATCTCTGTTATAGCAACAATATCCTCATTTTTATACGCTTATGATTCAGACTTACTAAGTGTGTTTGAGCAAGGTCTCTATTTTTGGATATCACTTATCTATTTAGCAGTATTAGGACAAACGGTTGCTACTACAATATTTTTTATGGCTTCAGGTAAACTTGGAAGCGAAAAAACAAGTTCGTTCATGTTTCTTGTCCCTCTTTTTGCTCTTTCATCTGCATGGCTTATTCTTGATGAACCAATAGAGATGCATATACTCATAGGCGGTTTTACTAGTATCGTAGCAGTACTTTTTATTAACAGAAAATAGACTGACGATAAAACTAGCAAATTAATGTAATTTTAACATCACTTATAGTAATATTTTATATAAATTATTATTATATAAAGGTTCAGTATGAAAAGTGTTCTTATACTTGGTGGCGGTTTCGCTGGTGTTGAGGCAGCAATCTATTTAAGAAAAGAAAATTATGATGTTACTCTCATAACTAACAGAGATTATTTTTATATTTTTCCTACTTCTATCTGGGTTCCAACTGGTGAATGTTCATTTGAAGATGTCTGTGTAGACATGAAAGAGCTTCGTGATGCTCACGGATTTGAACTAATTATTGATGAAGTACAAAGTATTTCTGCCAAAGAAAGTAAAGTTGTAATGAAGAGTGGAATAGTTTATGATCAATATGATCACCTTGTTATAGCTATGGGTGCTTCAAAAATGAAACATAAAGGAATCGAGAACACACTCTCTATCTGTGGTATCCCTGAACAATCTCTAGAAATAAGAGATGAGATCAATAGACTTATAGCGATAGGAGAAGGTAAAATATGCTTTGGCTTTGGTGGAAATCCAAACGACTCTTCAGCAGTGCGTGGTGGACCAGGATTTGAGCTTCTTTTTAATGTTCACAACTTACTAAAGAAAAAAGGTATAAGAGATAAGTTCGAGTTAACTTTTTTTGCCCCTATGGCTGAACCTGGAAAACGTATGGGACCACAAGCCTTAAATATGATGGATAAATACTTTACTATGCTTGACATCAAACAGCACTTTGGCAAAAAAATAAAAATGTTTGAAAAAGATGCTATTATTTTTGAAGATGATTCAAAACTTGAGTCTGATTTCACTATGTTTATAGCAGCAGGTGATGGTCACGAAGTTATTAAAAACTCTGACCTCCCTCTAAACGCGGCTGGATTTATAAAAATAGACGATCACTGTAATGTTAAGTTCTCAGATATAGATACTTTTTGTGATGGTGAAGATATGAGTAGACCTCATAATATATATGCTATTGGTGATATAGCTGCATTAGAAGGTTATGACTGGGTTGCGAAACAGGGTCATATTGCAGAGGTAATGGCTAAGAATGTAGCTCATAACATAAAAGAGGTAGACAATGGGGGAGAGTCGTTTAAAGGCTATCATGAGCACTTAAACATACTCTGTGTTATGGATAGCGGAAATGGTGCTTCTTTTGTTTTTAGAGATGATAAGAAAGCATTTATGCTTCCTCTTCCTGTTATTGGACACTGGCTTAAAAAAGGGTGGGGAACTTACTGTCGCTACTCTAAACTTGGTAAAATTCCTAGAATACCCGGAATGTAAGAGAAGTACTATAACTTCTCATATTTAACACTATATCTACACTTTATACTCTTATAATACTCTCAAGAAAGAGAAATATAGGGCCCAATGCCTAAATGAAGTATAAATCTCTTTTGAAAACACTTCCCTTAAAATTCAAAGCAAGAGAGAGTGTGGGACTACCCTTTAACCCCGCTCCTCTTCTTTTCTAACTCTCTATATCTTTAGCTTTTCGCTTTTGTTTCATTTTATGTTTTGCAAGTTCTCGCATATCTTCAGTCGTATCACTCTCATCCATAATTTCAACGCCAAGTATTGTCTCTACACAATCTTCTAAGGTTACAATACCTTCAGTCTGATCGTAATTATCCATTACTAAAAACATGTGGTCTTTTTTACTAATGAGTAAATCTAATGCCTTACTTACAGGAATATTTTCATTTATTGAAAAGATCTCTTTTTTAATGGAGCCTATCGTAACGCTATCATCGGTTAATGCTTGTTTGAATATTTTTTTAGTTAATACTAACCCCGTAACATCTTCAATCGTACCTTTATATATAGGAATACGTGAGAACTTAAATATCGCCACTTGTGTCTCAATAACCTCTTTAACTGTCATACTTTCATCTATAGCAAAAATAACACTTCTTGGTGTTAAAATTTCACCTACTTTAATATTGTCAAGATTTAAGATATTTTCAATTACATCTGATTCTTTCTCATCAATAACTCCATCGTCTTCACTCAGAAGCATACTCTCGAGAAGCTCTTCTTTAGTGAGAGTATGAGCACCTTTTCCTTTTGATATCTTATTTGTCACAAAAAGAGTCGTTAATATAATAGGGTATGTTAGCCAGATAAAAATTCTAATTACATGTGCAGCCATAGGAGCTAAACTTTTCCAGTAAATAGCACCAATCGTTTTCGGAATGATTTCTGATAAAAATAAAATAGCAAATGTTAAAACAATTGAGACATAAATAACAGCATCGTTTCCAAATAATACAGAAGCTTGTGCACCAACTGCAGCTGCACCTAAAGTATTTGCAATGGTGTTTAAAATTAAAATAGAGGCAATCGATTTGTTAATGTTTTCTTTATGCAGACGTAATAGTCTTCCAACTATAGGTCTCTCTTTTTCAAGCACTGCAACATATGACATGTTGACAGATAGGAGTACTGATTCTAAAATTGAGCATATAAATGACACTCCAACAGAAAGTACAAAAAATAATAGTAATAGTTCCAATGTTTACAAAATCCTTAAAGTAAAATATATGTTGCAAGGCCTAAAAAGCTAAAAAAGCCTACAACATCTGTGACGGTAGTTAAAATAACTGTACTACCGATAGCTGGGTCAATATCCATTCTTTTTAAAAAGAGTGGTATTGTAGCCCCAAAAAAGCCCGCTACAAAAAGGTTTATAAGCATACTTAAACCTATAACCAAACCTAAAAGAGGCATGTCAAACCAGAGTGCGGCAATTATTCCCATGATTATAGCGAATACAAAACCATTACCCAAAGATATTGCAACTTCTTTTTTAATAATCCTCATGGCATCACCCTGCGATATATCTCCAAGTGCTAACTGTCTTACGACAACTGTCAGACTTTGAGTTCCCGCATTTCCACCCATAGATGCTACAATAGGCATGAGAACTGCTAATGCAACCATACTCTCTAAAGTATCGGCAAAAAGTGCAATTACAAAAGAGGCTGCAATGGCAGTAAAAAGATTTAAGCTTAGCCAAGTAGCACGCTTACGACCAGCTTTAATAATCTCATCATCCTCTTCAGCCTCATCATCTAGACCTGCAAGGTGATACATCTGCTCAGTTGCTTGCTCATTAATAATATCATAAATATCATCTGAGGTGACACGACCAACTAAGACACCATAAGCATTTACAATAGCCAACACTGTTAGATCATACTCTTCAAAAGTATGCACTACATCTTTTATATCATCTCTATCTTCTGCTTTAATAGGCTCAAAATTCTCATCACTTGCCTCTATATTTTCAATAATTGTTTTAGAAAAATCAAAGATAAGAAGATCATCTAAACCGACTGCATATCTAAGTTTATTTTCTTTGTTTGTTATAAAAAGATTTTGAACATTCTCAATCTCATTCTCTTTTCTTAAACGAGCAAATCGTTTTATAACCTCTTGTACTATTTCATTTTTATAAGCAGTGAAAAGTTCGAGCTGCATATATGAGCCAGCTTCATCTTCTTCATAACTTTTAAGTTTTGTAATCTCTTTCTTGTCATCTGCATGAAGTGTTGCAAAAACCTCGGATGCTTTTGTTTCATCTAACTCTTCAAGCTCTTGCATAAAGTCAACTTGATCATCAGACTCAAGTTCAGTAACAGCATGAGAAAGTTCATCAACACTCAGAGACTCAATGATATCATCAAAAAGTCTATCAGGAAGGGCAAGGGCAACATCACCAATAATATCACGAGGGATAAGTTTAACAGCAGTAGAAAATTCACTATCATCTAGCCGTTTTAATATATTTGCAATTTCAGAGGGGTGAACCTCACTTAAATCGTGAGAATTCAAATAATCTTGTAATTTATTCATTATGGTGTTTTACCCATTTAAAAATTAATTGATTTTATTGGCGATTTCATCCGTTAAATCAACGTATACTTTTGCATACATACTTGGATATATCATAGTTAACATTCCCGGAGCAACCATGTCTCCAACTTCAAAGTTTATCTTTTTAACATAACCCATATATCTAGCAGGAATCATCTTCTGATTGTTAGAAATAACAGTTCCCGTTAAAACTAATTCAGAAGAGAAAAGAGTACTA
>CAZPRE010000004.1:0-5845 GCA_964588875.1 uncultured Sulfurimonas sp. | reverse complement strand
AAATTAAAAAATGTGATAAAACTTCACAAAAAGAAACATATGTAATATTTTAAAACATTATAATCCAATATTACAATTTATTATGTAAATTAAGTTAGACTTTAGCTGCAAAGGGTTATAGTTTTTCTAGTTTAAATATAACACTGGGGGAAGTAAATGACAAAAACATTAGTTCTAAGTACAGTTGTAGCATTGGCTTTAACTACAAGCTTATCAGCAGACTTTAGTTTCGGGGATATGTTCAAAGATATGAAAGATGGTGAGCATACAGTTACTAGTGTAAGTCATGATGCTAAGGATACAGCAGTTAAAGCTTCTGATGATCTTAAGACAAGTGAAATCGCTACTGTAAATAGCGGTTCTGATACTGCTACAGGTATTTCTAAAGATGTAAAAGATTCTTCAAATACTGCATCTAACAATGCTAACGATTCTACAAAATCAGTATCTAATAACATCAACTCTGATGATTACCAAGATTACTTGAAATTAAAAGCTAAATATGACAAAGGTCAACCTTAGTCATTAAACGCGGAGCGCAATATGCGCACCGCACCCTCTCATCTTTTACATCTTCCTTTTACAATCAAAACTGTTTTCTTACTAAAACTACACTTACAATAGAAACATAATTCTTGATTAAACATGTAATAACTGATGTAGATGTGGGTCTCTTTTAATTATCGTGTGAACCTCTAGGGCTATCTCTATAACATCTATATGCTCTTCATTTATACCTGTAGCAGTATCAGAACAGGTTTATACAATAGAGAGACTGCAGTTGATGTTAATACAGCAATCACTCTGTTTTTTTCAATCATCAACTCTCTAGCATCCATAAGTGGATAAACCTGAGAAACCAAGTCACATTCTACAGTAACAGAGACCATATTTCTCGTATTTTTCTTAAATATCGTTGGATCAGCTACGGTTGGATAAATATCAATAACTTCTTTAATTAAACGCGATAATGGAACAATAAAGACAGTTGCATATTTTAGAAAATGGAAATAAGACGGTGAATACATAGGTTCTTACTCGAATGGTAGAAAGAAAAGCACATCTTATTATGAAAATGGTGTTCAAAGTGGTGAAGCTAGAGCTTGCAAACCATCAAAGATGGGATAGTAAGGGAAAAGTAATTAAATAACTTTTAGTATATAATGCTATCACTATTTTAGATACTAGGAATTAAAATGAAACCTTCTTATACCGGTGCGACATGTTGGGCAAACTTCATAGTTATATCCATGATACCAATCAGTTTTTTTGCTCTAATGATTTTAGGCTATATAGGTATCATTCCTATTAATGTTCCAATTCATGCTCTTGGCGTGATAGGATTTATCCTCTTCATTTTTTTACTCTTTATTAAACACAATGCAAACTATAGTATTTGTAAAATGCGCTCTTCATATATAAAGCTAGAGGATGACATAAACAGTAAACTTCAAGCAAATACTCTAAGCATAGCGGGTAAAACTAAATCTATTTTAGATATTAACGAATTTCTTCAAACTTATTATGCTGATGTTAGAAATGACAACTTCGTATCAGTTGCTTCTTCAATCTTTCCAATGATGGGAATTTTAGGAACATTTGTAGCAATCGCTATTTCTATGCCAGACTTTTCTGTAACAGACACTGCCGCATTAGACCATGAAATATCTATTTTACTAAGTGGTGTTGGTTCTGCTTTCTTCGCATCTATATACGGTATCCTACTCTCACTTATTTGGACATATTTTGAGAAACGCGGCCTTAGTAGAGTTGATCACTATTTTGCTAACGTTAAAGCAGATTTCACCGCACATGTATGGTCAAAAGAAGAGTTACAGATTTATAAATATACTCAGTATGATTTAAAAGAAAATAAATTTATAGCAGCCCTCAAAGAAACATTTAATCTTGACTTTGTTCAAACTCTCAATGAACAGCACCTTGTAAGTTTTGAGAAAATTATGTCTGAGACAAATCATAACTTTACACAGATATCACAGCACCTACAAGTTGCCTCAAAAGATTTAAAAGAAACACTTGCACAAATGGATAGTACAGAGTCTGCACTTAGTGCAAGAAATCATATAGACAAGTCTCTTGTAGACTTTACAGTTGCAACAAGAAGCTTTGAGAAAACTACTAAGGTGTTTAGTGCACAACTTAATAATTCGCTCAACAGAACTTTTGAAAAAATTGACAGTGAAGTTGGAGATATTGTAATAAAACTTGCTGATTTTGCGACTCATGTAAGTTTAGAGAGTAGAGAGGTTCAAGATAGCATTAAAAAGTATCATCAGATAATTGCTCAACAAGTTAAAGACAAGTAGATGTTTAAAAATACCAAGAACAACGAAGATACAAACTTCTGGCTCTCCTATGCCGACCTTATGGCTGGACTACTATTTGTTTTTATTCTTTTAATTGGTGCTATTGTAGTAAAGTCTATAGTTTTAAAGAATAATCTTAATTCTAAAGAAAACTCTTTAGAACACTCGCTAGAGATGCTTCTACTCCGTGATACGGAAGTTCAAAAACTAAAGAAACTTCTAGCTGATAGGATGAGAGATTTAAGTAGAACAAAAGATGCTCTTCTTATCACAAAAGATGCTTTAGTATTAAAAACTGAAGAGATTGTCAACTTAAACAATATACTTTTATCACAAAATATGAAGATGGATGACTTTAACGGTAAAATAGTTTTGATGCAAAATCTTTTAGGGGAATCAAACTCTACAATTTCTTCACAAAACAAAAAGCTACAAGATTACGAAGATAAGGTACTTATACTCTCTAATGAGCTTACAGATTCTAAAGACACACTCAAGCTAAAAGACCATGAACTTTTAGACTTATTAAGAGCTCTTGAGGCTAAGAAAACAAGATACGATACCTTAGTAGCTAAACTTCAAGAACAAAAAGCCAAAATAAAAAGACTGACTGGTGTAAAAATCAAGGTTATTGCAGAACTTAAATATAGCCTTGGGGATAAAGTAGAAATAGATTCTCAAAGTGGTTCACTGCGTTTATCTTCAAATATACTTTTTGATAAAGGAAGTGCAGACCTCAAAGAGTCATCCAAAAAAGAGCTAGAAAAAGTTTTTATTAACTATATAGGTGCATTAACATCTAATTCAACTATTAGAGAGCAGCTTGATAGAGTTGTTATAGAGGGTCATACGGATAGTGATGGAACGTACATGTATAACCTAGGTCTCTCACAACAAAGAGCCTATGCTGTAATGAACTATCTTCTAAGTCTTGACTTTACAAAAGATAATAATATCAAGCCTCTACTTGTAGCAAGTGGACGTTCATATTTAGATACTATATATAACGAGAAGGGAGCAGAGAATAAAAATGCTTCACGAAGAATCGAGATAAAGTTCAGACTTAAAAATGATGATGCAATGAATGAAATAGAGAGAATCTTAGACTATGAATGATTTTAAAGTAAAGTATATAAAGCTATCATCTGAATACCTAGATGATAAACTTAACACTGTTAAAGTAAAAGAGAAAGGTATTTATAAATTAGAAGATCCTAAAAAGTCTTCAATTAAAAAATTTGTAAGCTCTATATTTCACTCTAAAGGGTAACTCTAAAATCTTACTTGAGATTAAAAGTATATCCCTTAGATGTTTTTTTCATACTATATCTATAGTAAGCATCTAGCTCTATAACTACGCGATAATATTTATTATGATTCCCTATTCTAATCTTAGAGAAAATATTTTTAGGATTACTTTTTACATACGATTTAAGACTTGTATCTTTGTCAAAGTCTAAAACAATTCTATGCGGTTTTACCAGTAAAAAATTTCTTATTATTTTATCTTTTGTTACTATTTTAAGTGTTTTAGCAGATGAGAAAAAACTCACCTGATCAATTGAAGCTATCTTTTTAAATCTTTTTTTAGGCTCTTTTTTCAGAGGTATTTCATTCATCTTAGAGTAACTTTGAGATATAAAAACAGGAAGATGCCAATCAATTGAATTACCTAATTCTAACGTTTTACTCTCTTGTGAACCATCAAGGTTTTTGTAGTTAATAGTTACACTCTCAATAACTCTAGCATATGTAGGAAGTGTAATAGTTGAGCGTTTAAGAGGAGCAAGTGATTTATCTTCATTAGAGCTTATCGTGATATCTTTTTCTCCCTCAGATGGGAAGAATGGATTCTCTCGAGCTTCTATAACTGTTAATAGAAGTAAAATGGATAAAAAAGCTTTAATCAAAGATAATCCTATATTTATTTGAAAGTATTATAGCATTATTTCGCGGAAATCTCTTTTAGTTCAAAATACTCACGTTGGAGTTCAGAGTTCTCACTTTTAAGTCGTGTAACTTCTGATTGTAGGTAGTTTTCGTAATCTTCTAGTCCTAATAGGACTTCAAGTGAATTAGTTCCATAAAGAAGCACTCCTATATAAATTCCAAAACTGATTACGATTATAAAGAAGAGAAGAAACTTTGAAACAGAGAGACCTAAATACTCTTGAGTAAAACTCTGAGTACTATCAATCTCTTCGTAAAGTTCTTCTTGGTTCATTGATTAAGTAACTTAGTTAAAAAGTTCTGAACCTAAATACTCACCATATACAACTTCGTTTTCTATCTCTAAAAGACGGTTATATTTAGCAGTTCTTTCACCACGTGCAGTTGAACCAGTTTTAATTTGACCACAGTTAAGTGCTACAGCGAAATCTGCAATGAAAGCATCTTCACTCTCACCTGAACGATGACTCATAACACAAGTGTAACCATTACGTTGAGCAAGACGAACAGTTAGCATAGTCTCAGATACTGAACCAATTTGATTTGGTTTAATAAGAATAGAGTTAGCTATACCTTCATTAATTCCTCTTGCTAAAATATTAGCATTTGTAACAAAAAGATCATCACCAACAATTTGAATCTTGTCGCCAAGCTTCTCAGTCATTAGTTTAAATCCGTCCCAATCATCTTCATTAAGACCATCTTCTATAGAAACAATAGGATATTTAGCACATAAATCTACATAGTAGTCTACTAATTCAGCAGAAGTAACTGTACGGTTTTCAGACTCTAGTCTATAACCACCACCATCAGCAACAATTTCAGAAGCAGCTACATCTAAAGCAATTCCAAATTGTTCACCAGCTTTATAACCAGCTTTTTCAATTGCTTCCATGATTACTTGAATTGGCTCTTCATTTGAAGATAAATCTGGTGCGAAACCACCCTCGTCACCTAGAGCAGTATTGTGCTTGTTAGCTTTTAAAATAGATTTTAAGTTATGGTAAACTTCAGAAGATGCACGAAGACCTTCTGCAAAATCTTCAAAACCCATAGGAACAATCATATATTCTTGAAAGTCAACTGAGTTATCAGCATGACTACCACCATTGATAATGTTTAACATAGGAGTTGGGATAACCATAGCATTAGAACCACCAAGATAACGATAAAGTGGCATACCAAGAGATGTAGCAGCTGCACGAGCTACAGCCATAGAAACACCAAGAACAGCATTTGCACCTAAGTTTCCATAGTTCTCTGTACCATCAACTTCTTTCATGATAGCATCAACCGTAGCTTGGTTAAAAGGAGACTGACCAATAAGAGCATCAGATAGTTGAGAATTAACATGTTCAACTGCTTTTAAAACACCCTTACCCATATATCGTGCATCACCATCACGAAGTTCTAATGCTTCGCGTTTACCAGTACTAGCACCTGAAGGTACGATTGCACTTTCAACTGTTCCATCACTTAACTCTACTGTCGCTTTAACCGTTGGGTTTCCGTGAGAATCCATTACTTCAATTGCACTTACGCTAACTATAAACATTAACTTGCCTTTA
>CAZPRE010000003.1:3120-31618 GCA_964588875.1 uncultured Sulfurimonas sp. | reverse complement strand
AACATTGCTGAGCAGCGTGTAGTATTTGGAACTTCCGGACATCGTGGAAGTGCTTTTAAAAGTAGTTTTAACGAAACACATATCTTAGCAATCGCTCAAGCCCTCTGTGACTATAGAGAAGCTAACAAGATAAAAGGAAAACTTTTAGTAGCTAAAGATACACATGCACTCTCAACGCCTGCACAACTTACAGCTCTTCGTGTTTTCATCGCTAATGGCATTGAGTGTGAAATAGCTGCAAACGATGGCTACACTCCAACACCACTTCTCTCTTTTTCAGTTATAGAGGCGAATAAAACAAGTAAAGAACTCTGCGACGGTGTAGTTATAACACCATCACATAATCCACCTCAAGATGGAGGGTTTAAATACAACCCACCAAATGGAGGACCAGCAGATACTGATGCTACTTCTATCATAGAAGCTGATGCAAACGAGTACATTAAAAACTCTTTAGAAGGTGTAAAATCTGTTACAGAAGAAGAGGCACAAGCTAAAGTAATAAAAGTTGACTTTATCACTCCTTATGTAGAAGCACTTGATAGTATTATAGATATGAAACTTCTTCAAAGTAGTTCTTTAAAAGTAGGTGTTGACCCACTTGGTGGTTCAGGAATAGAGGTCTATAAAAAGATAAATGAGGTTTACGGTTTAAACCTCGACATAGTCAACGATAAGGTAGACCCGACTTTTAGCTTTATGTCATGTGATCATGATGGAAAAGTAAGGATGGACTGTTCTTCTCCTTTTGCAATGGCTTCACTTGTAAGTCTTAAAGACAAATATGACTTAGCATTTGCTAATGACCCTGACTTTGACCGTCATGGTATCGTCACACCAACAGGACTTATGAACCCAAACCACTATCTCTCTGTAGCAATTTGGTATCTCTTTCAAAACCGTGCAACTTGGAGTCCTTCACTTAAAATAGGGAAAACACTTGTTTCTAGCTCTATGATAGACAGAGTTGCTGAGTCTATAGGAAAACCACTAGTAGAAGTTCCTGTTGGCTTTAAATGGTTTGTAGATGGTCTGTGTGATGGAACTGTTGGATTTGGTGGAGAAGAGTCTGCAGGGGCATCTTTTTTACGTAAAGATGGAACTGTTTGGTCAAGTGATAAAGATGGAATCATCTTAAACCTTTTAGCATTTGAAATCACAGAGAGACTTAAAAAAGATCCTTCTGTAATATACAGAGAACTTGAAGAGCAGTTCGGTGTTTCATATTACGAGAGAGCCGATGCACCTGCTACAAGTGAGCAAAAAGCAAAACTAAAAAAACTCTCTCCAAGTGATATCACTTCAAAAACATTAGCAGGTGAAGATATAACAGGTATCTATACAAATGCCAGCGGAAACAATGCTCCAATAGGTGGACTCAAAGTAAATACTAAAAATGGCTGGTTTGCAGCTCGTCCTTCAGGGACTGAAGATATTTATAAAATATATGCGGAAAGCTTTATCTCTAAAGAACACTTAAAACTTATTCAAGAAGAAGCGAAGGCTATTGTTCTAAGCGCCTTTTAGTGGTGTTTACACCAAAGGCACCATTTCTTACTACCGATATATGATGGAGTAGATAGTGCTAAAGAGAAGCAATAGCCTCTTTAGTAAGCCTTGTAATCTCGGCAAAGTTTTTTTGTGCTATTGCATCAGCTGGAACAATCCAACTTCCACCAACACATAAAACATTTTTAAGAGCTAAAAACTCTTTCGCATTCTCCGCATTTACACCGCCCGTAGGACAAAATACAACATCTCCAAAAGGTGCTCCAAAAGATTTTAAAGCTTTAACACCACCTACTATATTTGCAGGAAAGAGTTTAAATGCATCATAGCCATATTCTAAACCTTGCATAATCTCACTTGCAGATGCTACTCCAGGAAGTAATGGAATTGAATTTTCATACTGAGCTAGACTTTGGGTAAGTCCTGGACTTATCGCAAATGAAGCTCCTGCATCTTCAACCATCTTAAACATTTGGGGATTTAAAACGGTTCCTGCTCCTGTTGTTGCTTCTGGAAACTCTTTTGCTACTGCTCTTATAGCATCTATTGCACATGGAGTTCGTAGTGTTATCTCAAAAATACTCACACCACCTTCAAGTAAAGCTTCACTTAAACGCAGAGATTCTTCAACTGAGTTAACACTGATAACAGGAATAATTTTTGAAACCTGCATTACCTCTCTAGCGCTTAACATGATTCTTCTCCAGGAAGAGAGAAGCTACAAGCACCCTCTTCCGCACTGCTTGAAGCAGCTCGCATAACACTAAACAACTCTCGTCCTACAGCATATTGATTGTGAGTAAGGTCAACTTTCTTAACTTCACGATTAGCAAGAACTGCATCTTCTACACCGAGACTAAGTATTCCAGTTTCACAATCTAAAGTAATCATATCACCATCATGAATCTTTGCTACAACACCACCATCTTTTGCTTCAGGACATAAATGAATAGCCGAAGCAACTTTTCCAGATGCACCAGACATTCTTCCATCTGTAATAATGGCTACATTAAAACCCTTATCTTGAAGTGCTCCCATAGATGGAAGTAATCCATGTAATTCAGGCATTCCATTCGCTTTTGGACCTTGAAACGGAAGGACTGCAACAAAGTCCATCTCAAGTTTTCCTGCTTTAAAAGCTTCTTTAAGAGCTTCTTGTGAATAGAAAACTTTTGCAGGAGCTATAATCACTCTATGCTCTTGTTTAAGAGCTGAAGTTTTAATTACACTACGACCTATATTTCCATCCAACACTCTAAGCCCACCCTCTTTTGAAAATGGATTTTGTACACTACTAATAACGTCAGTGTTTAAAGAGATAGGAGTTGATGGTTTATAAAGTAATTTTCCATCTTCTAGATATGGCTCCTGTAAGTAATTACCTAAACCTCGTCCCATAAGAGTATTAACTTCTTCATGTACTAGCCCAACACTAAGTAACTCTGATATCACAACTGCCATACCACCAGCACTATGGAAATGATTTACATCGGCACTTCCATTAGGATACATTCTACATAGAAGTGGTGTTATTTTTGAGAGTGCATCAAAATCATCCCATGTAAGAATGATTCCGCAAGCTCTCGCCATTGCAATAAGATGTAGAGTATGATTTGTAGAACCACCTGTTGCTAAAAGCCCTACAATCGCGTTTACAAAACTCTTCTCATCTATAAGCTTTGAAATTGGCATATAGTTCTCACCCAAAGCAGAAAATTCTAAAGTTTTAATAGAAACTTCTTCAGTCAGAGCATCTCTAAGTGGTGTATTTGTATTTACAAACGAAGCTCCTGGTAGGTGTAGTCCCATTATTTCCATAAGCATCTGATTAGAATTAGCCGTACCATAAAATGTACATGTTCCAGCAGAGTGATACGAAGCACTCTCAGCTTTTAAAAGTGCACTCTCATCAACTTTTCCTTGTGCAAAATCTTGACGGATTGCCGCTTTTTCAGAGTTACTGATTCCTGAAGGCATTGGTCCTGCTGGAGCAAAGACTACTGGGAGATGTCCAAATGCCATTGCACCTATAAACATACCTGGTACTATTTTGTCACAAACACCAAGCATAACCGCACCATCAAACATATTGTGAGCAAGTGCTATTGCTGTACCCATAGCGATGTTGTCACGTGAAAAGAGACTTAACTCCATTCCCGGTTGAGACTGAGTAACACCATCACACATTGCTGGAACACCACCGGCGTACTGTGCTGTAGCACCTTTAAGCATCAAAGCACGTTTGATAAGTGGTGGATAGCTTACAAAAGGTTGATGTGCTGAGAGCATATCATTATAGGCAGAGATTATTGCTATATTCTCTTTCTCCATTGTTGTTAAGTCAGTTTTTTCTTTCTCTGAACATGGAGCTATGGCATGAGCCAAATTACTACAACTAACATTAGAACGTTCCACTCCATTACTATGAGCCGCTTTCATACGATTAAGATAAACTTTACGACTCTTAGCGGAACGGTTAATAATTTCTTGTGTAACTTTTTCTAATCTTTCATCTATTTTAATCGGCATAATAAACCTCCAAAAGTGGTTTTTTTTGTTGCATCATTGCAATTATTGGCATGATGCCTACATTATCAGATTCAGAAGCATGTAAAAAAACCTCTTTTTTGTCTTTCCCCTCTATGTGGAGGAGCAAGTTTTTTGAACTCAAAAGATAACTTTTACTTAAAGTCACTCTCTCTTTTGGTTCAACTGTTGCTGTTGTTGCACACACTAAATCATCTGTGCTAAGTGCATGTCGTAGTTCTTTTGAATATGGAAAAAATGAAGCAGTGTGTCCATCAAGCCCCATTCCTAGAACAACTACATCAAGTTCACGAGAAAGTTTTTCCAAAGTAACACCTAAAGTTGTCACACTATCTTTGGCAAAAGCACCATCTGTTTTTAAATGGAAAAATCTTGCTTTTTTTGCATTGTTAATTAAAAAATTATCACGAATTAGTTTTTCATTACTTTGCTCACTTTGTTTCTCAACCCAGCGTTCATCTACTAATGTTACTCTCACTTTTTCCCATTCAAAATCAACTAAAGAGAGTTTATTAAGAAGTTTCTTTGGTGTAGAACCACCAGATAAAACAAGAGTTGCATACCCTTTTCTCTCAACTGCTTGAGTGAGTTCTTTTATTATTTTATCGCAGAGCCTATCTACTAAAGCCTCACGATTTTTAAAATCATTAAAATTAAAATTATTATTCACCATACCAACTTCTCCCATCTTTTTCTATCATTGCTATTGAAGCTGATGGTCCATTTGTTCCTGCTTGGTAGGACTTTGGTACGATTTCATTTTGACTCCAACCATCTAAAATCTTATCAGCCCAAACCCATGCAGCCTCTACTTCATCTCTACGCATAAAGAGTGTTGGATTATCACGAATTATATCAAGGATTAGATACTCATATGCATCGGGAACACGAGGAGCATTTTCAGCTACATTTAAATCAAGTTCTACTTTTTGTAGTTTCATTCCCTTGGTCAAACCGGGTACCTTATTCATAATAAACATAGATATAGATTCATCAGGTTGCAGTCGAATTACAAGTTTATTACTATCTATACAAGTACCACCTTTAGGGAAAATAGAATGTGGAATTTCTTTAAAATCAATAACTATCTCACTATAGCGTTTACTCATGCGTTTACCAGTTCTCATATAGATTGGTACATTATTCCAACGCCAATTATCAATATCTGCTCGAATTGCTACAAAAGTCTCTGTATCACTTTTAGGGCTTCCACCCTCTTCTTCAAAAAAGCCAGGAACTGCTTCTTTGTTAATTGCTCCAGAGCTATACTGGCCACGAACTGTTTTAGTATTTAAATCATCGCCTTCTATACAGCGAAGTGAACGAATTACTTTTAGTTTTTCATCACGTACACTATTGCCTTCTAAAGAATAAGGTGGCTCCATCGTAATTAGACAGAGAAGTTGCATTAGATGATTTTGCATCATATCTCTCATCGCACCATACTCATTATAATAATCCCATCTACCTTCAAGCCCTACACTCTCTGCAACAGTTATCTGAATATGGTCAATATACTGAGCATTCCAAATAGGAGCAAAAAGCATATTAGAAAAACGCAGTGCTAAGATGTTTTGTACTGTATCTTTACCTAGATAATGATCAATTCTATAAATAGCAGACTCATCAAAATATTTAGCAACCTCTTCATTGATTTCTTTTGATGTTTCTAAACTTCTTCCTATAGGTTTTTCCAAAACAACACGAGACTTATCTGTTATAAGATCAAAAGAACCAACACACTTACATATACTTCCGAAGAGGGAGGGTGATGTAGATAAATAATTGATTCTCTCTCTGTCTGGAAATTCGTTTAAGCACAATGCCAAAGTCTCATAACTTGATTCGTCTTTTAAATCTGCTCTTACATATAAAAGGTGCTTAGCAAATAGATCGAATTGTTCTTGATTATAGTAGTCTTTTTTTAAATTTGTTTTTAGTCCATTCTCAATTAAAGAGATATGTTCACTATGTGATTTCTCAGTACGTGATACTGATATAATTCTACTATTTTCAGATATATGTTTATCGTGAAATAAATGATATAAAGCTGGCATAAGCTTACGTATTGCTAAATCTCCATGCCCACCGAAAATGACGATATCACATTCTTTGTTTTGTTCCATTAATGTATCCTTTATATTTTGCCGAAATTTATTATTATTTGTATAAATATTTGTTTAATTATTAATAAATTATTGGAAGTTTATCTAATTTTTCTCTTTAAGATGTTGAAGGAATAGATATTAATCTTGCTTTTAATTATATCGACAGCTGTTTTCTGAAATATAATGAACTTATATTCCTTACTTCTTCGGGATATTAACTTTCTTAAGAACTATAAGACTATTAATCCCGAATCCGTTTTTACATTACTATAAGCTATATTATCACTTATTTAATGCTTTTGTAACAACTCGTTTAAGGTATATAACACCTAGTGCTGGTAGTGTTAACTCTAGTGAATATTCTCGGTCGTGCATCTGCTCTTTATTAGCAGTAAGTTTACCAGTATTTCCAATATTAGAACCTTCATAGTAACTTGACTGTGAGTTAAATATCTCTTCATATTCACCAGGATAAGGAACACCTATTTTGTACTGACTTCGCTGTGAATTCGAAAGGTTACACAATACATAAATATTCTCATCGGCATCATCAGACTTTCGGATATAGCTTATGCAGTTGTTTTGATAATCTCCATTGTCTATCCACTCAAAACCGATCTGTTTTTCATCGTACTGATGGAGTGCTCTTTCTTCTTTATAAATGAAGTTAAGGTCACTAAGCATCTTTTGAAGTTTTGAATGGTATGGGTTTTCAAGCATATGCCAATCTAAACTACTCTCATAATCCCACTCAGAGTATTGTGCAATTTCTCCACCCATAAAGAGAAGTTTTTTTCCAGGGTGCGACATCATATAAGCATACATAGCTCGTAAGTTAGCAAATTTTTGAGACTCATCTCCTGGCATCTTGTTTATAAGTGAGCCTTTCATGTGAACGACTTCATCATGACTAAGCGGAAGCATAAAGTGCTCATCAAAAGCATACCAGAGACTAAAAGTAAGTTGATGCTGGTGATGTTGACGATAGATTGGATCGTAACTCATATATTTAAGAGTGTCATGCATCCAACCCATATTCCATTTAAAGCCAAACCCGAGTCCACCTATACTTGTAGGTCTTGTAACCATAGGCCATGCAGTTGATTCTTCAGCTATCATCAAAATATCAGAGTACTCTTCGTAAACACTTTCGTTAAGTTTTCTCAAAAAGTCAACTGCCTCAAGGTTTTCATTTCCACCATCTTTATTTGGTATCCATTCTCCTTCTTCTCTTGCATAATCAAGGTGAAGTATTGATGCAACGCCATCTACACGGATTCCATCCATATGGTACTTATCTAGCCAAAACATTGCAGCACTAATAAGAAAGGACTTGACTTCGTTTCGCCCATAGTTAAAAATAATACTTCCCCATTCTGGGTGGAAGCCTTGACGAGGGTCATCATGCTCATACAGAGCCGTTCCATCAAAGTTGATAAGTCCATGCATATCTACAGCAAAATGAGATGGAACCCAGTCCATAATAACGCCAATTCCATTTTTATGGAGTTCTTCTATTAGATACATTAAATCTTCAGGTTCTCCAAAACGCGAGGTCGCAGAGAAATAGCCAACTACTTGATATCCCCAAGAACCAAAATATGGGTACTCACTCAGAGGCATAAATTCAACATGTGTATAGTGCATCTCTTTCAAATAAGGAACAAGCTCATCTGCTATTTCTTTATATGTCAAGAAGCGGTTCTCTTCTTCAGGTTTTCGTCTCCATGAACCTATATGCATTTCATAAACACTTACAGGTGCATCGTGAGCATTATTCTTATGGCGATTTTCCATCCACTCTTTATCATCCCACTCATAATTATCTAGTTCGTAGATACGAGAGGCTGATTTTGGAGCAACTTCACTGTAAAAAGCAAAAGGATCACTCTTCTCATGAACAATTTCATGAAATTTAGAAACGATATGGTACTTGTATGTGAGTCCTATTGAGACATCTTCGATGAAGCCTTCCCAAATTCCAGAGTCATCCTTACGAAGCTCAAGAGGATGAGCATCTATCACGTAGTTATTAAAATCTCCACGAACACAAATAGATTCTGCATTAGGAGCCCAAACAGCAAAATGAACACCCTTTTTTTTCTTGTGTGTCATTGTGTGAGCGCCAAACTTTTCATACATTTTTGTATAAGAACCCTGTTTAAAAAGGTATATGTCCATTTCGCTTAAAGTTGATAAATTATAGTGCATCTTGTGTTGCATAATGTCTCCTAGTTGTAGTTGCTGTTTAGGCGACCACTAATTATATGATGATAAAGTCCTTCATAACCTTCTGCCGCTTTACTCCATTCGTAACGTTTACTCATGGCGTTTAAACGCAGTGCTGTTATGCCTTCTTTATCGTTATAGTATGTGTCTACTGCCCATTGAACTGTATTTAGTAAGGCAGTTGGCGTTGCATCGTAAAACTTAAATCCCGTACCGCTTTTATGATATGCATCGTAATTTTCTATAGTATCGTCTAGTCCACCTGTTGCACGGACTATTGGAAGTGTTCCATAACGCAGGCTATATATCTGGTTAAGTCCACAAGGTTCAAAGAGTGAAGGCATTAAGAACATATCACTTGCCGCTTCCACTTGGTGTGCAATAGCATTGTCATATCCAATATAACAAGCAAATTTATCTGGATACTTTGCAGCTTTATCACTAAAGAAAGTCTCTGCCCATTTTTCTCCTGCACCTAAAAGAACTATCTGTATATCCATCTCCATTAGCATATCAAAAATGGTAGCTATAAGTGTGATTCCTTTTTGTTCAGCTAAACGCCCCACAAGACCTATAAGAGGTATATTTGCATTTTTTGGCAGATTGAACTCTTTTTGTAATGCTTTCTTACACTTTGCTTTTCCCTTAAGGGAGTTTGCATCAAAGTTATGGGGTATGAGTTTATCAACAGAAGGAGACCACTCATCATAATCAACACCATTCAAAATACCAAAAAGTTTATATGCATTGTCATTGATAAGATTCTCTAGTCCAAAACCAAATTCAGGTGTTCGTATTTCTTGTGCATATTTCTCACTTACCGCATTTATAGCATCGGCATGGACTATACCACCTTTTAATAGGTTAACACCGTCATGCTCTTCAAGTTCTCCTACCTTGAAATGCTCCCAGCCAACACCCAGAATATCCATAGCACGTTTGTCAAACTTTCCTTGGTGCTCCAAGTTATGAATACTTAAAAGTGAACCTGTATTTTCGAAATTTGAATCAAAGGCATAAGTAGTGTTGAGTAAAAGTGGAATCGGAGCCGTATGCCAATCATTTGCATGGATTACATCGGGCTTGAAGTGAAGTTTTTTTGCGAGTTGCATAACTGCTTTTGAGAAGAAGATAAAACGGTCATCATTGTCACTAAAACCTTTTCTATCTTCATCATAAAGTCCTTTGCGACCAAAATAAGCATCATATTCTATGAAGTAAACCGGAACATCACTTTGTGGTAATCTTCCTTCATAGACAGCAGCCCACATCTCACCCAGTACACCCATGTGAACACCAAGTGAGCCCTCTAAAAGTTTGAGATTGTATTTTTCTTTATCTATAACATAATAGCGAGGCATCACAACACGGATGTCATGTCCTAACTCTTTGAGTGCTTTTGGAAGAGCACCTGCTACATCTGCAAGTCCACCACTTTTTGCAAAGGGAACTACTTCTGAGGCAGCGAGTAATATATTTAATTTATCCATTATACTTTCCTTATAATTACTTATAGAGTTTTGTGTAAAGCTCTGCACTTTTGAACCAAGAGAAATCACAAAGCATATTATGTTTTACTAAAACATTATAATCTTTCTTTTTCTCATAAAGCACTAGAGCCTCTTTAATTACTCTTAAAAAAGAGTCTGCTTGAGGTTTTTCAAAGACTATGCCGTATCCCTTATTTAACTTAGTATTAAATCGTTTATAGTTATGTACACTATCTTTAAGTCCACCAACCTTATGCACGATAGGCAGAGTTCCATAACTCATCGCTATCATCTGGTTTAAGCCGCAAGGCTCAAAGAGTGAAGGCATGAGAAGAAAATCAGCACTCGCATAGATACGGTGAGAGAGTGGCTCATTGTATGTAAACTCAAAATGGATATTTGAATGAGTGTTTGCTATTTCGGCTATAGACTCTTGATATTGTTTTTCTCCATCTCCAAGTATAACTATATTACACTTATATGATGCGATTTCTTCAAGTACTTCTATAAGTAAGTCAACTCCTTTTTGCCCTGTAAAACGACCAATAAAAGCAAAAAGAGGTTTTTTCATCCCTGTGAGATTTGCCTCTTTAAGATAGGATTTTTTATTAAGTGCTTTTTGAGTAAGTGTAGTATATGGAAACTCTATTAGCTTATCTTTAGAGGGAGTAAAATGTTCTGTATCTATACCATTGAGTATACCTGTAAGTTTGTTTTTATGATAATATAAAAAGCCATCAAGCCCACAACCAAATGCAGGTGTGAGAATCTCTTTTGCATAAGTGGGACTTACCGTAGTGACTTTATCAGCATAAGCAATACCGGCTTTCATGAAGTTAACTTTTCCATAAAACTCCAAAGCATCGACATTGAAATATTTCCTATCAACTCCGATACTGTAAAGTACTTCATCAGAAAAAACTCCCTGATATGCAAGATTATGTATAGTAAAGAGAGTTTTTGTCTTTATTGAGCCTTCTTGATTTATAAGTAGGGGAACAAGAGCACTCTGCCAATCGTTTAGATGTGCTACATCATATTTATCGCGTTTGAGAAGTTCTACGATGGCATGGTTAAAAATGGCAAAACGTACAGGATTGTCTTGATATCCATGAGTTGGTGTTCCATATAAAAATTCTCTCTCGCACAAGAGGCTAGAATAAATGAAAATATACTCGATGCCTTCATACTTACATCCATAAAGGTATATGGAATAAGGAACCTGATCCATAAAAAGGGGAAAATTTTTCTTTAAAGGTTTGATTTTGAATTTTTTTCTATCTATCGAAGCATAGAGTGGCATAACAACTTTAATGTCGTAATTTTCTTTAAGTGCTTTTGGAAGTGAGTGTGCAACATCAGCTAATCCACCAGTTTTTGCAAAAGGGTAAACTTCGCTTGCGCAAAATAGTAGGGATTCTTTAGTCATTTTTACTCTCTCTTAATAATTTTGCAGCTAATTCCGGTGCAACTGGATTTATGAAGATCTCCATATCTTGCTCGAAACCACCATATTTATATATGCGCGGAATAATGCGCACGTAAAATCTACTTGCTTCATTCATCGTTGCTAAAAGCTCATGTCCTAAGGACTCTACTTGCAGTGGCGGTGTGGAAAGCACTAGATTAAAATCTAAACAGTTGAGTTGTTTTTTGAGTTTATTTAAGACTGAAAGAAGTAGCGGAGCTAGCTCTTTGAGAGAATCATCACTCAAGCTATCAATCTCTCCCAAAGCTTTTTGCGAACTAATCATAATCTCAAAAGGATGAGAACTTGCATAGGGACAAAAAGCTGTGAAATCTCCATTTGAAGTTATTATTCGATTTTCATCTGCCCCTAGTTCTTCTTGAACTAAAAGTTCAATAAGAGAGTTTTGATTATGTTTATAGTGCTCATAAAGTCGTTCATATTGCTCTTTTTTTGATTTTGGAACAATAGGAAGTCCAATGATTTGAGTATGTGAGTGTGGCTGTGTACCACCAGCTTCAACACCCTCATTTTTAAAAAGTGAAAGTGAGGCGATTCGGCTATCTCCTCGTAAATCAGTCACTCTCAAACGAAGTGTTGTAAGCCAATCTACTACATTTTGTTCACTCCACTGTGTCATAGAGGTGTAATGCTCGGCTGTGTCTATAAGAACTTCATGTGCACCAAATCCATCCCAGTGTTCAAACATACCATAATGGTGTTCATAGGGAGCTTCTATCTGTACTGCTTTATAAAGGTTTGGAACAACACGTGTCTTCCATCCCTTCTCATTTGCAAAACTATCGCTTGAACGAAGGGCAAAGATTTCAGGAGGAGTAAGTTTTTCATTCCCTTCACAAAATGGACAGACTCTCTCTAGAGCACGATGCTCTCTATCACATATGTCATGTACTGGACGGTGTAAGCGTTCAGGTGCGATAATGACATAGGAATCATGTAAACGATCGTAACGTATTTCAGACATCTAAAACCTCCAAAGAGCCATCTATATTTAAAGAGTTTTCAAATGAGCTAGTCATTGCAAAACTCACGCCTTGTGTGCTTAAGTCAAAACCATGTTCACTTTGTGAGAGTGTCTTTAGCTTGAAATAATAAATATCACAAGGAATCTGCATCTTTATAATAATTTTTTGTTTAAGAAAGAGATCTTCAATCTCCAAAGTTTGTGTATTTTTTATGATTCCATCTTCTTCTAAAAGAGTATCATTTACACGAACCATCTCATAGTCTGCAAAATGAAAATTATGTTCCATTATATATTTGAATTCTCCATTCGCTTCTGTTTTTAAATCAAGACTAAATTCAAAACCATTCTTGTTTGGTTTGTAGGTTTTACATAATGTAGTACTCTTTTGCCCATCTAGGTAGATTCCTCCATCTCGTGAGAACTCAACACTATTTTTTGTCTTTTGCACTTCAAAACCTTGATTTGCAAAGTCACCAAACTCTTTGAAGTTTGCATGTCTAAAGTTGTCTAAATTAAAATTTGAATCACTGATATGATCGATAAAAGAGTTTTTTAGATGCCAGTCATAAATGATGGCATTTTTAAGCTCAGCTGAAACATCTGCTGCTGCATGATGGATAGTATCTATTCCATCAGTAATTTCTTGTACACTCTCTTCATGTTTTGGGTTTAAGAGTTCCTCGTGATAAGCCTCTTTTCGACGAGTCAGAGTATTTTGCCAGTTAAAAGTATGCGCTCTTGAGTCAAACTCTACGAGTTGTCCTCCATGTGCTGAGTCAAAACGAAAGATATACTCCGGAGTAACAGCTTTTATTTTTTCATATCCATCGAGTTCGTTTGTATCAGATTGAATTATTGTCTTATTTGCATAGCGAATATTCTCCGCTTGAATGATGTAAGTGTAGACATTATCACGAAGATTTGGAAGATACAATCCTCCAAAAACTCCATGCCAAAGAGAATCATTTGCTTGTGCCTTGTACAGTGCTAAGTCAAACTTCTTCTTGTTAACTTGCTCTTTTGCTTTAGAGAGTTCAAGTGTGCGTTTATGAATACGGTTACTCTCTTCATATTTAACAAGAAAGTTTTTCCAAATACCGCCTTTAAGAAATTTAACTCCCTCATTTTCATAACGTTCTTCGCCCATTTCATTTTTTAAATCTTTGAGTTTTAGAGCATCGTCAGCTCTTAAACTCCATTCGCCCATTTCATAGTAAGAAGCATTTGGCAAGTAAGCGATTCCTCGTGGTTTTTCACTTTCATAGTAGGTGTCAAAGTGCATAGTTTCTATTTGCTCATCTGCTAAAACAGCTTGAACGAAAGATTCTAGCCAGCCTTTTTCATATACCCATTCGTAAGTCCCCGGCCACATTCCAAATTTCTCTGCATCATCAAAGATGATAGCAGCTGAATTTTCTTCTCTTGTAAATGATTTAATTGCTTCAATAGCACTTGAGACATTTAAAAATGGAATGGCATAACGTAGTTTCTTGCTGATAGGAAAAAGTCCCATCTCCGCTCCGCTTTCTTCACTCATAAAGTAACCGTCTAAAATTTCCTCGTCAAAACCAGCACATTGAAAATGGTAATCATCCATTACCGTATATTTTACACCTGCTTTGTTTAAATCTGGAATAAGAGCTGATTCCCAAACTCGTTCAGTCAGCCATAAACCTTTTGGAGTTTGCTTGAAATCTTTTTTTATCGAGTTGTTGAGCATATCTATCTGTGCAACTCTATCCTCTGATGGAATTACACTAAGTATTGGTTCATAGTATCCAGCACTAAAGAACTCTATACTCCCCTGAGCTGCAAGATATTTTATATTTTTGTAAACTTTTGGATGTTTCTTTTTAATCTCTTCCATAAGCCATCCGCTGCAATGCACGGCAAATTTAAACTCTGGGTATTTGCTCATGACCTCAAAAAATGGCCCATAACAGACCTCTACACCATGCTTAATTACCCAATCAAAATTATCGATTGGTTGGTGCATATGAATCCCGAAAAGTAGTTTAGTAGTATCTTTCATTTATATTTTTCCGTTTATATTTTTATATTTTTTATACAAACCAGTTAGCTGCATAGGTCTCTTCTAAATTGATTGCAAGAGCACCATAACCAGGCATAGTCTGGATTATCTCTTTTCCTTGGAGAATCTCAAAGCGTAGATGTACCTGCGTACATTCGCTGCAATTCATTTTTGAGAGTTCTAGTTCTATACGTTCATTAATCGCAAATTTAGCACCATTGTGAGTAGAATTTTCATCCATTGCGAAAGAGAGTGTTTTTCCTGTTTCTTCAACAAAAATTTCAAGTTCAAGATTCGATGCTTTAAGCATCTCTATCTCTCCATCAAATGCGAGATAAATACTACTATCATCTTGACCATAGTGTATTTTTTCTATCGGACCACGAACTCTATCCATAGTAGAATAGAGTTTGCTTTCATCTATACTTCCAGATCCTATCCACTCAAAGAAAGAGCTATCTCTACCATCTATAAGTGGCGAAATAGAACTCTGAGGCTTAAGTAAAAAAGAAGCTTGACTTTTATGTGAAATAATAGGTACGAATAAATCAGCTGGTGGATGAGCATTAAGAAGCTTATATATACTTATAAGATGCTCACGGAACAGTGTATCAAACTCTGAACCAAACTCTGTTACATGATCATCTCCATACCACCAAAACCAGTCACTACACTCTGATGCTAAAAAGTGAAACTGAATCTCTTTCATAGTCTCTGCAGATATATCTTTTTTATGGTGCTCATAGTCGCGTTTAGTCTGGTAAATAAGCTCCCAAGCACGATTTTTTTCACTATGACCAGACCAAGTGTCGAAATTACCATGAATCCAACTACCAGAAGCTAGTTTTTCAAGAGTACCTCTATTTTTTATTTTACTCGCTTCATCCATAGTAACTGTATTACACCAAGATGTTGATGAAAAACGATTATATAAAGATGTGAAGAAGTCATAAGCATTATTGTCAAAAAACTCCCAAGCATTTTCTCCATCTAAGATGACAAAAAGAGTGGCATCGTCATTTGCATCAGCTATTGGTTTAACTACATCCATAAAGTGATTACTTGCATCTTCTCCCGATTTAAATCTATAATTAAAACCGATAAGATCACTGAGTGCATGATCACGAAAGCCTATACTCATGTCGTTAAAATCATAAGGTTTGTAAAGGCTAGCTCGTGAGTCGTCTTCTAAAGAACGAAAAAGAATGGCTTCATCGGTAGCTATCCAAGTAATACCTCTCTCTTTGTAAATTTGTACACTCTCTTCATCAACAGCACCTTCTGCAGGCCAAAAACCAGTTGGTTTAGCACCAAAGGTCTCTTCATATAACTTAATTGATCTCTCAACTTGTTCTATAGCATCATCACGGAGTGTAATATGATTCTCTACTATAGTTGTATGTTCATTTGCATATTTTGCATTATTCATGTTTAGAAGTAGAGGTAAAATAGGATGGTTATAAGGTGTCGTAGAGAGTGAGATAACTCCTTTTGTTTGTAAAGAAGCATAAAAAGGTAAAATTGTTTTTATAAACTCTGTCAGTGTCTTTAAAAGCAGACTCTTATCTTTTTGTGTATAGTTTTTCTCTTTCTTAAAAAGCTTTTTAACAAGGGTGTTTTCTTGACGAAGATAGTTTCCGCACCATGAAAGCATAAAGAGAACTTCAAAATCTACAAGTTCATCTTCACTAAGATGCTCTTTGTCATAAAGAAGTTTAAACTGCTCTATAGGCTTAACCATAGTTTCATACTGTGTAGACTTACATGTTTTAATAAGCCATTCTCTCTGACTCTCTTCAAGCTCTTTGGGATCTTTGTGCCAAAGTGATAAGAAATAGTCATTTTTGAGTGGTTCACCATAAAGGTTAAGTTGTTCTATGAGAGGAGCTGTAATATTAAAACTTGCTTTGACTCCCTCGTGTTGACTAAGTAACCAAGGCATCTCATAGTAGTCTTTGATGCCGTGGAGAAAAACCCACGGCATACTCATTACTCCATCACTGCCTCTATAATCAGGCTGATGCATATGCCAAAAAAAGCATAGATTAAGAGAGTTTTGCGACATTAAAGTTTAGACCACTCTAAAATTTTAGCATTGTAAGTAGCTAAAATCTCTTCCCCTTTTTCATCAGTTTGAGCTTGAATATAGATATTTAAATGGTCACTATACTGATCAGGAATCATAAGAATCCAGTCATTAGTATCAAGCCAGATTTTCACTCCATCAATTGTTGATGATTTTTTGTCTTTTGCATCTTCTAAGAACATGCGCATCATTTTACCCTTGAGTGATTGAATACAAGAAATCTCTGTAGATTTATAGTAAAAGTGAGGCATTGACTCTATCATTTTAGAAAGAGTCACATTTAAAGAGAAGACCATCTCTAAAATCTTCAGTGCTGCAAACATTGAGTCACGGTGTGTTGCGAATTCTGTAAAGGTAAAGTTTCCTTCCCCTGTTGCGATAAGATCATACTCTCTTATCTTAGCATCTTTGAAGTTTGCATAATTTCCACGAGAGATATTAAGAGAGTCAAAAAAGACGATATCCGCTGCCCAAGTAGGAAGAAATACATTCTTCTTAACTCCATCAGCTTTTGCTTGCATGTTTAAAAGAGAGAGCACAAGATACAGTGAGCCTTGTTTTCCAAGAAGAGTCCCTTTATCACACATTATGTCTAAACGCTGTCCGTAAGGATAGACCATAAATCCAGCATCGAGTTTAAGAGCTGTAACAACAGCACTCATATCTTCAGTAGAGCGTTTAACAAGAGAGTTAATGTTTGCAAGACTTGGTTCATCAGGGTAGGCATTAAACATAATGTTTTCTACACCCATTTCATTTAAGATATCTGGAAAAACTTTTGATGCCATTCCGTGCATCATATCGACTGCCACACGACAATCTACACACTTAAACTGATGAGTTTGAAGAACATTTTTCATACCGGCTTTGTAAATATTGTACTCTTTTTCATAATTAGATTCAGTAATCTGACCAATCTGTGAGTAGTCTACACGTCTAAAGGCATCTTTGAAAAAAGCTTTTTCGATTTTTTTAGATATGTCGTTGTTAATACGAAGTGCTTCATTATTGTAAAAAGTAATAACGGTACTTGTAGGATCATCTAAGAGTTGGTGAAAGTATACACCTGCATCATACTCTTCATTTGAAGAAAGACTACAGCGTAGTACAGCTGATGGAATATCTTGGTAGTCTATAACATTTATACCAGCAGAAAGTAATCCACCTAAAAACGCACGTTTAAGCATACGAGAATTTTTATGATAATCTCTTGAAATGAGTACAGTTGAACCTACCGGAAGTTGTGCCCCTAATGCTTCAGCTAGTTTTGTAGCCATTTCACATGAGAGTTCAACATTTGAGTGTCCTGAAACTGCTCCAAGTTCAAAAATAGAATTTTTGTATTTACTTCCAAGGATGAGAGAGTTGCTTACTATTGCTGCATCTTCTATCACTTTGTTCGCCCAGATAGTTACATCTTTTTCTACATTAACAAGTTGACCTATCTCACAGCCTTCAGCAAGAATAAGTCCCGCTTTTACAGTTACATTTTTACCTATGACATTATCATTACAAATGACACATCCATCAAGCATGGCATTTTTATCTACTGTAATATCATTCCACATAACAGTGTTTCTGATTTTTGAGTGTTCACCGATAGTTACATTGTTACCAAGAACAACATTACTAAGTTTTACACCCTCGCCTAATTGTACATTTTTGCCAATAATAACCGTACCTACTATCTCTATACTTTTATCAAGTGAGTAAGGAACTTCGCTGTAGAGAACACCATCTGGAAAAATAGTTTTTTCACCAGCTATCTTGAGGTTTACTCTATTGTTAAGAATGTCTTCATAAACATCACGATAACTCTCTGGATTTCCAACATCACGCCAGTAACCTTCAGCACTTCCTGCCATAAGTTCAACGCCTTCTTTCATAAGACGAGGAAAAAGATCTTTACCAAAATCGTAGTCTTCATTTTTTGGAATATATTTTAAAATTTCTGGTTCTATTATATAGATACCTGTATTAATAGTATCGCTGAAAACTTCTCCCCAACTAGGTTTTTCTAAAAACTTCTCAATTTGTCCATCAGCATTTGCTATAACAACACCAAATTCTAAAGGGTTATCTACCGAAGTAAGAGTAATGCTAAGTTTTGCATTTTTTTCTTTGTGAAAATCAAAAATCTTTTGAAAATCAAAATCAGTAACTAAATCTCCACTAATAATAATGAAGTTCTCATCACCTATTAAATCTTCAGCAAGTTTTACTGCACCAGCAGTTCCAAAATCACCATCAGGAACTACATAAGACACTTTAATACCAAAATCACTTCCATCACCAAAATAATCTTGTATTATTTCAGGTTTGAAATAAAGTAAGACAATAAATTCTGTAATTCCTAAATCTTTAAGAGTCATCATTGTGTGTTCCATCATAGGTTTATTTATGATTGGTAACATTGGTTTTGGACGAGAGTTTGTAAGTGGTTGGATTCTTGTTCCAAAGCCACCTGCCATTACAACTGCTTTCATTTTTTCTCCTGTATATATAAGTAAATTTATATGACGAAATTGTACCTTATTTTACCATTTAAATAGGAATAAAATTGACTGGAATTTAACCAATTGTAAAATATGTCTACTTTTGATGCAGTTAGCTAGATTTTTTTCATATCAAATTGGGTATAATTCGAATTAAATTACAATTTGGACAATAAATGAAATTACACGATTATAAATTTGACTCGAAGTACACAAAAAGTGTTGCATATTTTTCTATGGAGTTCGCTATCCATCAAGCTCTCAAGATTTACTCAGGAGGTTTAGGATTTCTAGCTGGTTCGCACATGCGAAGTGCATATGATTTAAACCAAAATATAGTTGGTGTTGGTATTTTATGGAGTAAAGGCTACTACGATCAAGCCCGCAATGAAGATAGATCTCTTAAAGCTGAATTTATTCGAAAACACTACTCTTATTTAAAAGATTTAGGAGTTTTAGCTACGGTAAAAATACATGGAAAAGATGTTCATGTAAAAGCTTACTATTTAGAACCTAGTATATTTGAATCGGCACCTCTTCTTTTACTTTCTACAGATATAGAAGAAAATGATTTTCTCTCACGTACAATTACTCAAAAACTCTATGATGCAAATGAAGAGACTCGTATATCTCAAGAAATTGTATTAGGTATAGGTGGTGTTAAGGTTTTAGAAGCACTAGATCAGAAGATAGAGCTTTTTCATATGAATGAAGGGCATGCTCTTCCTTTAGTGTATGAACTTTATAGTAAGTACGAATCTATGAAAAAAGTAAAAGAGAAAGTGTTATTTACAACACATACACCAGAAGATGCAGGTAATGAAGAACATAGCATCCACCTTCTACACAAGTTTGGTTTTTTTAATGGTCTTTCTTTAGATACTGTTAGAGAGATAACTATGATAGAAGGAGATACTTTTAACCTTACAGTTGGAGCACTTAGAGCTGCTAAGAAAACAAACGCGGTATCTAAACTACATGGTGAAGTAGCCAACAGAATGTGGAAAGATTGCGAAGGTACTTCAGAGATTATATCTATCACAAATGCACAGAGTAAAAATTTCTGGATGGATAAAACCATTTTGAAAGCATTAGAAAGAAACAGATCAAAAGATCTTACTGAACGTAAAAAACATCTTAAACGCCAACTCTTTAGTATAGTTGCAGACCAAACAGGAAAAATGTTTGATGAGAATGTTCTTACTCTTGTATGGGCTCGTAGATTTGCAGAATATAAACGTCCAGACCTTATCAAACAAGATTTTGAACGTTTTAAAAAAATAATCGAGAACTCAGAGAGACCAGTACAAATCATATGGGCTGGAAAACCTTATCCTTTTGATTTTAATGCTGTAAATATGTTTAATGAGTTGATTCATATAAGTCACTCTATGAAAAACATGGCAGTCCTAATCGGTTATGAACTTGATCTTTCACGTGCACTAAAGTATGGAGCAGACGTTTGGCTTAATACTCCAAGAATATCTCGTGAAGCAAGTGGTACAAGTGGTATGACTGCAGCTATGAATGGAGCGATTCATTTCTCTACAGATGATGGTTGGCATCCAGAATTTGCAAAAGATGGTGTAAATGCTTTTACAATTCCACCAATGGATCATGATGTACCAGTCGAAAAGCAAGATGAGATTGATAATAAGAATATGATGGATATTTTAGAAAATCAGATAATTCCTACCTATTATGATAATCCCAAAGAATGGTTGAAAATCATGAAGACTTCAATGAAGGATGTTACTCCAGCATTTGATTCAATTCGTATGGCAGATGAATACTATGAAAAAATGTATCTATCTGGTGAAAATAATGACTAGTAACATTGAGTATATGAGCGGTGTACAAACCCTCAAAGATATTGATATAACTGGAAAAAGAGTTTTAATCAGAGTTGATTTTAATGTCCCAATGGATGAGAATCAAAGTATTTCTGATGATAGACGAATTCGAGCAGCATTACCGACTATAAACTATTGTATAGACCATAACCCATGTTCTATTACTCTTGTAACACATCTTGGAAGTCCTAAAGGATCTCAAAATGATAAATTTTCACTCAAACATATAGTGAAAAGACTAGAGAGACTACTAGATAGAAAAGTTGTTTTTGTAGAAGATTTTGAAGCTTCAAAAGAGGAAATATCTACTTGCTCTTTAGAGAGAATCTTTTTACTAGAAAATATCCGTTTTCATGAGGGAGAAAAACAAAATGATAGAGAGCTTTCGCAAAAGCTTGGCTCTTTATGTGATGTTTATGTTAATGATGCCTTTGGAACTTCGCATCGTAAACATGCTTCTACTTATGGAATAACTGAATTTGTAAAAACTAGTGTTGCCGGATTCTTAATGGCAAAAGAAGTAACAGCATTTTCAAAAGCACTTGAACAACCTGTTCGACCTATAACTTTAGTGGTTGGTGGAGCAAAAATATCTTCTAAAATCACACTACTAAGTGCTGTTATGCCAAAAATAGACAAACTTATAATCGGTGGAGCTATGAGTAATACCTTTTTAGCTGCACTTGGATACGATATGCAAAATTCTCTATATGAGAGTGAGTATGAGAAAGTTGCTCTAAAAGTCTTAGAAGAGGCTAAAGTACAAAATGTAAAAGTATACCTTCCCGTAGACCTTGTTATAACTGACTCTGTTGATCACCCAATTGATGTGAAAATTATTCCTTCACAAGAAATATTAGAAGGATTTAGTGCCGTTGACATAGGTCCTGCAACATCAAAACTTTTCGCAGAAGTGATAGGCCTTTCAAACACAATTATTTGGAATGGACCGATGGGTCTGTATGAAGTAGATAAGTTCTCAAAAGGAACTTATAAATTAGCAACTGTTATAGCTGATTCGTATGCATATACTATAGTTGGTGGAGGCGATACAGCTGATAGTGTTGAAAGAGCTGGAGAGTCACAGAACTTTAGTTTTATCTCTACTGGTGGTGGAGCAAGTTTAGAGCTTCTTGAGGGAAAAATACTGCCAGGCTTTGAGAGCTTAAATAGAAAATAGAAAAAGAGATGAATAAAGAAAATATAGACATTTTACTTAATAAACATTTCACTTCGATAGATAAAATAATACTCTCGCGTCAAGATGCTATTACAGGTCTACTACCTGCAAGTACAGCAGTTAATGCACATGGAGATTACACAGATGCTTGGGTACGGGACAATGTCTATAGTATCCTCAGTGTCTGGGGACTCTCTTTGTCATATCAAAAATATGCTCCCCAAGACTACCGTTCACATACTCTAAAGCAAAGTGTTGTAAAGCTTATGCGTGGACTACTCACTTCTATGATGCGACAATCAGATCGTGTAGAAGCCTACAAACAAAGTCATAATCCGCTTGATGCACTCCATGCAAAGTATGCAACTGACACAGGTTTATCTGTCGTTGGAGATGATGAATGGGGACATTTACAGCTCGATGCAACTTCTCTTTTTGTTCTTATGATTGCACAGATGAGTGCTTCTGGACTCTCTTTAATTTACACTCTTGACGAAGTAAACTTTGTACAAAATCTTGTTCACTATATCAGTCGTACATATGCTACACCTGATTATGGGATTTGGGAGAGAGGAAATAAGATAAACCATGGTACTGCTGAGATAAATTGTAGCTCAGTTGGAATGGCAAAGGCTGCTTTGGAAGCCATCAACGGTTTTAATCTTTTTTCAGATTGCTCGTCGCAAGAAGGTGTAATACATGTTGTTCTCAACGATATAGCACGTTCACGTGTAACACTCAAAGGATTGCTTCCTCGCGAGTCAAATTCTAAAGAGACCGATGCAGCACTTTTGAGCATTATAGGATATCCTGCTTATGCGGTGGAAGACGAAAAACTTGTAAAAAAAACACGAGATAAAATAATAAATAAACTTTCAGGTCGTTACGGATGCAAGCGTTTTTTACTCGATGGACACCAAAGTAGTGTCGAAGATGAATCGCGTTTACATTACGAACCATCCGAACTACGTGCATTTTCTAACATTGAGTCTGAGTGGCCTCTCTTTTTTACATATCTTCTTTTAGATGCTTTGATGCGAGATGACAAAGAAGCCATAGAGACTTGGAAGAAAAAGCTTGAACCTCTTTTTGTTGAAGAAGAAGGGGAAAAACTTTTACCCGAGCTTTACATAGTACCAAAAGAGAACATAGAAGCGGAAAAAGCAAACCCTACCTCTCAAGATAGGATTGTAAATGAAAACTTACCTCTAGTTTGGGCACAGAGTCTTTATATGTTAAGTGAGATGATTATCGAGGGTATTTTAGAAACCAACGATATAGACCCTCTCCATAGAAGTAAACGCATTGGAAAACCAATCACAACATCTCCTTTAGTCTCTGTCATTGTGGAAAATGAAAAAGTAAAAGAGCACCTACTAGGTTTTGGCATTGAGTCCCAAACTCTTCATGAGATAGAACCTATGAATTGTATGCATGCTTCTGAGCTTTCAGTCATACACTCTCTTTTGGGAAAAAATGAAAAATTAGGACTTTTGGGAAGAGAGCTTTTAAGCCCTCGAACGATTACAACTTCTCGTTTACATTTACTCAAAGGAGAGCAAACACTCTTTTTTCCATATTATTTTGATCCAAAAGCTTTTTACTTTGGCTTTGATAATGATCTTCTTGCAGAGCATTATAAATCCTCCGTACGATTTTTAGCAAGTTCTTGGACACAAATCGGAAAACCAATCATTCCTTTTTTAGTACGTGAAGATATGTTAAGAGATCACTCCAAAGATGTAATAATCGAACTTCTCTTAGAATTGCAAACTAATATGTGCGACACAACTCCGGTACAAACAGTAAAAGTTGAAGAGTTACTTGAGTTAGCAAATATAGAGAGAATAGATAGCATTTCAACTACAATCCTCAAAGAGTTAAAACTCCACGGAGTAGGTACAAATAAAGAAGAGTATGAATTGGCTGCAATTGGACACGACTGGACCCAAGTACGCACCATCGCTCAAAAAAATGAAATGTACGATATACGAATAGAAGATGCTTTGATGGATATAGTAACAGAGCAGAAACGTTTAGCAGTTGGACGTGCATATAGTGATTTAGCAATATTCTCTGAGCCAAAAAGACCGCAAGAGATTATGCAAACCATAGATGAATATTGTGGAGACAACAATGCAGAGAAAGTTCTAACACAAGAGATAATCTTGCATTTAGGTCATCTCATCCGTATAGAACCCGAACTCTTTACAAATATGCTTACTCTTCGTACTTGGGATTGTATTCAGCTTTTAGTTGGTCACATAAGTAGAGAAAGAGATTTATCCATAGGAGATGCATATGAAGAACTCTTGCGTTTTTCACCACACGGCATCTTCGATACATTAAAATTTATTTTTCAATCTTATTCAAAAGAGCTACAAGAGTTGAAAAAGTTAGAAATTCTTCGTGTATCTGGAGCCGAAAACTTGGATGTATGCATTTTGGAACCAGCTAATGATGAAACAATTGAAGTAGAAGATTGGGCAGTTTGGAGAAAAAATATGGGCATGATTGGGGTACTGAGCGAAATGTTTTATGAAGATGTTTGGCATATCTTACAACAGTGCAACGGCTTGGTGATAGGCGATAAATATAGTACACAAAGTAGAATTGGTTCGGAATCGACACTTGAATCAACAGCGGGAGAAAGAAGTTTTGAGCTTAAAATCGATACGCTGCTTCAAAGTATTCAGATACCTGACTATAAAAAGCTCAACATTGAACTTCTAGAGGGCCTTATAAAGCTCTTTCAAGCGAATCCAGAGATTCACATTCAAGACGATATTGTTCTTGATGTTCTTATAGGACATGCCGTACGAATCTCATGGACTAAGAACAATAATGCACGAGTGTACGACGACCATAAAGGAGAAGCATGGAGTGCTTTTTATAAGCTTTCTGTATTAGAAACACAAGAGAGTTTTATCGAAGCATTTAGCTTTTTAATGAAAGAAGAGGATTTAAAATGATACTTGCTGGTGATATAGGTGGAACAAAAACTAATCTAGCTCTTTACGAGTACAGAGATGGAAATTTAAACCTACAAGAACAAAAGCAGTTTGTATCACAAGACTATCGAAGTTTTTCTGATGTCATCGAGGAGTTTATACTCCTTTGTGGGGTCAAAAAGATAGAGGCTGTTTGTCTAGGAATTGCTGGTCCTGTTATTAATGGAGTATGTCGTACGACAAATCTTCCATGGGTTATAGATACAAAAGATCTTCAAAAAAAGTGTAATACTCTAAAGGTAAAGCTACTCAATGATTTAGAAGCTACTGCCTATGGAATGCTCTATCTTGATGATGAAGAGTTTGTAAATGTAAACAAAGATGCTCAACCCTTTGAAGGAAATCGTGCAGTCATTGCAGCAGGAACTGGACTTGGTGAAGCTATACTTTTTTATGATGGAGAGAATTACCACCCCATAGGTTCAGAGGGTGGACATTGTGATTTTGCACCACTGAATTCTTTACAAGATGAGCTCTTGACTTGGATGAGAAAACGTCATTGTGATCATGTAAGTGTTGAGCGACTTGTATCAGGAGTGGGTATCTACACAATTTATGAGTTTCTCCAAGAGCAGAACTTTGCAAATGAACCTAAGATGATGCTTGAAATAGCTGAAGGTGAAGATAAAAATGCGATGGTAACAGAGTGTGCTTTAAAAGATGCTGACCCTTTATGTTTAGAGACTATACGACTTTTTGTAGAGATCTATGGTGCTGAAGCTGGAAACCTTGCTCTAAAATCTCTATCGCTAGGAGGCATTTATATTGGTGGTGGAATCGCTCCAAAAATGTTACCTTTTTTACTCGATGGGAATTTTATCAATGCCTTTGTCAATAAAGGACGTTTTAAAGATACTCTCAAGAATATACAAGTTAAAATATCACTAAACCAAAACGCAGCACTTTTAGGAGCTGCCCACTTTGGAGTAGATAAAGTTCTAAAAGTACGAACTTAAATATTATAAACTAAAATAAAAAGGATTAATCGTGACTTATGCAAAAAACTTTGATGCTACACAACCCAATGAGGCTATATTTGACGCTATAAAAGAAGAAAGAGAAACTATAGGTTATTACTCTCTTCCGTTTCAAGATACTAAAGAAATCAATTCATTCGCTGCTACAGTAACTAAAAAGCACATTGCAGTTATAGGAATAGGTGGAAGTTCATTAGGTACTTTTGCTATATATGATTTTTTAAAACGAACTAATAATTACTCTAAAGAATTACACTTTTTTGAGTCAACTGACCCAATAGATATTAACGACCGTATTAAACAACTAGATCTTGAAGATACACTTTTTGTTGTCATAAGTAAGTCAGGAACTACGGTAGAAATGGTAAGTACATTTAAATACCTCCACACTAAAACTATTATAGATAGTTCTAACTGTGTTATCATAAGTGAGAGTGATAGTAAACTTACACAATATGCTAACAAAAACTCTATGAAAACATTTGTGGTACCTAAAGATGTAGGTGGAAGATTTTCAGTATTTTCAACTGTTGGTCTTGTTCCTCTTGCATGTGTAGGAGTCAATATTGATGAACTACTAGGAGGTTGTCAAGATACATACAACTCTTTCTTTAATAAAAAAGAACAGTATACAATCCTTATGGATAAAGCTAGATTTATAGTAGAGAATAAACATAGCTTTAGCATAAATGTACTTTTCAGCTATTCTAGTGTTCTAGAAGGCTTTAACAAGTGGTATATACAACTTTGGGGCGAAAGTCTAGGAAAGATAAGTGTAGATACAACAAGACAAGCATTTACTCCTATAGGTATTGTCGGACCAGTAGATCAACATAGCTTTTTACAGCTCATTGCAGAAGGTAAACGCGATAAGACTGTAACATTTATAAAAATTGAAGATAGAAATGACGAGACAACTATACCAGCAGTAAATCTTGAAGGATTAGAAGAGTTAAATTATTTAGATAACCTTAGCTTTAATCAACTTATTACTCATCAAGCAGATGCAACTATAGAGGCACTCCAAAATATGGGTGATATACCATACGATGTAATGACTATAGAAAAAGTAAATGAGAGAAACTTAGCAGGACTTATGTTTAATTACCAATTACTTACAAGCTTAATAGGAAATATGGTAAGAATAAATACATATAACCAACCGGGTGTAGAATCTGGAAAGATTATTTTAAAAGATAAATTGAAAAAAGTTGACTAGACTAATCCACTTGATTAAATAGAGGGAAATCGTAGCCTTAGCTACGATACCTTTAACAACAGCAATAGTTGCCTTTTTAGGCAGTAAAATCATCACGATATAGGGAATTTCTCTTAATATTGAGAAAATATTTTCAGAACTGCTAAATCCTTCCAAATATCTTTAGAGGTTTTTAAATCTTAATTTAGATTAAACTAAGTCCAATCTTTCCATTATCAATAGACACTACCTCTATCATGGGTAAATATTGATTAATTGAGAGTACTTCTAATGGGTGTGCTATTCTTTTTTGACTCATTTTTGATATATGAATCATGCCATCATTTTTAAGCCCAATATCGACAAATGCTCCAAAGTCTGCGATATTTCTTACAATACCTGAGACAAAGCTACCCTCTTTGAGCATTTTAATGTCTGTTAGGCCTTCTTTAAATGGTATAGCAGGTAAATCTTCTCTAGGGTCAAATCCTGGCTTTTGTAGCTCTTTTAGAATGTCATGTAGTGTCTCTTCTCCAACTCCAAACTCTTTGGCTTTGGTTTTAACATCTAGCGTTGCCAAATCAAGTCCATTAAGCTTTTTAGCAACCTCATAACTCTCTGGATGAATTCCACTGTTATCAAACATGTTTTTCCCATTTTTGATTCTAATAAATCCTGCAGCCTGCTCATATGCTTTTTTACCTAAACCTTTTACTTTTAAAAGTTGGTTTTTGCTTGTAAAGTTTCCATTTTCATCTCGAAAGTCTATTATGTTGTTTGCAATTTTTATCCCAATACCCGCTACATGAGAGAGCAAAGACCCAGAGGCAGAGTTTATATCAACTCCAACACGGTTAACCAAGTCCGAAGTTATGTCATCAAGTCTTTTATGTAAAAGCTTTTGGTCAACGTCATGTTGATACTGCCCTATTCCCAGTGATTTAGGGTCTATTTTTACAAGCGTTGCCATTGGGTCACGAAGTCTTTGCGCTATAGATATCGCTCCACGGATTGTTACGTCGAGATTTGGATACTCGTCTTGTGCTAGTTGTGAAGCCGAGTAAACGGATGCACCAGCTTCTGAGACAACTGTATAACTTAGATTAGCATTCTCATCACTATTTAGACGAGCAAAAAACTCTTGCGTTTCACGAGAAGCAGTTCCATTTCCAATGGCAACGCCAGTTATACTGTATTTCTTTGCAAGTGCTAAGACTCTTTTTTTAGAGTTCTCATAATCTTTTTTAGGTTCAGTCGGATAAATAACCGCTGATTCTAAATAGTTTCCATTTTCATCTATAACCGCCAACTTACATCCACTTACAAA
>CAZPRE010000003.1:0-3020 GCA_964588875.1 uncultured Sulfurimonas sp. | reverse complement strand
ATTGCCAAGTATCTATGCGATGGAATATAAGCTACTTTTTCTGACTTTGTAGCCAAGTTTTTATAAACTCCATTTTCATTAAAAGTCTTTGTCTTTTTTGTTTCTATATTTCCATAGCGTTGCATAGAGTTACGAATAGCTTCTCTCTCTCGTGGTTCTTCAGCGTAACGTTCCGCCAAAATATCTTGAGCGCCTTTGATGGCTTCTTCTACTGAGGCAACTTCACCCCTTACAAACTTCTTTGCTTCGCTTTTAAATTCATTTGTAGTTAACCTCGCACCTTGAAGAGTGTTTGATAAAGGAGTAAGTCCCTTAGCTACAGCAGTTGTAGCACGAGAAGATTTTTTCTCTTTATAAGGTCTATAAATATCTTCTAATACTCTGAGCGTCTCGGCTTCATCTATGCTCTTTTTGATAGCCTCTGATAAAGTAGCACGCTCAGATATAAGACGAGAGACCTCTTCTTTTCGCTCAAGAAGCTTCTTAGAACTTACATAGATTACTTCAAATTCACGTAGTACTTCATCATCAGCACCACCCGTCATCTCTTTACGATAACGCGCAATAAAAGGAATAGTAGAACCCTCGTCTAATAGTTTTAAAATATTTCGTATATGTTCTGTTTTGAGGGATGTTTTGTTTGCAATAGTAGTTATTAAATCAGTCATTATTTGTCTTTTTGTGCAATTATACAACAACTCAGGTGTTATTATTAAACAAGTTAAAAGATTTAATAAGGTTCAATCATTAAAAGAAATATCTTAAAATTTAGAGATACTTTATGTAGAAGATGCTCAAGAAGGTCTTAACCTTTATAAAATACACTTTGATGAAACAAAGAAAAAAAATCATCATTATGTCTGCATCTGAAGAAAAAAGATATTTGCTAGAAATAATAAATCATGGTATCGTTTCCTAAGTCGATTATGTCATTAATTTGATTGTTCCTACATCAAAGGTAGCCTAACAAATGTTATGCAAAGTATTTGCATACTCATCCATTACAATGCTGATAAATATAATTAAGGAATAAAAAATGACAACAGTAATTTTAAGTGGTGGAAGTGGAACAAGATTGTGGCCTATAAGTCGTACTTTAATGCCAAAACAATTCGTAAGGTTTAATCAAAACAAATCTTTATTTCAAAATACTGTTCTTCGTAATAGTAACATAAGTGATAAATTTATGGTTATATCTAATATAGAACATAAGTTCTTAGTCCTAGACCATCTACAAGACATACTAAACACAAACAGTACATTTATTTGGGAGTCTGTCGCAAAAAATAGTGCAGCTGCGATCATTATGGCTGCATTAAATGCACAAGATGATGAAATCTTATGTATTGTTCCCTCAGACCATATTATTAACAATCAAGAAAGCTATGAGAAAACTATACTTCAGGCTAAAAAACTTGCTCAAAATAATAATATTGTTGCTGTTGGGATAGAACCAAAATTTGCTGCTACCGGTTATGGATATATTAAACATAATAACGAAAATGTAGAATCCTTCATTGAGAAACCTTCTGAGGATATTGCCAAATTATTTCTAGAAGATGGCAACTACTTATGGAATGGTGGTATATACTGCTTTAAAGCATCTCACTTCCTAAAAACTTGTAAAGAAATCATTCCAGAACTACTCGAAAATGTACAACAATCATTGAATTCTAGTATGCAGGTTGAAAATGAATGTACAGTTCTAGCTCAGAGTGTTCACAACATAGAATCTATAAGTATTGACAATGCACTTATGGAAAAACTCCATCATAATTTCAAAGTAGTACCATTAAGCTCAAAATGGAATGATATGGGTTCATTTGACTCTCTTGATGAAGTGTGTGGCGATAGCTTCCTTTCTAGTAATAGTCAAAACCATATCTCAATTGAATCTAGTAACAACTGCGTAATATCATCAGATAGAATGATAGCTACTCTCAATGTAGATAACCTAATCATAGTAGACACTCCTGATGCTTTACTAATAACAACAAAAGGTAATTCTCAAGGTGTTAAAAAAGTTGTAAATGAACTCAACAAGAGAAATAGCGACTTGACTAAGATACCTGCTACGGTAACTCGACCTTGGGGTACATACACTGTTTTAGAAAATAACACAGCTTATAAAACAAAAAAAATAGTAGTGAACCCAGGAAAACGCCTTTCTCTTCAATCGCACTTTCACCGAAATGAGCATTGGATTATAGTAAGTGGGACGGCCAGAGTAACGGTAGGAAGTGATGTAAAACTTCTCCAAGCAAACGAGTCTACATATATTCCAGCAGGTGAATTACATAGACTAGAAAATCCTGGACGCATTAAACTCATAATGATCGAAGCACAAGTCGGTGAATACCTCGAAGAAGATGATATAGTCAGATATGAAGATGACTTTAATCGTATAGCTTAAAATATTAATGCAATGCATTTGCATTGACCTCACATATAATATGGGTAATAATAAAAACAATATATGTGAGGTGTACAATGTTTAGCTATCCTAAAAAAGGTCAATGTAACTACGAACATAAAATACGGATAAAGATATAAACTCAATTCTTTATGCACTAGAGAATACTGAAAATTTCACAACTTGCAATTGACAACAACACCTTACACCTCTTAATCAACAAAGATAAAGTACAACATACATTACTAGTAAAGTTTATTTATTCTAAGTTCAATGGTGAAACACAACAGTGGGCTTAAGAGAATGTATCCAAGAGTTGAAATATTTATGTGTATAATGCAATCCATTTGCAATCACTTTATCTATACTACTAAAAATAAGGAGTTTAAGATGTTTCCATCACTACATAAAATCATTGAAACAAAACCCTCTAACAACACAACATACGAGGGTGGTCTAGGGATATATAATACTAGTAAACATTCTACAAGTTCAGACTTTAATAAAATTGGCCTGTATAAACAAATAAAGGATAAGTAATGAAGATTCTATGGATAAATGATGCAGCCAGTTTTACAGGTGGTGCAGAAACATATATATATCAAAG
>CAZPRE010000002.1:32655-33397 GCA_964588875.1 uncultured Sulfurimonas sp. | reverse complement strand
ACTGACTTTGTTGCTCAAAATGAAGGTTTCCAGAAACTTGTACAAGATTCTACTCAAGATATTTTTGATAATCAACCTGCTGATGTAGCTGCATTTGTTGCAAGTCCATTTGGTGCTGAGTTTACAGCTGCTGTTATCAAGATTGGTGAAAAAATCGAGATGAGACGTTTCAATACTTTAACTGCTGATGCAACTACTGCATTAAATGGTTATATTCACTCAAACAACCGTATTGCAGTTATTATTACTGCAAAATGTGACAGTGAAAAAACTGCAGAAGGTATGAGAGCGACTTTGAAACAAGTTGCTATGCATGCATCTGCAATGAAACCTTCAACTCTTTCTTACAAAGATTTCGATGCTGCTTATGTAGCTAGCGAAACTGTAGGACGTATTGAAGTTATCAAAAAAGAGAACGAAGAGTTATCTCGTCTTAAAAAACCTCTTAAAAATGTACCAATATACATTTCTATGAGTCAATTAACTGATGAAGTTTTAGCTACTGCTGAAGCTGATATCAAAGCTACTCTTAAAGAGCAAGGTAAACCAGAGAAAATCTGGGACAAAATTGTTCCTGGTTCTTTAGCTCGTTTTATCTCTGATAACACGACTTTAGACAAAGAGCAAGCTCTTCTTGAGCAAAACTATGTTTTAGATGAGAAGTTAACTGTAGCACAAGCTATAGACAAAGCTGCTAAAGCCCTTGGTGGTACTGCTGAGATTACTGAATTTGTTCGCCTTG
>CAZPRE010000002.1:0-32645 GCA_964588875.1 uncultured Sulfurimonas sp. | reverse complement strand
AAAGAAGATGATTTTGCTGCGGAAGTAGCATCTCAAATGGCATAAGCTTTTAGTTTAAACTATTTCTTTTTTACTAAAAGGTTAGGACTTCGGTCTTAGCCTTTTTTTTGCCAAATTTTATCTACATTCGCTATAATCCTCTTATGAATCTATTATCCGCTAAAAACTTATCACACACTTTTGAATGCAAACTTTTTGATGATGTCTCTTTGGAGCTTGATGAAAAAGAGTCCATAGCTATTATTGGTGCTAGTGGTAGTGGAAAATCTACACTATTACATATACTCTCAACTCTTTTAAAAGCGGATGAGGGTAGTGTTACTCTTCTTGGAGAAGATGTATCTCTGCTGAAAAAAAATAAGTTAGCTAAAATGAAACGCGACTCTTTGGGATTGGTTTTTCAGTCCCATTATCTCTTTAAAGGTTTTAGTGCTTATGAAAACTTAGAAGTAGCTGCACTACTTGCAAACCAGAGTGTGCAAGAGAGTCTTTTGGAAAAATTAGGTGTAGTAGAATGTATAAATCAAAAGGTTACTGAGCTTTCAGGCGGACAGCAACAACGTATCTCAATAGCAAGAGTTTTAACAAAAAAACCTCGAATAATATTTGCTGATGAGCCAACTGGTAACCTAGATAAAACAACAGCACATGATGTAATAAAACTATTTTTTGAGTATGTAGAGCTAAACGCGGCAGGTGTTATTTTAGTTACTCATGACGAAGATTTAGCATATATGTGTAAACATGTTTATCGACTAGAAAATAAAGAACTGGTTAAAGTAAAGTAATATGTCATGGGCAACTATATTTACTGATACTTATATAGTTGGTTTTATACTACTCTTCTTTCGTTTTGCAGCACTTTTTATTGCAACACCTATTTTTTCACATCAAAATATTCCTATTACTATTAAAGCTGCAATGGCATTTTTCTTCACTATAGTTTTTTATCCATCTATGCCTGAAGTAGCTATAGAGATAAATACGCCATCCCTTGTTTTAGCAATACTGAGTGAGCTTTTTTTTGGTATGGCTATAGGTATAATTTTACTACTCGCTTATAATGTTATAACATTTGCGGGTGGTATAATCTCTTTTATGATGGGTTTTTCAATGGCTAGTGCGATTGATCCACAAACAGGGGTATCTATGCCGATAATATCCCAGTTTTTATCACTAATGGGGCTGATGATTTTGGTTGCATTAGATCTACATCACTGGATGTTACTCTTCATTGATTCCTCTTTAAGTGCGATTCCGTTAGGTGGTTTTTTGATGCAAGAAAATCTATTTAGATACATAATTAGGGCAGCATCAAATATGTTTCTAGTAGGCTTTATAATTGCATTTCCTATTGTAGCTTTAGCATGGCTTCAAGATGTAACATTTGGTATGCTAATGAAGACTATGCCTCAGTTTAACCTTCTTGTTATTGGATTTCCAATCAAAATCATGGTGGCATTTGTAGTGCTTATTGCGACCCTTACATCGAGTATGTTGATTTTAAAAGTTCAGATGCAAGATGCATTTAATGCCTTAGAGATGTTTTTTTAGTTTTTTTTGATACAATATTGCAACAAAGAGCTTTTAGAGAGGAACAGATGTGAAAATATTACTTGTAAACGATAATCCAGTAGTTAATAAACTAGTAACACTCAGTGCACAAAAGACATCAGATGAGTTAGATGTAGCATCTTTAATAGATGAAGTGCGAGAGGGCTCTTATGACCTGTTAGTCTTAGATAATACTCTTTATAGTGAAACAGTTATTGATGAGCTGCAAAGTAAGGTAGATTACAAAAAATCTCTCTATATATACTCAAAAGATGCAGGCGAAGTTGAAGGCTTTACAGCTACTCTTAAAAAACCATTTTTACCAACCGATTTAGTAGAGCTTTTTTCTGTATTTGGAAAAGATACAAATACAATTGATTTAGCAAATACCGACGATGTAATAGAGGACGATGAACTTTCACAGGATGATGAAAGAAGTGATGGTGTTTTAGATAAAGAAGAAGTTCAAGAAGTCCAAGATTTACTAGATGAAACAGAAATAGAGTCAGATGAAGAAGAGTTAGATTTAAGTAGTTTAGAAGATGAACTTATATTTAATGATGAAGATCTAGATGAATTGGACAGTGTAGAAACTGAAAATGATTTAGAGACTCAAATAGAAGATGCCCTAGAAGAACTTTTAGATGAAGAGCTAGAGAGTGAAGTTGATAGTGATCTTTTATTAGATATCGCAGCTACAGGTATTGATAGCTTAGATGCCTTAAATACTCGAGATTTAAAAATTGCTATTGGCGAAGAAGTGAGTATGGAAGAGTCAGAGATCCAAGAAAAAACTTCAGACTTAGATGAACTTGAAGAGCTAGGTGATGATGCGAAGATAGATGGAGTAGATGCTCTTAAAAATTTATTAGCAGCATTGAGTGATAAAAAAGTTGCTGCTTCTATGAAAGGCATGAAAATTAGTATAAATATTACACTAGGTGATAATGAATGAATAAAATAAATGGTGTAGTACTTGTACTATCTGGTCCAAGTGGGGCTGGAAAAAGTTCTTTGATTAATGCAATCTCAGATGAGATTGGTGATTATTATTTTTCACTATCAACTACAACACGTGCTCCTAGAGATGGTGAAGAAGAGGGTGTTCATTATCATTTTGTAAGCAAAGAAGAGTTTGAGAAAGATATAGAAGATGATAACTTTTTAGAGTATGCAACAGTACATGGAAACTATTATGGAACTTCTATAAAACCAGTAAATGAGGCACTTCATGCTGGTAAACTTGTTCTTTTTGATATAGATGTACAAGGAAATGCGATAGTTAAAAATAGACTAGGTGACTTAATAACATCTGTCTTTGTAACAACTCCATTACTTTCTACTTTAAAGAATAGACTTCAAGCAAGAGCAACAGATGCTCAAGAGGTCATAGACAATCGTATCAAAATGGCTAGACGTGAGGTTCAAAGAATTTCAGAGTACGAGTATCTTATTGTCAATGATGATTTAGAAGTAGCGGCTGAAAAACTAAAGGCGATAATCCATATAGCTAAGTTGAAGCTTTGTGAAAATGAGAGAAATGATTTTATGCAAGAGTGGGAAGATATTTAACCCATAGTATATATAAACTATTATGATAAGAGTAGTTACAGCTAAGAGTAGCTATACTTGTGCTAATTAATTTAAAAAAAAGGACAGATACTATGGGCATGCCTGGTGGAACAGAACTATTAATAATTTTCGGAATCGTAATTTTACTTTTTGGTGCTAAGAAAATACCTGAATTAGCAAAAGGATTCGGTAAAGGAATCAAAAACTTTAAAGCTGAGATGAAAGAGGTAGATATAGATGAAGTTGTATCTACAGATGAAGTTAAAAAAGTAGAAAATGCTGATGAAGTTGCATCTACTGAAGCTCCAAAAACTACAACTACAACTCAAGCATAATCCTTGAAGCAAAGAGTATCTGCGCTCCTGCGCGAAACACTAGGTCGTGAGGTTGTTTTAGAAAAACCTCGTGATCGCTCTTTTGGCCATTTTGCCACTCCAATCGCCTTTTCACTAGCAAAAGAACTACGAAAATCTCCTATGGTTATAGCAGAAGAATTAGCCTCGTCTTTTAGTGAGTCTGATGTTTTTTCAAGTGTTGAATCTGTAAAAGGTTATTTGAATTTTCGTTTGAGTGAAGATTTTTTAAGTGAGTATGCTACTTGGGCTTTAGATAATCCTTCTGAGTTTGCAACACAAAAAAAAGATGAAAAAATTCTTTTAGAATTTGTGAGTGCTAATCCTACAGGACCTCTTCATATCGGTCATGCTCGTGGCGCTGTTTATGGTGATACACTACTGCGTTTAGGTCGTCATTTAGGTTACGATATAACTGCTGAGTATTATGTAAATGATGCTGGTAATCAGATTGATCTACTTGGTCTATCTATTCAGTTAGAGGGTCGTACTTCAGTTCTTGGCGAAGAGGTTGAATATCCAGAATCTTACTATAGAGGCGAGTATATCACTGGCTTAGTTGAAGGTGCAGTTGTAAAGTTTGGCAAAGAGATACTCTCTGATAAGTCTCGCCAAAAAGAGCTTGCACTTTGGGCTAAAGATGGTGTTATGGAAATTGTTGTTGACTCTTTAGCTGACACAAACATTCACTTTGATACTTTTGTAAAAGAGTCTGGTCTTTATGAAGACTGGGATAGAGTTATGAAAAAGATGGGCGATAATGTTTATGAAAAAGAGTCAAAACTTTGGATTAAATCTGAGTCTAAAGGTGATGATCACGATAGAGTTGTAGTTCGTGATGATGGTCGTCCTACTTACTTAGCTGGTGATATTGTTTATCATAACCAAAAGTTTGAACGCGGCTACGATCACTATATTAATATTTGGGGAGCTGACCATCATGGTTATATTCCAAGAGTAAACGCGGCTATCGACTTTCTAGGGTATGACTCAAATAAGCTTGAAGTTTTACTCGCTCAAATGGTTTCACTTCTTAAAGATGGTGAGCCATACAAAATGAGTAAACGTGCTGGTAATGTTATACTTATGAGTGATATCGTTGAAGAGATAGGCAGCGATGCACTGCGTTTTATTTTCGCTTCTAAAAAGTCTGACACCGCGTTAGAGTTTGATTTAGCAGAGTTTAAAAAACAAGATAGCTCAAACCCTATCTTTTATATTCAGTATGCTCACGCTCGTATTCATACAATACTTTCTAAAAGTGAAATGAGTATGGAAGATATTATGGCATCATCACTTAAAGGTCTTGGGGAAAACGCGGACAGTCTACTTTTTGATGCTTTACTGCTTCCTGAGATTGTTGAAGATGCATTTACATCTCGTCAGGTGCAAAAGCTACCAGACTACCTAAAAGCTCTTGCAGCATCTCTACATAAGTTTTATTATGATTGTAGAGTTATAGGAAACACGGATGAAGCGAAACTACTTAAACTTTTTGTAGTTGTAGCTCTTAGTATTAAAACAGGTCTCTCTCTTATGGGAATCGAAGCAAAAGAGTATATGAGTAAACAGGAAGAAGTTTAGGCTTCTTTCAAATTTTTTATATTTAGGTACTTCCTACTTTTACTCCTCTTAAATCAATACTAAAACAAACACCACCATCAACATTCTCTACTGTTAATGTAGCTTCATGATGCTCTTCAACAATTGTTTTAGACATATACAAGCCTAAGCCTGTTCCATTCTTTTCATCTTTTGTTGAGAAGTAAGGATCAAATATTTTTTCTATTATTTTCTCTGGTATGCCACCACCATTATCTGTAATAGATAATGACTTATCTCTTGTAAGTATTTCAATCTTTGGATTTTTTACCTTTTTCTCATTAAAATTATCTTGTGCATTTTTAAATATATTGAGTACTACTTGCATCATCTCATTCTCATACATTGGAATCTCTTCATTTGATTGATAATCAAATATGAGTTCAATTGCATCACTTTCTAATGATACTTGAATTATCCCTAGTGCCTTTTGGCTAACCTCTTTAAATGTTGTAGTTGTTATGGTCTTATTTGGTTTATAGAAGTTTCTAAAATCATCTATTGTACTTGTTAGGTTTTGAATATATGTACTAATAGCTTCCAATTTTTCTAAGAAATAAGTATTTTGTTTTTCTTGACCTTTTGCTGTGTTTAGCTCAAAGCTTTTTAGATGTATCTTTGTTTCTAGATTTGCTGCAGTTGCAGATATTGCACTTAATGGCTGTCTCCATTGATGTGCAATCATGCTTATCATCTCCCCCATCTGGGCTAGGCGGGATTGTTGTAGAAGTTGTTTCTCGTGTTCTTTTTGCTCTGTAATATCAAGTCTTAGAGATACATATCCCACGAGATTATTGTTTCTATCAAGTTTCTGAGTAATTGTTGACATTGTATAATAAGAAGAACCATCTTTCCTTTTATTCTTTACCTCACCTTGCCAACTTTTTCCACTTTGAATAGTCCTCCACATTTCTTTAAAAAAATCTTGTGAGTTGTCTGGGTGCCTTATAATACTGTGAGGTTTACCAATCAATTCATCTTTAGTATAACCTGAAAGTCTTTCAAATGCTGAACTTGCTTCAGTAATAATACCTTCAGTATCTGTTTTGGAGTAAATTATATTTTCATCTATAATAGTAGAAGATTCAGAAACTTGCTTACTTAGTTCTTCTTTTTGTTCTAGAATTTTGTGACGGGAGATATTATCTTTAGAAAGAAAAAATAAAATAGTCAATAGTACAAAAAGAATCACCGCATTAGTAATCCAGTAAGTTTTTCTTAAATGTAATATATGCGAACTCTGTGTGTACACTGCAAAATAGGCTACTGTCTCTTTATCTTGTATATTTTTAATTGGTAAAAATGCAACTATACTTGAATTAGAAACATATAATGAAAATATTTTATCTTCTTGTATATATTTTTTAACTTGATTCTTATAGTGAGAATTTTCAGATAAGGCTTTATTGTGTACTTTATTTTCTTCTAAAGTATACAAGTTATTGCGTTGTATATAGTACTTATCTGATTCTACTGAATCTTTATAATGTTTGTTGAAATCATCACCCCACAGTTTATTATCCACGATAGATTTTTTAATGAGAAAGTGTATATCTGAGAAGAAATGTTTTCTAAACATTTTCATGTAGCCAGTTGATGAAACAGAGACTTCTACACTCCCTAAATGAATTCCATTTTTATCAAATATAGGGAATACATTTCTAAAACCATTAACAACTCTTCCTTCCTCAAATCCATGGACAGGCTTTTTAGTTTGATTAACTTTTTTGACACTGTATCGAAATTTAGTTAAATCATCCCCAAATTTTGATGGTTTATGCATGCGTAAAAAAGAAGTATTATCTGTTAGATGAAAATGCATTTGTCTAAACCCAAGTTCTTTTAAACATTTATACTTTTCATTAAGTAAATTTTGCAGTTCTTTGCGTAGAGTGTTTTGTGTTTGTATATCTGTATTTGTTACTTCTTTTAATATACTCATAATCTGCTTATTATTTATAACATATGTATTTATGCTAGCAGCTAAAATCTTGTAATATTGAGAGATTGATTGAAGTTGCATAGCTTTTTGACTACTATTTTCTTTTAGAATTTCCTCTAACCTAGACTCTTTAGCATAGTAGTTAAAAAGAAATGCAAAAACAGCTATGAGTAAAAAGGTAACATTGAGTATTTTATAGCGGGATTTACTTTCCATTATTTATCCTTTTAAATCATTTGAAGTGGCTTAGAAAAATAAAAACCTTGGTATTCATCTACATCTAACTTTTTCAACATATCAAATATTATTTGTGAGTGAACATACTCAGCAATAATCTTTATACCTAATTTATGTGAGAATTTAACTATAGCTTTTACAAGTATATGTGCTTTTTTATCAGTGTCAATATTTTTAATTAAAGAGCCATCTATTTTTAAATAGTCTGGTTCTATTTCCAAAATGTATTCAAAGTTTGAAAACCCACTTCCAAAGTCATCTATCGCGATTTTAATGCCATAGACACGAAATCTATGTATGAACTTTTTTACAAGAGAATAGTCTGATATAGTTTCATTTTCAGTAATTTCAAATATAGCTCTTCTGCCTAAATTAGGCGATACTCGGAATAATGATTCAATCTCATTTAAAAAGCTTTCATTTGTTATGTCTCCATAGGTAAAGTTAAAACTTAAGGTGTGAGAACTTGTATCGAGTAAGTGTAGTGATTCAAAGATTATAGATGATGAAAGGGCATTGTAAAGACCTGTTTTTGTAGCAATATCTAGAAAGTAAAAAGGAGAGATGAGTTCATCTGTTCTCTCGTCCTTTAAACGCATCAATGTTTCATGTTTGAGTGTTACACCATCAGAATTAACAATGGGTTGGTACACAGGAATAACTCTTTTTTCCTTTATAGCAGACTTTATTTTTTCTTTCCATTTCATTGCATCTCGAGAATCACTTCTTTTGTCTATATCAGATGAATACATCTCATAAGCTTTATGATTCTCTTTTGCATGGTCTAAAGCAATGAGTGCACATTCATAAGCATTATGTTCTGATGTTGAGATTCCTACTGTCACTTCTATTGCGATACTATCTTTGCCTACTTCAACTACAAACTTTTTTATTCTATTAAACAAGACATTTATATCTTCTTCATATTTATCGGGGTCAATAAATTTAACATCATCTCTAATTACAAATTCATCTGCTGATATTCTATATACTTTATAGCTAGTGTTGAGAGAAAAATCACTTAAAAGGGAAGCAAATTGCTTTAAAACAATAGAACCAGTGTGGGAGCCATAGATTTCATTAATGGTTTTAAACTTATTAATATCTACAATAAAGATGACAGGTGTATCTATATCTTTGATATCTTCAAAGAAGGAATAGCGATTGTAGAGTCCTGTCAATTCATCAAAATATAATTTATGTTCTAAGACTTGTGTCTGAATTTTTACTACATTTTCTAAATTTGATTGATGTGTGTCACTTAACCTTTGTATCTTTATATTTTTACATACTTTAGTAAGTACAAGTATAAAACTCTTTAAGTTTAAAGGCTTTAATAAATAACCCTCAACACCAAGAGTAATTCCTTCTGCGAGGTATGAATTTTCATTATGTGCAGATAAAAAAATAACAAATTCATTTTGCTTAATAGCACGGATTTCTTTTATCATCTCTATACCATCAAGCTTTGGCATATTAATATCACTTATAATTAAATCAAAATCATTTTCTTTAAACTTATTTAATCCATCTTGTCCATCAACAGCCACAGTAATATCTGTGAAAAAATTCTCTAATAGTTCTAATGTAGAATTTCTAGCTATAGCATCATCTTCTACATAAAGAAGTTTTAAAGTTTTACTTATACTAAGTGTTTCTTCATTAATCATAACTTCTCCTATAAATCTTGTTAATTACATTATACACTTGCAAAATGTCATGAAAGTGTCATCTGAAAATATTTAACCTACTATAATGGATTGTTCTGTATAATCATAGCTGATGTAGACTTGTAAAATCTATTATAATGTATTTAATCTTATTTTAATCATCAAAAGTAACTCAAAAAGGATTTTTATGGAAAAAACTAAACTAATACTCAGTGTGTTGTTTTCAATTGCAATTATATATTTAGCCACATCAATTGTGTTTTTCACATTAGGATTGGAAAAAGTAGCTAAGACTTTACCTGAGGTTTTAACTAGTATTGAGAATCTGGAAAAAAAGCTTGATGTGGAAGGCATTTTAAATACATCAAATAATACTATTAAAGAGATTCCAAATATTTTACTCGAGAGTAAAAATATAAGAGAAGAAATTAAAGAGATACGAAAAATGATGCCTAATGTTATTAAGCAAATTGACAATACAAATAAAAATATTCCTAATATACTTAAGGAACTCAAAGAGACGAGGAAGTCCATTCCTAGCATACTCGCTGAATCTAAGCAAATAAGGAAGAGTATCCCTTCAATACTTAAAGAAACAAAGCATATAAGACAAAGTATCCCTCCAATACTTAAAGAAACAAAGCAAATAAGACAAAGTATACCTAGTGTCTTAGAGGAGACAGAAAAAATTAGAGAGAGCATAAAACCTATACTAAAAGAATCTCAAGCACTCAGAAAAGAGATACCAGCGGAGTTAGATAAGGTTGAAAGAATCACGAAAACAGTAGATGAAATATCAAAAGATGGTGCAAGTGGAATTGTTACAGGAACATTAAAAGGTATTATAAATATTCCTAAAGATATCGTTGAAAAGACCGTTGATTTAGTTACAAAGGATAATGAATCAACTGATACTAATCTTACAGATTAAAAAAAAAACTACTTCTCTTTTAAAAGTCCAGAGTTTTTTAGCTCTGGATACAACTTTAAAATCTCCCCACTTGAACTTTTTGGTATTTGAATTAGTATAGGATTTTTATCTTTGTCTAGCCAAGAGGCAATTTGGTGTATCTCTTTTAGGCTCATGGCTGTACATCCTGCTGTTGGTGAATCTAAACTTTTTTGTACATGTAAAAATATACAAGAGCCGCGTTTAGCAATAGCATCTCTATTATGTTGGACAACAATACCAAGTTCATACTGATGGTCACCGCGTTTCATATACTCAAAACTTTTTTCACCACCGTTAGCTTCAATAATTTGATTATAGAAATTTGAGCCGCTATCATCTACACATATTAAATTTTGTGATGTATAGAGATAAGGCATTTTATAACTATGTATTTGGGCATAACCATATATATCTGTGAGTTTAAAAACACCAATAGGTGCCTTTTTGTCACCTTCATATTTAAGAGGTTCACTGTTTTTTTGCTTTAAACTAACTTCTCCACGTCCCCATCCTAGGCCATTCTTTCCTATGTTCACTTCCATGGTATGAAATGTTTTTTTCCCATCTTCATAACATTCTAGAGAAGCTTTTGGGTTGGAAAAACTCTCACTAACAACTAAGATTATTTGCTGTGATGAATATAACAAAATTTGTAAATTTATAAGGATTAAGAAACTTTTTATCATAAAGTATGGTACTATTACTAATATTTGAATTTAATTAATTTATGGAAGAAGTTATGAGTATTAAAATAAGAAAAGCAACAGAATCAGATTCTCCTTTTTTAGCACAGATGATGTTACAAAGTTCAAGAGCTGGAAAAAAAGTAGGGATGTTCGATTTAATCTTTGATACAACAGATGATGCAAAAATTCTAAACTCTTTAGAAGCACTCTCTAAAACTACTGTAAAAAACCATTGTCACTATAGTAATTTTTTAATTGCACAGCTTGATGCTCAAAGCGTAGGAACTCTCTGTAGCTATGAACCTCGTATTGCTACTAAGCAAAGTTTTATTGATGCTTTAAAAGAAGTTGAATGCGAACATGCTGAAGACTCTTTAGAGTTTCTTTATTGCTGCGATTTTAAATTAAACAATCGTACTTTAATGTTTGATTTTATGGAAGAGTTAGAAGGCTTTATTGATGTTGGTGTTTTAAGAGAGCTTATGCGAAAATCTCTTTTAACTGCAAGACTCAAGGGTTATAGAATTGCTCAAAGTTTAGTAGAAATTGGTTCATTAGAATCTCTTCTATTTTACAAAAAATTAGGCTTTAAGCAAGTTGCAGAACAAGAATGTGAACTCTATAAAGAAAAATTTGGACGTGCTGGTTTAGTACTACTTGCTATAGAGTTCTAAAAGGTTTACCCTATAGAACTCACAATCCTATCTCTTATCCCCTCTCTACTGGCTATAGTTTTAGCACTCTACTCTAAAAATATACTTTTATCTCTTTTTAGTGCTAGTGTTATTGGTGTTTTTATACTTAACGATTTCTCTTTTATGGCATCTGTTGATGGTATAGTCTCCCTTTTTCTCTCCCTTTTGAGTCAAGCATGGATTTTAAAGACCTTAGGTTTTGCTATTTTAGTGGGAAGTGTTATGGCCTTGATTGAGAAGAGTGGAGGGGTTGAAGGTTTTGTTGATTATGCACTAAATAAGAAAGCATTTGTTCGCTCTCCTCGTTCAGCACTGATGCTTAGTTATATTATTGGTGTGGTGATTTTTATAGAGTCTTCCATAACAGCCTTGATAGCAGGAGCAGTTGGCAAGCCCTTTTGTACAAAGTATAAAATCCCTCATGCAAAGCTAGCCTTTGTCTGTGACTCAACTTCTGCACCTATTAGCTCGCTTATAGTCTTAAATGGTTGGGGAGCACTCCTTCTAGGCCTTATTACTACTCAGGTGACTCTTGGTATTATAGAGGGCGATTCTGTAGAGATTCTAATAGACTCTGTACTTTATAACTTCTATGCGATGAGTGCACTTCTTGTTACATTTATATATATTCTTAGTGGTAAAGACATAGGCCCTATGAAAAATCTTAAATATATTGAGAAAAAAACGACTACTCAGACAAAGTTTGCAAGTCTTAACTATATGATTTTACCTATCATCTCTATGATAGTTTTGGTTTTTGTATTTTTATATATAACTGGTAATGGAAATTTATTCAAAGGAAGTGGCTCAAGCTCAATTTTTTATACACTTGTGACTACACTTGTTTTTATGCTTATTTATTATGTGATGACTGGGAATATGACAACAAGTACATTTGCTAAAACTTCACTCGTAGGTGCGAAAAAACTCTTTCCTATAGCTATGATACTTCTTTTTGCATTCTCTATTGGTAAGGTAACGGCAGAGTTAAATACAGGTCTATATCTGGCATCTTTGGCAAACGAGAACTTAAGTATTCACTTTTTAGCAGCTCTGATTTTTATACTTAGTTCTGTTATTGCATTTTCTACAGGAACATCTTTTGGAACATTTAGTATTATGGTTCCTGTAGCTATTCCTATGGCAGTTGGAATGGATGCAAATGTAGCCTTAGCTATTGGTGCAGTCATAAGTGGAGGGGTTTTTGGTGATCACTGCTCACCTATTTCAGATACAACTATCATATCTTCAATGGCAGCAGATTGTGATGTGGTAGAGCATATTCAAACACAACTCCCTTATGCTATGATAAGTGGAGTTATCGCGTTTAGCCTATTTATAGGTTTTTCTTACCTTTAACCCTCTAAGCAAGAGTTAATAGAGTATCTCATATCTTCATCAAGGTTTTCCATAGAACTTAACATCCATCTTAGATAACCCGCATCGCTAAGCGCTACATCTTTTAACTCTTTACCCTTATGCTTACCAAATTTAAATGTCTTGATCAAAATGGGTGTTGAAGTTAAATCAACCATCTTCTCAACTGGGTTCTCACCTGGAAATTTTGCCTCAACTGCAGCACGAAGTTTTGAGAGAAAAAGTTTTAAGACTAGAACATCTCCTATTGCATCATGGGCTTTGACAACTATACCAAGTGCATCAGCTTCTTGAAGCTCATCTTTGTAAAGTCCCATTTTATAACGGAAGTATTGAAGTCTATGAGCATCTTCATCATCAAAGATATGTTTAGCAACTCTAAGTGTGTCTATCACTTTCATTTGAGTTCTAAAGCCCTCTTTTTCAAGCATACCTATATCAAATGGAGAGTTGTGAATAATTATATAGTTTTCATTAGTGTTAAGCTCAAGTAAGCGTTTGTATGCTGCTGTCTCAACACAAGCAGGTTTACCCTCAATCATCTCAGGAGTCGTTCCATGAACTTCCATAGCTCCAAAACCAATAGGGACATCACTAGAGTTAAACTCATTGTGAACCTCTATCTCTTTAGCACCTAGAACTATATATCCAAGTTGGATGATTCTGTCATTTTCACCAACACCTGTTGTTTCTGTATCTAATATTATGTATTTTGCTGCCAAATCTTGCCCTTAGTGTGTTAAGAATTTATCTATCATATACTTTTGTTCTGCGAGTAAAAACTCTTCACTGAGTTTTATCTCTATAGTATGTAAACTCATATTTATAATATAGTCACTTTGTCTTTAAAAGAAAATAAAAACTACTTTTTACTAAGGTAGTTTACACTGAATTCTTTTGTTTTATTAGGTGCGACTTCGACAAGAAATGTAACTAAGTTTCCTTTTCTAAATGTGTACTTTTTTGTAGTTTTAATTTTTGAGTCTTCATGTCTATTAAAAGGTACAAGTAGTTCTACTTTTTTTGGCTCACCTGAAGAGTTTTTAACAGAATACTTCACGGTTGCATTAAGTTGATACTTAGAATTATTTCTTGTACTTATTGACTGTGTTACTTTAACATCAAAGTTTTTTCCAATTTTGAGTTTGATTGGTGTATCTTTTGGAGTCTGTTTAAGACGAGTCTGTCCAAGTAAAAGTGTTTGAGCATTTGATTTTGAGTAAGTTCTTACAATACCTTTTGGCAGAGCAATGTCAAAACCTTTTAAATTGATATATTGGTTTACATCGTGTTTTGATTCTCCTTTTAAGTAAAGAGGATTTGAAAGTTGTGCTGAATACGATCTTTCCACCTTGAGGCCGCGTTTATCTATAAACTTTATTTGAGTTTTTTCATTATTTTCTAAACTTACCTTAAATGGTACACTGTAGAGGTGATACCCTTCAACTGCTTGGTGTGCAACAGGTGCAGAATCATTCATAGCCATTGCCATCTGGCGAACTTGTTTGTAAGCCACTTCAGCTTTTGCCTGATTGAGTTCGCCTGCTAGAACACCGAGTGTAGTCTCTTCAAATCGTTTTCCGGAACGATTATCTATAGTTATCCATCCACTTAAATCTGCTTTTGTTTTTGATATATTTAAAACATAATCACTTTTCCAAGAGATGTTGTTGATGAGGTAGTCTAGTTCTAGGTCTGAGCTAAGAGCTTTTGGAGTTTCTATATTCCAAACAAGAGAGGGCTTTGTTATGAGTGTACTTGGAATAGATTTAAAAATAATATCATTAGAGCTTACTGTAATTATTTTTGAATCTGATGTTTTTACTATGCATCTATTTGAACTACTTGAGAGTAAAATAGCAGAGACTATTTTAAAGTTTTTAGCATCTTTGAGTATTTTTACTTCAACTTTTCCCCCTATATAAGCATCTAAGAGTTTAGTGAGAGTTAGTTTATCAAAGCGGTACTGCTGAGAGTATAGTTTTACAGACTCAGGTAGTTTAACATTAACAGAGTCTGTGTTGATTGAAGATGCCACATCCTCATATACTATGGTTGTGTCATCTTCACTCAGTGTAAGTGAACGCTGTTCGTGGACAAGACCAAGATTACCGTTATAAACAACTAATGAATTTTCGTTAATATTACTACTAAGAGTAGAAGAAAAGGCATTACTTACTATAAACACGGTGCTTAAAAGTGCTAAAAATAGATGTTTCATATATAACTCCATTCTAATTATTGATAGATATGTTACACTTATAAAAAAAATATAGGGTAACTCATTTGATAAGCTCGCCTCTTCTTTATCTCTTTACACTTGCTTTTATAGCCACCGCGTTTAGTCTGCTTGATTCTAAAGTGAAGCTGAGAATTTTTAAGTATATTCCAGCGGTAGTGATGATATATGCTTCATCAATGATTTTAGCTGCCATGGGTACATTTGAGTATAATGAAGAGATAAATGCAATCTATAAACTTACAAAAACAAATCTACTGCCTGCCATGCTTTTTCTTATGCTTCTTCAGGTCGATTTCAGACACTTTTTTAAACTAGGAAAATCACTTTTAATCTCTTATATTTTAGCGGTAACATCTCTCGCGTTTGCTTTTGTGGTCGTGGCATTGATTTTTGACTTTAACCAAGATATGTCCTCCGCGTTTGGAGCCTTAGCTGGTTCATGGATGGGAGGAACGGCAAATATGATAGCGGTTGGTTCGGCCCTTGAAGTAAGTGAAGAGGCCTTTGCATATGCTCTTGTTGTCGATAGTGTGAACTATACTTTGTGGGTCATGTTGCTTCTGTTTTTAGTCCCCTTTGCTAATGTGTTTAATAAGTTTACAAAAAGTGATGAAAATCTGGCTTATTTAGGTGAGATAAGGTGTGCATGTACAATGGGAGCTAAACGCTACTGGCTCTTAATAGCAATAGCTTTAGTAGTATCTCTTGTCTCACAAGTTCTTGCAGAGTATATAGAGTTTTTAAATGCGACGACAACAATAGTTCTGTTAGCTACCGCGTTTGGAATTTTAGGATCCTTTACAAAGTTACGTTCTCTTAATGGTTCAACTGAAGTAGCAACTTCAATGCTTTACATTATTATAGCTCTTATTGGTTCAAAAGCAATCTTTGAAAGTTTTAGTGGACTTGGTGTTTATGTCTTCGCAGGCTTTATAATTTTACTTATACATGCTATAATAATGGTTATTGGTGCCAAAATATTCAAACTTGACCTCTTTAGTATAGCGGTCTCTTCCCTCTCAAACATAGGTGGAGTGGCATCAGCACCTATTTTAGCTGCAGCATATAATAAATCACTTGTAAGTATAGGTGTCTTAATGGCAATAATGGGTTACTTGATAGGGACTTTTGGTGGTCTAATAGTTGGAAATATATTAATAAGTTTATAAGGAAATTAAATGAAGAAAAAAACAAAAATTTTAGCGACAATCGGGCCTGCGTCTGATTCACTTGAGATGATAGAATCTCTTATGAGGGCAGGTGTAAATGTATTTCGTCTGAACTTTTCTCATGGTACACATGAATATCACTATGAAGTTCTAACACGAATACGAGAGGCTGAAAAAAATACAGGGCTTTTTGTTGGAGTGCTTCAGGATATAAGTGGGCCAAAGATAAGAGTTGGAAATTTAGAGACTCCTTTTGACCTTGAAGCTGGTGATACAGTAGAGTTTGTAAAAGATGAGATATTGGGTGTTAAAGTGAGTGAAAATCACTATAAAACTTGTATAAATCAACCTTCGATTTTATCGCAACTTAGTGTTGGCGAGTTTATCTATTTGTATGATGGTATGATAAGAACACAAGTTACAGAAGTTTCATCAGATGCTGTAAAAGTAAGAGTTGAAAACAGTGGAAAACTCTCTTCTAAAAAGGGAGTGAACTTTCCAAGTACACACTTAGGTATAGATGTTTTAACTGCAAAAGATCGTATTGATATGCTTTGGGGTATAAAAAATGATGTTGATTTTATGGCAATATCTTTTGTGCAAGATGCACAGGACATGAAGAATGCTAGAAAAATTATAGTAGATAATGATGGTGAAGTTCAACTTTTTGCTAAGATAGAGAAGTTTGATGCGATTGAAAACATTGATGAGATCTTAGAGTACAGCGATGGTCTTATGGTAGCTCGTGGAGATTTAGGAATAGAAGTTCCATACGAAGAGGTTCCAACACTTCAAAAGATGCTTATTAGAAAGGCTAACGAGGCTTCTAAGCCTGTTATAACTGCTACTCAGATGCTTCTGTCTATGACAACACAAGTGAGAGCTACAAGAGCTGAAATCAGTGATATAGCAAACGCGGTACTAGACGGAACTGATGTTGTAATGCTTTCAGAAGAGAGTGCAGTTGGAGATTACCCAGTTTTAGCAGTTAAAACTATGGTAAAAGCGATTCAAGGGGCTGAAAAAGCATATCCATTTGATAAGTTTGATAAGTTTGAAGCTCATGACACGACAGATAGTATAAATGCGGCCGCAGTAAGACTTTGTGGAGAAGTAGATGCTTGGGGATTTATATGTTTAAGTGCTACTGGTGCGGCTGTAAAAAAGATATCGCGTTATCGTCCTCGTAGAGATATTTATGCAGTGACACATAATGAAAAAGTTGCAAGATTTTTAACTATATGTTGGGGAGTTGTGCCTACATTTATGGTTAAAGATGATTCATTAGGACAGGTGATGTCTTCGGTGATGAATCAAGGGCTCAAACGCAATGTACTTAAACTTGACAAGTCTTATATCTTAACAGCAGGTGACCCCGTTGGAGTTGCTGGAAGTACTAATATGATTCGAATACTTAGAGAACATGAAATGATGTTCTTTAAAGATCTAAAAGAGAAACATTTAGCTTTTTAAACTCATTATAATTAAAATATGAATCAATTTCATAGTGTGTTATATTTAGCTCTATAACACTCTTTTGAATAAGTTCACAATAATCTGCGACCCTAATAGTATTAACTATTATGACCAAAGAATGTCTTTAAAATATTACATTAAAAGTTAAAGCTTTCCTTTTTAAACTCAGTAAATTTGGTAGCTACTTTTTTATTTTCTAGTTTTAATGACTTAATAGCTTTAGGATTTACTAAAAACCATCCAAGCACAACATCTACTCTGTCCCCTTTGAGGATTTTAAAGTCATATTTTAGGACACGTTTTTCATTTGCTTGAATCATTGTATCTTTAAGTGTTGTACTCGCTACCCAAGGCATTGCTGGTTTTCCATTGTGACCAATAACTCTTACAAAAATATTATCTTTAAGTTTTGTAGTTTTGGAATCTCTTGTTATGCTTACTTTTAAAACTGCTGTTCGTAGTGGGTGAAGTAGCAGGGCATGAGATGATCGGTTATCAATGTTAATGATAAAATTGTTTATCTCTCTAAGAAGTGAAATATCTACATACTGAGTAAGCATCTCTGAGTGAAAATGACTTCCTGCAAAACCGTGAAAAGCATGTTTTTTAGTCTCATGTAAAACTGATACACTGCCATCAACTTGCGGCATATGACAAGATACACAGTTTGCACCATCCATCTCGTTATCGATGTTTGTTGAACAAACATTTAAACTGTGTTTGTTCATTTTATGGGAGTGACACCCTATACATACATTTCCATTTTGCATATGCTCATTACCATCTGCTACAATACCATGATATGGAGATTCAATCCCATCTTTAAGTGTTCCAAAGTAGTTTTTTTGTGTAGTTGTCATAATGTTAGTATTGTGCTTTTTATGAAGTTCTATACTTTTAATACGATGACAGTATGCACAAGATATTCCAGCTTGGTGAGTAGCATTGTCCATCATTGGTGGGGCTTTTTTACCTTTTTTTAGCATATCATCTAAATTATTAGCCGTGGGAGTGTGACATTTTCCACAAGTGTATTGATCAGCTTTTAAATTTTTTGGATGTTTAGCCCATACAGCACCATGAATAGGATCTTTTTGAGGAGTGGAATTGGCATGCATAGAACCAAAATACTCATCATAAATATTTGTGTGGCATGTTTTACAATCTTGACTAGGTGCATAATGCTGTGTTATGTTGTTTGCAAAAATAGATGTGACTAAAAGAAAAGAGAGAAGAAAGAATTTCATAAAATACCTTTAAAGAGTAAAATTTTATGAAATTATAACTAAGATAACTTATTGTAATATTTATGGTTTATAGTAAAAATTTATTCGTCATCCCAAAATTCAACTTCACCACTGCTTATATTTTTGTCTGTATATGCAGCTTTTTCTTCAAGCATACTATTTGTATGTGTGTGAGTGCATCAGCTTTAAAAATAAATGTAGCATAATTTGAATAGTGTATCTTAAAAAAAGAGTATTATTCTGCGCCTTTTGCGATATATTTCAACCATACATAACCAAAAATACCTGCAAAAAGTGAGGCGGCTAAAATACCTACCTTAGCTTGAAAAATCATTGCATCATTTCCTAAAAAAGCTAAATCCGCTACAAAGATAGACATTGTAAATCCAATACCACCTAAAAAAGCAACACCAAAGATTTGACTCATAGTGCTGTTTTCTGGAAGTTTTGCAATTCCTAGTTTCACAGCTACCCAAGCAACACCCGCAATACCTAAAACCTTACCAATTATGAGTCCAGCAATAATTCCTAGAGAGACAGGAGAAACAATTGTTTCTCCGATAGAAGAGAAGTTAATAGAAATACCTGCGTTAGCGAGGGCAAAGAGAGGTATAACTATAAGTGCTACTGGAAGATGAAGATCATGTTCAAGTTTTGCTGCCGGAGATCCCACTGAATCGATTTTATCTTTGATATTTAGCAGGAGTGCTTTTTGTTTTTCATGCATCATATTGTCAGTAGCAACAGGATAGTTGTCATACTCATCGAGTAAATTTTTAGCATGCATAGTAAAATCAACAGGGGTTGCTCTTGGTTTAGATGGTATAGCCATCGCTGCAATTACACCTGCAATAGTGGCATGAACACCAGACTCAAGCATAAAAAACCACATAAAAAGACCCATAACAAAGTATGGAAGAATCATATGAATTCCAATACGATTAAAAATTACCATAATTATAAATGAGACTCCAGCAAGTATAAGAGGTAGGAATTGGATTTGTTCTGTATAAAATATAGCGATGACTAAAACAGCACCAAGGTCATCAACGATAGCAAGAGCAACTAAAAAAGTTACTAATGCAGGTGAAACACGGTTACCTAGAAGAACAAGTACAGAAATAGCAAAAGCAATATCTGTTGCCATTGGTATACCCCAACCAGCAGCTCCCTCAGTACCATAGTTAATACTTGTATATATAAGAGCAGGCAGAACCATACCCCCAATAGCAGTTAAAATAGGCAGAATTGCTACTTTAATGTTTGAGAGTTCTCCCACAAGAATCTCGCGTTTAATCTCTAAGCCAACCATAAAAAAGAATATAGCCATAAGACCATCATTTATCCAGTGGTGAATAGTGTGTGAGAGTTCCCAACTTCCTACTTGCAAGTCAATCTTTGTGTGAAAGAAATGTGCATAGACTTCTGTCATAGGTGTATTAGCTAGAATAAGTGCGACAATTGTCATAAACATTAAAACTAAGCCAGTTGTGGTTTGTGCATGTAAAAAGTGTTCAAATGGTGTAGAAATTCTGTTAAAAGCTTTTTCCCATGGGGCATAGAGTTTCATATAATCTTCCTTAAAGTAATTAGTGTAATTATAACTAAGAATAGAAAATTTAAATAAAGCACGTATAATACAGTTATGAATTTAGAAGCATTAAAAAATAAAACAATATTACTGTTTGGAAAGAGTAGAGCCTTTAGAGATGAAGAGTTCATTTCTCAAATGAAACACCATAAGATAAGTATTACAAAAGAGTACGATGAGAGTGTTGAGTCTGTTGTAGATGGTAAAATGATGACACCTTATGAGCAAAATGAGAGTGCAAGACTCTATGAGACTAAAGAGTTACATTTTATATCTATAGATGAGCTTGACAACGAGTTGGCTAAAAGTATAGATGAAGATACACTTTTGATGAGTCTTAAACTCTCTCATGACAAAGAGAGACTCAAAGATTTTATTCAAAACTCTAAAATAAGCGATAGACTTTTTTTTAGACTTCTCAGAATGTACTCTTGGAGTGATGAAGATTTTTTTGAAAATGATGATAACCGTGATGTAAGTGCCGCGTTTATATCACGTTTCTATGAAAACATAGAGCGAAATCATAATGTTCAGTATGCAACAACTGGTTTTATTCATCTTGTTTCTCAGGCAAAAGACTCAGAACTCTTAAGAGAGATCTCTACTCTTAAGCCACTACAGTTTCATCCAAAGATAGAGATGGCGATAGCTATGAGTGTTTTTTGTGATGATAAATTACAAAAAAAGCTCTTTAAACGCAGTGATGAGAAGATTTTAGAAGCACTCTCTTTTAACAGAAATTTAAATGCAGAGATAGTCGAAGAGTTCTTAAGGGATGAGTACTTAGGAAGCAATATTGCAAAAAGTATAAACTTAACACAGGGTCTTTTTGAACTTTTACAAACTCATATAAGCTTAGCACTCAACGAAAGTTTAACACTTAAAATGCAAGAAGAGCTTTGCTCACTTGGAAAAAAAGATATTAACTATGCACTATCACAAAACAATGCTCTAGATGAGAGTGTGATTAAAACTCTTTTAGCACTTGGAGATAAAGTACTACAAAAAAGCATCTATGAAAATGCGGCAACTCCAGTAGAGATTTTAGAAAAGGCATATGAAGATGAAGAGAATCATTTAGCACTCGCCAAAAACGAGTCTACACCTATAGAGATTCTTTACCAACTACAACTTGATTCAAGATATGAACGTCATGTAAAAACAAACCCAGGATATGGAAAGCATATACAAACTCAAAATATAGGATGGCTATAAACCCATGAGAGCAACACAATTAACTTCAACAATCACTGCATTGATTGAGCAAAAAGTTCCAACATTTCTTTGGGGAGCCCCAGGAATAGGAAAGTCTTCTATAATAAAGCAAATAGCTAATGATAAAGATTTAACATTTATAGACCTGCGTTTAGCCTTAATGGATCCGACTGATTTAAAAGGAATTCCTTTTTACGATAAAGAGTCGCATACTGCTCTATGGGCACCACCAGCATTTCTTCCAAAAGAAGGTGAGGGGATTTTGTTTCTTGATGAACTAAACGCGGCTCCTCCCTCAGTTCAAGCCTCTGCATATCAACTAATTCTTGACCGTCAAGTTGGAGAGTATAAACTTCCAGATGGATGGGCAATAGTTGCAGCAGGAAATCGTGAGGGGGACAGAGGTGTAACATATAGAATGCCATCACCCTTAGCAAATCGTTTTGTTCACTTTGAGATGGAAGTGAGTGTAGATGATTGGAAGGATTGGGCTTATAAAGATGGTCTTGATAATAGAATTATTTCATACATAGCCTACAAAAATGAGCACCTTTTTACATTTGATGCCAAGAGTGATCTTAAAAGTTTTGCAACACCTAGATCTTGGGAATATGTAAATAGTATTTTAAAATCGAGTTTAAGTGAAACTCTCATTTTAAATGCTATAAGTGGTGCAGTCTCAAAAGAGGTAGCCGTTGGCTTTTTGAGTTTTATAAAGGTTATGAGTAGACTTCCAGAAATCAATGCTATTTTGGAGTCAGGGGAGGGTGAATACCCTGATGAGATTGATGTTTTGTATGCTTTGAGTATAGGTTTAGTAAGTGGTGTTTTAAAAGATACAACTAAACTTGATAATTTACTAAAGTACACACTTGAGTTAAAGGGTGAGTTTGCTGTAATGATAGTACAAGACCTGCAAAGAAACGATATAAACATGGAGCATTCTGAAATCTTTAAAGAGTGGGTTAAAAAGTTTATATATCTTTTAGAGTAATTATGAATAGAGCAAAAATATCCCAAGCCAAAGCAAAACTTTTAGTTGATTATCCTTACTTTGGAACACTCTGCACAAAACTTGAACTCGTTTTAAATGAAGATATAGAAGCATTTAAATGTGATGGAAAAAAGCTGGAGTACAGTAGTACTTTTTTAGAAGACTCAGAGATAAGTGAGTTAGAGTTTGTTCTAGCAAATGGTGCAATGCATGTCTCTCTTTCTCATGAAAATCGTAAAAATGGACGTAGTGGTTGGCTCTGGCAGATGGCTACTGATATGGCTATAAACGATATGTTAGTAGAAAATGGTCTTGATAAACCAAATGCGGCTCTCTATAGAATTCGATTTAAAGGGATGTATGCTGAAGAGATATATGCTGAACTTAAATCTGACATACTTCGTGATGATGATAATCTAGAGTATGAAGCAGATGATGCTGATGATGTTGAGCAAAAGAATGAAAAAAAGAATGAAGAGAATAAGGAAGATAAAAAACAGACAAAAGAGGAGCTTGACGAGGAGATAATCCAAGAGCAATTAGCTGCAGAAGAAGCCATCTCTCTTTTAGAATCGGAATTTAAAAAAGGTGAAGCTCCCTCTTTTATGGACAGATTTTTTAAGTTAGAGTTTTTAGGAAAGATCGACTGGAGAGATGAGTTGAAGTCTGCCTTAGATAGATACTTTAAAGATGATTATGTCTTGATTCCGCCAAATAAGAAGTTTCTTTCTCAGGGAATTTATCTCCCCTCAACGACTTCACAAACGTTTAGACTTGTCATTGCAGTTGATAGTTCGGGTTCTATTGATGATGAACTTTTAAGTGAGTTTTTAAGTGAGGTCAACTTTTTGATGAGTTTAGTTTCGCATTATCAGATTGAACTTATTGTCTGTGATGAGAAAATTCATTCTCATAAAACTTTTTACAGCGGAGAGAGTTTAGAAGTCGACATTAAAGGTGGAAGTGGAACAAACTTTAGACCTGTGTTTGATTTTATAGAGAACGAGTTTGATGATGTGAAATTACTGTTGTACTTTACAGACCTTGAGGGGAAGTTTCCATTTGAAGAACCACCTTACAGTGTAAAATGGGTGAGTCCAAAAGAGAGTGAAGTTCCTTTTGGAGAGATAATTCGTTTATGAATTATTTAAGTGTTACTATAGAAAAACTAGAAGCTAAGCAAAATGTCTTTTTAACTGGTGGAGCAGGGGTTGGTAAAACTACTATAACTCGTGAAGTAATTAGTGCTTATGAAGAAGATGCTAAAAAAGTGGCAAAGCTCGCTTCAACGGGTATGGCGGCTACTCTTATAGGTGGTCAAACTCTACATAGTTTTTTAGATTTAGGCATTGCAAGTAGTATAGAAGAACTAGAAAAAAATGCAAAGTATGAGATAAAGAAAAAGATTAAAAAACTTATCTCTAACATGCACTTAATTGTTATAGATGAGGTTTCTATGGTGAGCGAGTCTCTTTTTGAGATGATTTGTCTGCGTTTAAAACAGGCGGATTTTTCTGGTTCACTCTTAGTTGTTGGAGATTTTTTACAACTTCCTCCAGTTGTAAAAGGTTATGGTGAAGTTTGTTTTGCTTTTGAGTCAGAGGCTTGGAAAAGTTTTGCTTTTGAAACAATAGAGCTCACTCACATCTATAGAACGGATGATAAACATTTTATAGAACTTCTCAATCATGTGCGTTTTGGTTTTATAAACGAGCAAATTCATAATAATCTTAATGAATATATTAAACCTTTGCCAGAGGATTTAAGTGAGTTTACATTTCTCTTTGGAAAAAACCAGAGTGCCGCGTTTCATAATAAAGCACAACTCTCTTTTATAGAAAATGAGCTCTTTGTAAAAGAGGCTCAAATTATTAAACATCTAAAATCTGCTAGCGATGGTGAAGTTGAGAGATTTATGAATGATGCGAGAATAGAAAAAGAGCTAGAACTAAAGATAGGTGCTCCTGTACTTTTTACAAGAAACTCATGGAACTACTTTAATGGTGAACGCGGTGTTATACTCAATATAGATGCAAGCTGTGTTTATGTTCAAAAGAGTGATGATAAGATTGTCAAACTTGAAGCAACCTCTCAAAGTAAGGGTGTTTGGAAGGAAAAAACTATAAATGGAAACAAAGAGATGGTTGAAGAGTCGATCTTTAGTATCTATCAGTTTCCCATAAAGCTCGCGTTTGCAATAACCATACATAAATCACAGGGAATGAGTATTGAAGATTTAATCATCGAGACTAATGAGATATTTGCTCCTTCGCAGTTTTATGTAGCACTCTCAAGAAGTTCAAACCCATCGCGTTTAAACCTAATAGCTCCAAAAAAGCAGTGGTATGACTTGGCATTTGTAAATGCTAAGGCTATGGCATTTGTACAAGAAAACACTAACCTGTAAGATTGCTTAATAAATTACAGACACTAATAAAATATAAACAGGAATTTAATTGTTAAAAACAATAGATAAAGGCATATTATATATGCTAGGCGGTGCTTTAATCTCCGCAATGAACGGTGCAATTGCTAAGATATTGACAGATGAATTTAGTGCTATGGAGTTGGTGTTTTTTAGAAACCTTATTGGTGTTGTACTTATTTTGTATGCACTTAAACATACACCTCCAACGCTAAGTGGTGGAAAGTGGTACTTACTTATTACTCGTGGTATTTTTGGTTTCACTGCAATGATTTTGTTTTTCTACACCATTATGAGTATTCCTTTAGGGGAGGCTATAACTCTGAATAAAACTTCACCTCTGTTTGTAACACTTCTTGCATATTATATTTTGCATGAATCTTTAAATAAAACTACTTTATTTGCATTGGCTATAGGTTTTTTAGGGGTGCTTTTTATAGTTAAACCTATAGGTATGAGTGTTTCTTATGAGCATTTTTTAGGAATTCTTGGAGGTTTCTTTGCAGCAGCAGCCTACACAACCATCAAAAAAATTAAAGATATTTATGACTCAAGAGTGATAGTTCTTTCATTTGTTGGTATGGGAACTCTACTTCCGGCTCTCTTTTTTCTTAGTGCTCCTTATGTGAGTGTACCGCCAACTCTGGAGTTTTTATTCCCTGCGTTCGTTATACCAACATCTCTTAGAGTTTGGTTACTCATAGTATTTATGGCGTTTATCTCAACACTCTCACAATGGTTGCTAACAAAAGCCTACAGTAGTTCAAACTTGAGTGTTATAGGTGTTATAAGTTATACAAACATTCCCTTTGCAATAGGCTTTGGTTATATGCTTGGTGATGCGCTTCCTGATGGACTTACATATTTTGGAATAAGCTTAATTGTTTTTGGTGGTGTTATGGTTGGTATGAGACAACGACAGAAATAGAGACAGAGATATGATATAATTAATCAAATATGGAGAACTAAATGAAAACTTTGTTTGTAGGTATAGTTATTTTGTTAGGATTGAGTGCTTGTTCGACACATAAAGATAATTTTTATGATAGAGCCAATAATGCAAGTGAGAAATCTTTAAATGGATTAGAAAAAGACACCAGTAAATAAAAAATTATAAGAGTAATGTAAATTCAAGGCGAGAGCGAGAAAGGATACTAATAGTATCTGACAAGCGAGCAACGCAGAAGTTGCGTTGCTATTATGATTTTGACTATAAGTCACCCTCATGTTTACCAAGGTATTCTGCAACACCTTCAGTTGTAGCTTTCATACCTTCGTCACCTTTCATCCAGCCAGCAGCACATACTTCACCATGCTCGTCAGTAAACTGCATTGCATCTACCATACGAATCATTTCATCAATGTTACGACCAAGTGGTAAATCATTAACTACTGCATGACGAACTACACCTTTACCATCAATTAAAAATGAACCACGTAAAGCAACTGCTTCACCAAAAAGAACATCGTAATCTTTAGAAATTTGTTTTGTAAGGTCAGCTACAAGAGGGTAACCAACACGGCCAATACCACCATTGTTAATTGGAGTCTCTCTCCAAGCAAAGTGAGAAAATTGGCTATCTACAGAACAACCAATAACATTTACACCACGATCTTTAAAATCTTGAAGTCTATGGTCAAAAGCGATAAGTTCTGAAGGACATACAAATGTAAAGTCTAGTGGATAGAAAAATAAAACTGTACCTTTTTCTCCCATGTTCTCTGATAATTTGAAATCTTCAACGATTGAACCGTCACCTAAAACTGTTGTTGCTGTAAAGTCTGGAGCTTGATTTGTTACGATCATATTGTATATCCTTGTGTATTATTTAATTTATGGTGGAATTCTAGCAAAATTAGATTAACTATTCTTAGATGAAAGAAAGTAGTATAATTCTTTAAGGATAATTTTTATCTTTTAAGAATCTTAAATTTTGATTTTTAAACATCAATATATCTAAGGGAGTCTTTAAGTTTATATTTCTTAGATATAATTCTTCCGATTTATAGCCCTAGAGGCTGTATGTCAATAAGGAAAATCGATGACAAAAGAGTATATATTTACATCTGAGTCTGTAACAGAAGGGCACCCTGATAAGATGGCAGATCAGATCAGTGATGCAATTCTGGATTATATTATTGAAAAAGACCCTCAAGCACGTGTTGCTTGTGAGACACTAGTGTCAAATGGTTTTTGTGTAATAGCAGGCGAATTGAAGACAACGGCTTATGCCCCTATGCAAGAGATTGCTAGAAAGGTTATTCAAGAGATAGGTTACACTGATGCTAACTATGGTTTTGACTATAGAGCTGCAGCAGTTTTAAATGGAATTGGTGAACAATCACCAGACATTAACCAAGGTGTTGATCAAGCAGATGGTTCTATAGGTGCTGGAGATCAAGGTCTCATGTTTGGTTATGCTTGTCGTGAGACAGACGTTTTAATGCCACTTCCTATTCACTTAGCTCACCGTTTAACTCAAAGGTTAGCCCAAGTTCGTAAAGATGGAACAGTTCCATACCTTCGTCCTGATGGAAAAGCACAGATTAGTGTTAAGTATGTAGGTGACAAACCAGTTTCAGTTGAGACGGTTGTTATCTCTACTCAACATCATGCAGATGTTTCTCAAGAACAGATTCATAAAGATATGATCGAAGAAGTGATTAATCAAGTTATTCCTGCGGAGATGATGAATGAAAATACTGTTTTTCACATCAATCCAACAGGTAACTTTGTAATTGGTGGACCACAAGGTGATGCTGGTCTTACTGGTCGTAAGATTATAGTTGATACTTATGGTGGTTCATGTCCTCATGGTGGCGGAGCATTTAGTGGTAAAGATCCTACTAAAGTTGATCGCTCAGCTGCTTATGCTGCACGTCATGTTGCAAAAAACCTTGTTGCAGCTGGTGCATGCGATAAGGCCACACTTCAAGTTGCATATGCGATTGGAGTAGTTCAGCCTGTGTCTATTATGGTTGATACTCATGGAACTGGTAAAGTAGACGAAGAAAAAATTGAAGAGTGTGTAAAAGAACTATTTGATCTTTCTCCTGCTGGGATAATTGAGTCTTTAGATTTACTCAAACCTATCTATAGACAAACAGCAGCTTATGGCCACTTTGGTCGTGAAGAAGATGGCTTTAACTGGGAAAAAACTGATAGAGTCGACGATATAAAGAACTACTTAGGTCTTTAATTACTTAACTGATTTACGATGAATTTTTTCGTCGTAAATCTTCTTTTTAAAAAATATGTAACTATTTCAAAAAAATCAAATCAAAACACCTACTTTTAGCTAATTTTAAAAATCTTCACTGTATAGTTACTTTAACAAAAATTTAGGAGAAAATAATGGCTGTATATATTAATGACACATGTATTAACTGTGGTGCTTGTATTGACGAATGTCCTGTAGAAGCAATTGTAGATGAAGATGATAACCCGACAGATGAGGATATTTATTATGTTTACACTGATAAATGTGTTGAGTGTGTAGGTCATCACGACGAGCCAGCATGTGCTACTTCATGTCCTACTGAGGGTTGTATCACTTGGGATGCTATCGCTGATAGTCCTTCTCACAGAGAAGATATTACTCAAGAACAACGTGATAACAAAGAGCCTATTGTAGAATAGTTTCTTCTTCAATATTTTATGGGTTTTACCCATAAAATATTATTCCCCCTCTATTTTTTTTCACTTTAAACATAAATCAACTTTTTTTTAGATACAATTCCACCCTAATTTTATATTTTCGGGAGAAATAGATGGAAAGAACACTATCAATAATCAAGCCAGATGCAGTTGCAAAAGGTGTTATCGGTAAAATTTTAGACAGATTTGAAAGCAATGGTCTTAAGCTAGCTGCTTCAAGAAAGATACAACTTTCACGTATGGATGCTGAAGCATTTTATGCTATTCATGCAGAACGTCCTTTTTTCAATGACCTAGTTGATTTTATGATCAGTGGTCCAGTTGTAGTTTCAGTTTTAGAAGGTGAAAATGCTATGCAAATTAACCGTGATTTAATGGGTGCTACTAATCCTAAAGAAGCTGAAGCAGGTACAATACGTGCTGATTTCGCTGAAAATATAGATGCAAATGCAGTTCACGGAAGTGATTCTGTTGAAAATGCAGCTATTGAAATTGCATTTTTCTTCTCTGAAAGAGAAATTTCTTAAGTAATATTTTGAAAGTAACTCTCAGAAAAGTAACAAAAACACCATTAGATTTCCAAGTGGAGTCTGGTGAAATAACTTTCAAAGGTTATTTAGAGTATCATGGTGGGAAATTAATTTTGCTTAAAGCAGATTTAACTGGTTTACTAGAAAAATCATGCGATACTTGTGCGGAAGAATTTAAAATGCCTGTTGATGAAAAAATTGAATTTTTTATATCTGATGGTATTTATGAAGATGAGGATAGCATCGAACTTGATGTTGTTGAGTCTTTTGATGGTATAGTAAATATAGATGAGCTTTTAAGCTCTGAAATTGAACTTATTAAAAGCGACTATCACAGTTGTGAAAATTGTAAAAACGAAATTTAAACAAAGGAAAATATTATGGCAGTACCTAAGAGAAGAGTCTCTCATTCACGTGGAGCGAAAAGAAGAACTCACTACAAAATCACTTTAGCTAAACCAGTTAAAGATAAAGACGGAACTTATAGATTATCACACCACATCAACCCAACTACTGGTGAGTACAAATAGTCGATGGTTAAGATAGCAATTGACGCTATGGGCGGGGACTACGGTCCTGAGCCGATTATCAAGGGTTGTATCCTTGCTCTTAAGAAAAAACAATTCATACCTATTCTTGTAGGAAAAAAATCAGAAATTTTATCTCTGTTACCAAAACGTTATAGAGATAAGATTTCTATAGTAGATACTGATGATGTAATCTCAATGAGTGATGCTGCAACTGATGCTATAAAACGTAAAGAGAGTACTATCTACAAAGCTACGGAATTAGTGAAAAATGGTGAAGCAGATGCTCTTGTTTCCGCTGGACATAGTGGTGCTGCAATGACACTAGCTACACTTAGACTTGGCCGTCTTGAGGGGGTTCTTCGTCCTGCTCTAATTGCATTTATGCCAACCGTAAGTGGAAGACGTTCAGTATTATTGGATGTTGGAGCAAATGTAGACTCTAAGCCTGAGTATATTGCTCAGTTCGCTATTATGGGTGGTTGCTATTCTAGAGATGTTCTTGGTGTACAAAACCCTCGAATAGGTCTTTTAGCAAATGGAGAAGAGGCATCAAAAGGTAGTGAGGTTACAAAAGCTACAACGAAACTTCTTCAAGGTTATAAAGGCTTTATAGGAAATGTTGAAGGTGGAGATATTTTTAATGGCTCTTGTGATGTTATTACTTGTGATGGCTTTACTGGAAACTTAGTTCTTAAGACTAGTGAAGGTGTTGCTACAACTATTAGCTTTTTCATAAAAGACTATATTAGAAAATCACCTATCGCAATTACGGGTGCATTATTAATGAGAAAAGTTTTCAAACTTCTTAAAAAAGAGATTGATTATGCTGAAATAGGTGGAGCACCACTTATAGGGATTAATGGCTGTGTTATAGTTAGTCACGGTAAGAGTAATCCCAAAGCAATTCAAAATGCAATTTTTCAAGCAATAAATTTTGTAGATGCAGATGTAAATACACATATCGTCTCAACACTGCAAGAGTACAATCAAAAGGATAGCTAATGGCATATGCTGCGTTTAGATCTATAGGTGCTTATGCTCCAGAAAAAATATTAACAAATGACGATCTCGCTCACATGGTTGACACAACTGATGAGTGGATCACAAAACGTACAGGTATTAAAGAACGTCATATTGCCGCTGATAACGAAACTACAAGTGATATGGGTGTAATAGCCGCAAAACTTGCAATAGAGCGTAGTGGAGTAGATGCAAGCGAAATTGATATGGTTGTTTGTGCAACTATTTCCCCTGATTATTTCTGTATGCCTTCAACTGCTACAATTATTTCAAATAAACTTGGCCTTGGAAATGTTACCGCATTTGACATCTCTGCAGCTTGTACAGGATTTGTTTATATACTCTCTATTGCAAAAGCATTTATTGAGTCAGGTATGAAGAAAAATATTCTTATAGTTGGAGCGGAAAAACTCTCTGCTATTACTGACTACACAGATCGTGGAACTTGTATTTTATTTGGTGATGGTGCAGGGGCTGCTATAATTTCTGCAACAGATAATAAAGAAGAAGCTATTATTGATGTAAATACTGGTGCTGATGGTGCATATGCAGATCTACTAATGACACCAAATGGCGGAACGGGTTCTCCTCATGATGCACTTGAAAATGAAGCTGGTGCTTGTTTTATGCAGATGAAAGGGAATGAAACTTTCAAAGTTGCTGTTCGTACTCTTACAAAAGATGTTGTGGAAATTCTTGAAGAAAATAAAATTGAGAGTGATTCTATTGATCATTTTATTCCACATCAAGCAAATTATAGAATCATTAAAGCTGTTGGTGATGCTCTTAAGATGAGAGAAGAACAAGTTGTAGTTACCGTTGCAAAATATGGTAACACATCAGGTGCTTCAATCCCAATGGCAATGAATGATGTTTATGAAGCCGGAGAGTTAAAAGCAGGTGAATTAATGCTTCTAGATGCTTTTGGCGGTGGATTAACATGGGGTTCTGCTTTAGTACCTTTCTCACCAATCAAAAAGTAGAATAGTAGTCTTTTAGAGACACTGTTCTATATCCACTTCATCAATCTGTTCAAACTTTAAATCGCTAATTATGTTTAGAAGTGAGTGCATTAAAGACACGTTTATGAAACTCTTCCTCGGATGGTAAATGCAGTCTTGCTGATCTCTGCTTCTCTCCCCACATAGGTTGAGGAAAATAGCTATCATCGTGAAATCGTGCCATTACATGGATATGAACGCGGGGCAGAATATTTGCAAAGGATGCCATATTGATTTTTGTGGGGTTATAGTAGTGTTTCATCTCATACTCAATGAGGTCGTAGGTTTCCCATAGTTTATGACGTAGTCCTACAGGCACATCACTTAACTCTTTATAAGGCTCTTTTGTAAATATTTTTAACCAAGGAATTTCACTCTCTTCTTTTTGTACATAGAGACTAAAGTCTTCATAAATAATCATATTTGACATTCAGTAGTCCTTTTTTAACAATTATAACGAAATTTTGATAAGTTTATTTGAAGAAGTATAAGATTTATAGAGGTGAATGAAAAGCTTCATTCACCTTGAAAAAAGATTAGTCTCTGTTACCTTTGTAACCACCAGAACTTCTTCCTCCAGAACGATTTCTATCACCGCCTCCGCCATTTCCGCCAGAACGGTTTCTATCTCCACCGCCTCCGCCTTCACGGTTTCCACGGTAACCACCGCCTCCGCCATTTCCGCCAGAACGGTTTCTATCACCACCACCGCCAGAACGGTTTCTGTTGCCGCCACCACCACGATAGTTTCCACGACCACGGCCACCACCGCCGCCACGTTGTGCAGCACGAGCTAGTATAGCATCAAGTCTATCAGCAGGAATACCAATAGTATTTGGACCTTTGATTTCTTGTTGATCAAGAAGCATAGAAACACGTTTGTACATAATTTGTTCTTCCTCTATAT
>CAZPRE010000001.1:0-46131 GCA_964588875.1 uncultured Sulfurimonas sp. | reverse complement strand
ACACCGCGTTTAAAGAAGATGGTAGTTTTATAGCCGACAGTCCAAAGGTAGTTAACATCATTCTAGAGAGTGATATAGAGGTAAAAAGTATCTTAGCTACCAAAGAGTACTATGAAGAGTTTAAAGACTTAGTAAGTAAAAGAGAGATTGAGAATCTTTATGTGGTGGATAAACAGGAGATGCAAAATATTGTAGGTCATAAAATCCATCATAACTGTATGCTTCATGGTATTCGTCCAAAGGAGACACTTCTTGAAGAATTAGATGATAATATAATTATGCTAGATTCGATTACTTCGACTGAAAATATTGGTTCTATCGCAAGAAGTGCAGCTGCACTTGGTGTAAACTCTTATCTTGTGCCAACTGATGCACCACATCCATACTCTCGTAGGTCTCTTCGCGTTTCAATGGGGCATATCTCAAAGCTAAAATATAATATATACAAAGATATTGTTACTACAATCAAATTACTGCAAAAAACAGGATACAAGATTTTTGCAGCGGAAGTTGATTCAAATGCCATTAAACTTAAAGATATTGTTGTACCAAAAAAATGGGTTGTATTGATGGGACATGAGGGTAAAGGGCTCTCTAAAGAGATTATAGATGTTTGTGATGCATGCGTTGAGATTGAGATGAGTGGAGAGGTTAGGAGTTTTAACGTTGGAGTAGCCGCTTCGATTTTAATGTACCAATTTAAAATTAACAAATAACTCATAAAGAATGGTTATATTCGAAGACCTTTAGCACTAAGGGTGAGAAAAATGGTACAGGTTTGGGGCTTTATATGAGCAGAATAATAATCCAAACACATATGAATGGTCAAATTTATGTGCAAAATATAAACGATGGCGCTCAGTTTACGATAAAATTACCATAAAGATCTAAAACTGCTAGACATAGCAAAAGAGCCTATAGACTTAGAGAATAGTGCAGTCTCTCAAATAGAAAACATATAAAATAGGAAATATATAAATGAATCAAACAAACTTCACATCCCTTAATCTCTCACCGGAGATGTTACAAAATCTAGATAAGATAGGCTATACACAGATGACACCTATTCAAGCAGAGGCACTTCCTCTTATTCTTGAAGGTAAAGATGTTATTGCACAGGCAAAAACAGGGAGTGGAAAGACTGCCGCGTTTGGTATAGGTCTGCTCTGTAAACTTCAGGTTAAGAAGTTCCGTGTTCAGACACTTATACTCTGTCCTACTCGTGAGTTAGCTGATCAGGTTGCAAAAGAGTTAAGAGTGATAGCTAAATTTGCACACAATATAAAAATTCTTACTCTTGTAGGTGGAGCCGCGTTTGGCCCACAACTAGGTTCTCTTCGTCATGGCGCGCATATCATTGTCGGAACTCCAGGACGAATTTTAAAGCACCTTGATAAAGAGACTTTAAATCTTGATAATATGGACACTTTAGTTCTTGATGAAGCAGATAGAATGTTAGATATGGGCTTTATTGAGGAGATAGAAAAGGTAATAGCTTATGCTCCTAAAGAGAGACAAACACTACTTTTCTCAGCTACCTATCCTAATGAGATTATGAGTATGAGTAAGAAGCTTCAAAACGATGCTATTAATGTCAAAACTACAGCAGTTGAATCTACAAACAAGATTACAGAGCACTTTTACGAAGTAGAGAATAATAAACTTCAAATTATGGTAAATATTTTTAGTAGCTTTAACCCATCAAATGCCATTGTATTTTGTAACACAAAGGTGGAGTGTGATGAGGTGGCACAAACACTTCAAAAGATGAAAATAGATGCACTTGCCCTTCATGGAGATATGGAGCAGTATGATAGAAATGATGTCTTAGTTCAGTTTTCAAATAAGTCTGCAAGAGTTTTAGTGGCAACAGATGTAGCGGCACGTGGACTTGATATAAAAGAGCTTGCAATGGTTGTAAACTATGACCTTCCTCATTCTAGTGAGACATATACTCACCGAATAGGACGAACAGGTCGTGCGGGAGCTGAGGGTATGGCGTTTACTCTTTATACACATTATGAAGATGAGAAGGTAGAAGAGTATAAAAATGGTATACGACTTTTTGAAAATGCAGCTGATTTAAAAGCACAAAATGGTTTTGAAATGAAACCAGACTATGTAACACTTGTCATAGAGGGTGGTAAAAAAGACAAACTCAGAGCTGGTGATATTTTGGGTGCGCTAACCGGTGATGCTGGTCTTAAAGGGAGTGATATAGGCAAGATAGATATCTATGATAGACAGGCTTATGTGGCGATACAAAGAAGATTTATAGATGAAGCACAAAAGAGCATCTCACAGGGTAAGATTAAGTCTAAAAAGTTCTCTGCCTGGATTTTATAGGATTTAGCGAGATAATAGCCAAAGTAAATGGTAGAAATAGAGTGGAGGCCCTGTAATGAAGTATCTAAATCACTATCCACCCTCAGTGGTAGAACAGGTGCAAAAACTTATAAACGCGGATAAACTCTCATCACATTTACTAAAAAAATACCCTAAATCTCATACAAAGAAAAATGATAAAGCTCTTTTTTCCTATGCGATGGATATTAAAAATGAATATCTCAGAAAGTCACCGCCGCTGAGTAAAACTATATATGATGGCAAGATAAATGTTATTCATAATGCACTTGGTACACATCATTTTATCTCTAGAGTTCAAGGAAGTAAGTTAAAAGCAAAAAATGAGATTAGAATCGCTTCAATGTTTAAGAGTGTTCCAGAAGAGTTTTTAGAAATGATAGTGGTGCATGAATTAGCCCATTTTAAAGAAAAAGAGCATAACAAAGCTTTTTACAAACTTTGTGAATATATGCAGCCTTCTTATCATCAAGTAGAGTTTGATTTAAGACTTTACCTTACACATGTAGATATGCAAGGAAAGCTTGAAGAGTGGTTGTAGTTTCTACTCTATAGTAAAGTTTTGACTCTTTAGAACTGTAAACTTGCTTAATTCTTTATCGCCATCAAGATTGAGTTTTTTAAGAACTTTTGGATTCACAACATAAAAACCTAGAACTACTTCAACTCTATCTCCACTTTGAAGCTCTCTCTCAAATGCTACACTGCGTTTTTCATCAGCTTTAATCATACTATTTTTAACAACCTCAGTAGCTAACCATGGCATAGTAGGTTTGCCTTGATGACCGATAGTTTTTACAAATGAGTGAGTCTTAAGTGCTATATGTGTATTAGCTCTTACAAGTGTAGCTCTAAGTTGCACTACTCTTAGAGGGTGACTCATAAGGTCATGTGGAGCTTGGTTATCAAGAATTATATTAAAATTAGTATCTTTATTTTCTAGTGAGAGACCAACATGTTTTGCCAACATTCTTGGTTCTACTCTTGCCCCTGCAAAACCGTGGTAAGCATGTGTATCACTCAGTCTTACTGTTGTAGCAGTTCCTGGAATCTTTGGCATATGACAAGTGATACAGTTCTTTTTAACATTTTTTGCACCAGCATCTTCAGTTCTACATACATCAAACTGATGTGTGTTTTGCTTATGAGAGTGACAACCCATACACATTTCACCTGTGTAGTAGTCTTTGTTTGTGTAGTCTATATCGTGATATGCTGAACCGGTAGTTGTTTTGTTTCCCCACCAAGTTGTAGTTGTTTTGTATTTTACTATTTCTGTTTCTCTACTTGCTTCTGCTGAGTATAGTGTATGTTTATCTTTAGCGTAAACATTTTTGTTTCTTGCAGCATGTTTTGTGACACTTTTTATAGTGTGACAAGAGATACATGTAATACCCTCATGAGCAGCTTCTTCTGAAGTCACATTTGGTGTATGACACTCTGCACAGTTATAGTTGCCTTTTGCTTTTTCTGGGTGTTTGTCCCATACAGCAGCATGAACTTTATCTTCATAGATGGAGGATTTTTTATGCATAGAACTTTGGAACTCTTGTGTAATTGTAGGATGGCATTTGTTACAAGAGGCAGTATCCGCTTGATTTGCAAAGAGAATACTACTGAGGGCTAAGATGTAGAGTAGGGTTTTCATATAAAGAATCCTTTTAATTATTATAAGTTGATATTTTATCTAAAAATATTTAAATAGGTTTGATATATGTCAATCTTTCACTCTAGCAAGTCATAGTTTATTTAATCCATCCACCTGTTAGGGTCGTAACCGTCACTAGGACGAGACACTTCTTTCTTTTCTAATTTTTTACTTAGAAGTAAGTTATTGTTTTCAAAACCATATTTTTCATAAAACTTTATCGCCTTTGGTTTATGAGAGATATCTATACAAATCTCTTCATATAAAGCTGCAGCCTCTTGTAAAAATTGATCCATCATAAATGAACCTATACCCGTTTTTTTAAACTTAGCAACTACTGCAAGACTCAAACGCGGTGGCTCACCTGGATTTAATACTCTACTCCAAATTGCTCCCGCTATTTCATTGTCTACAAGAGCATAAAGTCCTAAATCTTTTGTTGTTAGTCCATAATACTCTGTATATTTTAGCAACTCATCACTGCCGGTTGGATGTGCTAATTTAAACATATCTTTAACTATCTTCTGCTCACTTGAGCGTAAAAAATATAACTCTTTATTCATTATAACTCTCCTATTTTTGTCTCATAATCTTCGTTTATTTCTTCAAGTTGGGTTGAGAGTTCTTCAAACTCCCCGAATGCTTCTTCAACTTTTTTCTCTTGATCTGACACAGTTTTAGAGAGTTCCATAAGTGAAGCACTATCTCCGGCATTTGAAGCCTCTATAAGTTCTTGATGGTGAACCTCAAGAGATGCTTCAAGCTTCATAATACTGTTTTCAAGTTTATCAACTTTTTTCTTTAGAGGTGAAGTTATTTTATTTCGCTCACGAACTAACTCTGCTTTGAGTTTTTTGTTCTCTTTGTTGTTTGATTTTGGAGCGACTTTGAGTCTCTCTTCTTTCTCTTCATCTTCCCAACCAATTTTCTCTAAAAATAGATCGTAGCCACCATCGAAATACTCAGCCCCATCTTTAGCAAAAATGATAAGTCTATCGCAAACTCTTCGAAGTAACTCTTCGGAGTGAGTAACGATTATAACACTACCCTCAAACATTTGTATGGCATTTGTTAGTGCCTCTATCGAGTCCATATCAAGGTGGTTTGTAGGCTCATCAAGAAAAAGAAGATTTACTTGTCTTGCTAAAATTTGACCAAGCATAACACGAGATTTTTCTCCACCAGAGAGAAGAGATACTTTTTTATCAGCTGCATCTCCACTAAACATCATCGCACCACAGATACTTCTTATGACCTGTGTTGATAGCTTCGTATTTGCAGAGTGAATCTCATCTGTTACAGTTGACTTCTCGTGAAGTCTTGCTATGTTTGTTTGGCCAAAGTGTGCAAACTCTACGGATGGATGTGAGTGGATTTCTCCACTGAGTGCTTTTAGCTCGTGGGCTAGAGTGTTTAGAAGCGTTGATTTACCCTTACCGTTTTTACCAATTATTCCTATGCATTCACCGCGTTTGATGTTAAAAGACATATCTTTAAAGAGTAAGTTTTCAGGAGTGTATCCAAAGCTAAGGTTCTCAACTTCAAGTATTACTTTTGAGGTTGTCTCTTTGAAGTTGAAGTTAAAGTCCAAGGCATTATCAAGTGCTAGCGAGTCCATCAAGTCCATTTTTTCTAACTGTTTTACTTTAGATTGTGCAAGGGCTGCAGTTGAAGCTCTTGCCTTGTTTCTAGCTATAAATTCTTCAAGCTCTTTTACCTTTTTGTCTTGTGCTACTTTTTGTTTGCCATAAAGTTCATCATTAGAAGAGAGTTGTTCATAAAACTTATGAGTGTCGCCCGCAATCATCTCTATGTTTTTACGTACAAGACCCATAGTGTGAGTACAGACACTATCCATAAAGTCACGGTTGTGGGTGATAAGAATCACTTCACCTTCAAATGCTCGTAAAAAGTTTTTTAACCAACGAAGAGAGACAATATCAAGGTAGTTGGTTGGTTCATCGAGTAGAAGAAGATTTGGTTCAGTCACAAGTAGTTTGGCTAAGTTAATGCGAATCTGAAATCCACCAGAAAATGAGAGAGGATCTTTGTCTAAATCTTCTTGTGAAAAACCAAGACCAAAAAGGATTTTTTCTACTCTGTAAACATCATACTTCATCTCATCTTCTAAAGCTAAGGCAGCCTCTTCTCTAAGAGTTGACTCCGAAAAGGTAAGGTGCTGTTTGAGCGTTCCAATCTTATAGTTTTTAGGGATGATTACATCCCCACCATCAGTAGACTCTTCACCTAAAATAATCTTAAAAAGAGTAGATTTTCCACTACCATTTCTACCCACTAAACCTGCACGGTTGCCTGCATTTAGTTTAAGATTGAGATTGTTAAATAGCTCTTGGGAAGCGAAATTTTTTATGATGTTTGTAAGTTGTATCATGAGACTCTTTTTTGATGTTTATTAGTAGCAGTATTATATCGTATATAAGCAAGAGGAAATAATGAGCTGTAAAAAACCTACAAGAAATTATCTTCAAAAAATATGTTTACAGAAGATGGGATACCCTTTAGATACCCCTTATTTTAACTTACCATTCCCATAATGCTCAAAAAGATAGTTAGTCGTATCTTTAACTGCTTGTTCATCAATAGGTGCTTTGAAGTGAGTAATCATTTTCACAACTTTTTTATGCCAGAACTCTTTAGATTGAGCTCCTTGGTTGATTATATAACCAAATGAGTGACACATTAAACAGTTAGCCTGAATAGCATCAAAGCCTTGACCCATTTTAATCTCATAAGAGATATAAGGAACTTGAACATCTTCTTTTATTTGAGCTTGAAGGCTTGCGAACGTGAGTAGACATAGTAATATTATTTTTTTCATTAACATAGCTCCTTACACCACATCGATAGTAACTGTATCGATTCCATTATATTTGTATCCACCGTGATTCCATTGGATGTCTTTGGCAAATGGTTGTTCATCGCCTAAACGATTTACTGCTTTTGCCATGATTGTAACTTTTCCATAAGTCTCTGGTTTAAAAGTGTATCTGTAAGCAACAAACGCATATCTATCAACATCTTTTTCTAAGATTGATTTTTCCCAAGTTTTTCCACCATCTATAGATACAAAAACATCTTTAATTCCATGACCATCATCAAATGCCACACCACGAACAACTACATGGGAGTTGTGATAAACTTTAGTAGAGTTTGTTGGATAACCTATAACCGACTTAACATTCATAAGAGTAATAGGTTTTGTTTGTTTAAATCTATCTTGCGGTGTTTCACACTCACACTCATTATCTGGAATACGGTAAGCAACATCCATAAAGAAAAGAGAACGATACTTCTCCCCAACAGTAATCTTGCTTAGCATTTTAATCCAACTATCAGAGTAGTGACCAGGGATAATAAGACGAACTGGATAACCATTTAGGTATGGTAAATCTTCACCATTCATCTCATAAGCTACAATAACGTGATCATCAAGATCAGTTAATTCCATCTCTCTAACAAAGTTTGGAGTCTCATAATAAGCTGCCGTTTCACTACCGTTAAAGCCTATCCACTTAGCATCTTTTTTCATTCCAGCACGAGATAGAAGGTCACTTAAACGAACACCTTTCCATTTAGCACAACCCATAGCTCCACTTCCCCACTGGATACCACCAGCGATAGGTTTAAATGCAGAACGTGAATTACCACCACACTGAAGAACAGCAGTTACTTCAACTTGCTCATAATCACTTTTGAGCTCAGCTATAGAGATAGATAATTCTCTCTCAACTAAACCGTCAATTACGATTTTAAACTTCTCTAGGTCAATATGTGTTGGAATATCTGGCATGTGCCATCTAACGAAAAACTCATCATTTGGAGTTATCGCTTTTGAGAAACTCTCTCTTGGTGTCTCAAGAAGAGGTGGTCTATCAGAGTAAGTAATCAATGGTCTTTTTTCTGGAAATGCAATTTTGGAAACTTTTTGAGCATCTTTTGGTTGAGTTGTTACACCAGCAGATACAGAAGTACCAGCTAAAGCCGCAGAAGCGACGACAGAAGCTTTTAGAAAATCTCTTCTTTTCATGGTTGTCCTTATACTTATTATTTTCTATTTATTTTCTATATTTTATCACAAAGTTATTAAATATAAATTTATGAGTCACTTGACACAAGTTCTCATCAAACGAGTGATCTAGCTCCTAGTGTAGAGTCTAAAAATATTTTAGATCTTTTTTTAACTCTTTAAATATCCACTCCCACTTTCCATAACCGCTGTCCGCATTTATATGTCCAGCATTTTGAAGTATTATCATCTCTATATGCAGGGACTCTTTTAGCTTTATTGCTTCATCGGTAGTCATATATGGATCATTTGTTGAGGCGATTAGTAGAGCCTTTTTTGCATATAAATTTGATGGTGTTTGAAGAGGAAAAAAACTTTTTAACTCTTCTATATCTGAGTTTATACTCGGAGGGGCTACAAGAAATAGTTTTGCTACCTCACTCTTAATAGCTTTATCGTTACATAGATGAAACCAGAGGATGTTTGCAAGAGAGTGACAGATTACAATGTCTGGTTTAAATTTAGCCAACTCCTCAAGTAACTCTTCTTTCCAAACATCTATTTTAGGAGTATCAAAATCGCTAAACTTCAAAAAGCTCACTTTTCCATAATCTTTAGCAATTTCACCTGCTAACCAACTCTGCCAATGGGGAGAATCACTTCCACCCCAGCCATGTAAAAGTAAAACTTTTTTGCTCATTTTTTGCTCTATTTTTTTATGTAGAGTATAGTATAATTCTAGTTACAATAAGAGAAATTCAGAAGAAATTTTGTGTTTAAATAAAATAAGAAGAAGTAATATGAAAAAAGTTTTAGTATATATAGTTGTAGCGGTTTTCGTAGTTGGTGGATATATAGCTTATGATAAGAGTTATAAGATTCTACCTTTTTATAAACAGCTTGCACAGGAGAGGGTTGGTACAGAGGTAAACCTTCAAGAAAAAGGACAAGAAAAAGCTCATTTTGTTGGTGCTTCAAAGTGTAAAGAGTGCCACGAAGATAACCATAAGGCATGGAGTCATTCTCGCCATCCTCATATGATACAAGACCCACATACAAACCCTGAGACTATGGTGGCTGATTTCTCAAAACTTCCTAGTGATGCTAACTTTGTTCTTAAAGATGCAGTCTATACTGTTGGCGGAAAGTTTAAACAGCGCTTTATGATGAGAAAAGATATCAATGGTAGTGAAGATTATGTCTTAGGAAACTACCAATGGAATGTTCAAACACAAAAATGGCAGGGCTTTAAACCTTGGAAATATTGGTATAAAGATGCATATCCACATGATAATGCGCAGTTACCAACCTCAAGAGTTTGTGATGGTTGTCACTTTAGTGGATATATGTCAACACAGAAACGAGTTGATGTTGGTATCGCTTGTGAGTCTTGTCATGGACCAGCTTCAAACCATGTACAAAATCCAGAATCAAAGCTCTACCTCGCTTCACTGAGTGATCCTATTCGTCAAAATGAGATCTGCCTTCAGTGTCATATGCGAAATCGTGATAAACGTTTAGAAGATCAAAATATGAGTGCTATTTATGGGGATGCAAGAGATTATCCATTGGGTTATGAGGCTGGAAAACCTCTAAGTGAGTATAAAATGGTAGCTCCATTTATTTTAGGTCAAGAGACGAAAGAGTTTTATGCAAATGGGATGGGTAAGAAAAATCGTATGCAGGGAAATGAGTTTGTTCACTCTATGAAGGCAAAACATGGAGTTACCTGTATAAACTGTCATAACCCACATACATTAGAACCAACAGCTGAAAAAAATACTGGAAATGACCTCTGTATGAAATGCCATACTTTTGGCTCACCAATAGGTCCACATCAGAGTTCGTTAGAAAAACATACTAAGCATAAGGCAGACTCAAAAGGTTCACTTTGTGTTGAGTGTCATATGCCTAAAGTTGGTAAGCATACAGGTAAATCTCCTATTACGGTAAGAACGCACTCTTTTGGTTTTGTAACTCCTAAAGAGACTATTGCTTACAAAATGCCAAAAGAGACAAATGCATGTTATGCTTGTCATAAGGAAAGAGGCTTAGATACTCTTCAAAAAGATTTAGAAAGTTGGGGAATGGTCGGTTGGGATAAACGCTAGTTATTCTACTAGCGTTTTGAAGTTTTTAAGAGTGTAAAGTTTAAGGTTTTCACCCTTGAGTGACTTAAGCTCGTTAGTGTAACCGCTTTTTGATACAAGTACAAAGATATCTGCTTCGATATTTGACTCTTTACAAGCTGCTTGAAGTCTTGTAAGTTCGCTTTTTTTGACCTTAGAGTTTGTATATTTACAAGAGCCTACAACAATCTTTCCAGATGCAGTTTTTGCATAGATATCGAGGTCTATTTTATTATCCCAGTAAGTTCCTATTTCAACTATTTTATCATCTTTAAATGAGAGTTTTAAGAGCTCGTGCGAAAGCTCTACAAATGGAAGTTGAATAAATTCACTCTCACGATTTACAAATCTTTCACGAAGCTCTTTATAATCACCATCGCGAATACCTTTAAAAATTGGTGAAACAAATGCAAACCAAAATCTTAAAAAAGGTGAAGTGAAAAAGAGTTTGTTTGAAACAGATTCATTTTCTGCCCAAGTAGTAAAGTGCTTACTTCCTTTTTGAAGTTTTATAACACCTGTGTCGCAAAGTTCACTTATGGCATTTAGGCCGACTTCTTGCGAAGTGTTTGCACGTTTAAAAGTAGTAGATGTTTTTCCATCACCCATAGCTATACCACTTAGAATAGAGTGGTATAGTGGCATACCTGTTGTTACTTCAGTAACATCGTTACGGATGAATCTAAAGCCAGGAAGAACGAGAGACTCTATAAGTTCTAAGTTAGGTTTTGATGTATCCATACCGCCCCAACCAACGCCACCAAAGACGGCAAATTTTTCAATCGCCTCTTCAAAGTTTTTAGGATTATGTTCTTTATAAAATTCGCGAAATTGTTCTAGGAGGGTATGTTTACTTAATATGATGATAGAGCCTTTTGTTTATATGATAGAATTATACACTAAAAGGAAAATAATTATGTTAGATTCTACTCAGAGAAAAAATATAAAACATGGACAGAGCGTGGCAATAGTCTTAAAACAAGACCAAGATACAGGTTATTTAACGGATGGAATTGTTCGTGATATTCTTACAAATTCGCAAAAACATCCACATGGAATCAAAGTTCGCTTAATGAGTGGAGAAGTTGGTCGAGTAAAAGAGATCTATTAATATCTAATACACAAAGACTACACGCTAAGTTCGTATAATACTTTTAACATAACAAAAGGATATACGATGAAAAAGTTAAATTTAGCGGCACTTTTACTAGGTGCAGGACTGTTTGTAGCTATGGGAACGACTGCTCTTAGTGCATCAGATATGAAATGTGGAGCTGGTAAATGTGGAAGCTCTATGAAAAAGACAGCAAGTAAATGTGGAGCTAGTAAAAAAGCGGCTACTAAATGTGGTGATGATAAAAAAGCTGCTTCAAAATGTGGTGATGATAAAAAAGCTCCGAAAAAATCGTCAAAATGTGGTGCTGGTAAGTGTAATTGATATGTTAAATTCTCGTAGAACTTTCTTAAAAGCTTCTTTTTTAAGTAGTGCTGTTTTAATTATGTCGGGTTGTAATGTTTTTGGAGCAGTATCTCCATCCCAAACACTCGACTTGGTTCAAACTGATCTTTTTCCTTTTGCCAATGAACTTGGTGTAAATCTCTCAGCTTACCTTACAATCGTGCAACAACACTCTCGAATTAGTGATGAAGATAAACAATTTTTAAGAAATGGAGTGCAGTGGCTTAATGAAGAGGCTGTTTTAAAATATGACCGCGTTTACTCAAAGCTAAATTCAAAACAAAGACAGAGCGTACTTAAAATCATCTCTGGGGAAAACTGGGGAGAATCATGGATATCTGCTCTCTTAACATATACAATGGAAGCCATTTTCAGTGATAAAGTATATGGAGTAAACTCTGAAGAAAAAGCACATAAATGGCTAGAGTTTTCTATGGGCGAACCAAGACCAACAAAGGCACTTTTATGAAATATGATGTATGCATAGTTGGAAGTGGAGCAGGTGGTTCACCTATCGCTTATGAGCTCTCAAACGCAGGGTTTAACGTAGTTGTTTTAGAAAAGGGAAAAAACTACTCTGAGAAAGATTTTTCAAAAGATGAACTCGCAGTCTCACGACATGAGAAATTTACACCACTTTTAAAAGATGAACGCCATATCATTTACGATAGAGAAAAAGATGGAAGTACTACTCGTTACGATGGAGCTGAGTACTCTTGGAATTTTTGGAACGGTTCCATGGTAGGCGGTTCATCAAATCTTATGAGTGGATACTTTCATAGAATGAAGCCAAATGATTTTAAACTTCTCTCTACTTACGGCAAGGTCGAGGGTGCAAATGTTATCGACTGGGCTATTAGCTATGAAGATTTAGAACCTTACTATGAACAAGTTGAAAGGGTTGTTGGAGTAAGTGGCGTTGTAAGTAAACATAAGTTTGCGGAACCTCGTTCAACTCCATCGTTTCCTTACTCTGCACTAGAAGTAAACGCGGTGACATCTTGGTTTGATGCTTCTTGTAAAAAGTTAGGCTTTGAGTCTATTCAAACACCGCGAGCAGTTCTACCTGTTAATGCTCTTGGCAGAAAGGGCTGTGCATATTCAAACTTCTGTGGATCTTATGGATGTGCAACCGGAGCAAAGGGAAGTGCGAGAGCTGCACTACTTCAAAAATGCTCGGCTAAAATCATTACAGAGGCTTTTGTATATAAGATAGACAGCGATAAAAGTAAGATAACTAAAGTGTATTATTATGATAAAGATTTGAAAACTCAAACTATTGAAGCTAATATATTTGTATTATCAGCTCAAGCCATTGAGACATCGCGTCTACTCCTCAACTCTAGTAATAAGTTTTTCCCAAATGGTATGGCAAATTCTAGTGGAGAAGTTGGTAAAAATCTTATCTTCTCTGCTGGTGGTTCAGGTCAGGGAAGATTTAACTTCAACACGCTTACAAAAGTGCAACAAGAACAACTTATGCAACCCGGACTCTTCTTTAATAGAAGTCTGCAAGATTGGTATGACTATGAAGACAAAGGTAAACGCTATAAAGGTGGAACGATAGACTTCTTATTTGAGCATGCCAACATCATAAGTCGAGCTACAAGAGAGTTTTACAATGATGAGGGTGAGATTATTTGGGGTGAAGAGTTAAAAAACAAAATTCACAAGAGCCTTACTACTTCAAGAGTGCTGAGTTTTGAGGTCTTTAATGATTGGTTACCAACTGATGAGTGTTTTATAAGTATAGATAAAGACTCAAAAGATAAGTTTGGAGTGAGCGTAGGAGCGATTAATCTTTGGGGACATCCACAAGATGTGAAAGTTGGAACGCACTTAGCAAAAAATGCTGTGAAGGTTTTAGAAGAGATGGGAGCAGAGGATATTAGCATGAGTATTTCAGCTTCCCCTCCACCAAATTTAGTTGCTGGAGGGTGTAGGTTTGGAGAGAATCCAAAAACCTCCGTACTAGATAAAAACTGTAAGGCACATGACCTAGAAAACCTCTATATTAGCGATGCTTCCTTTATGCCTACGGGAGGAAGTGTCCCTTACACTTGGACGATTTATGCTAACTCATTTAGGGTGGCTGATGTTATCAAGAGTAATCTTACAAAAATCTGACATTAATAAGTTATAATATAAGAAAGTATTATAGGATTTATTTTGTATAAAGAAAATTTATTTCTTAAAACTATTACATATGGACCACTTGTATTTATCCCTCTTCTCATAGGTATTATCCTACTCATAACAATACAAACCTACACTCAGAGTTTGGAAGAAAGTCTTAAAATTACAGAAGAAAATATTTTCAAGATTGAAAAAGAGATGCTCCGACATAAAATAGAAAATATTGCAGATCTTATAGAGTATAAAAAATCAATTATTAAAAAAGATTTAAAATATCGTGTACGTAGTCGTGTTGAAGAAGCATATAAAATAGCAAATAGCTTATATGAAAAATACAAAGACTCTAAATCACCAAAAGAGATTAAAGAGCTTATTAAAACCTCATTGCAACCTTTAGTTTGGAACGATTCAGAGAGTTTTATATGGATAGTAAATTTTGATGGAGTATTTCAGCTTGCACCAGTATATTTGAAAAAGCTAGAGGGGTCATCTATTATGAATCTTCAAGATGCAACAGGACGTTATATTATACAAGAAGAGATAGCCATAACAAAAGAAAAAGGTGAAGGTTTCTTGTGGGATACATTTACTAAGCCTAATGAAGAGACTAATGAGCAGTATGAACAGGTTGCTTTTGTCAAAGCATTTGGACATTACAATTGGTATTTTGGTTCTGCCGAGTATTTAGATACGGCAACTAAAAAAACAAACAAAGCACTTCTTTCAACTATTAAAAAAATAGATATGATAGACAGTCACTATGTCTTTATCTTTAATGAAAATGGAGATATATTATTAAATAGGTCTATTCCAACTTTGGTAGGAAAAAATATCTCTGAAATAGACAATCAAGCTTTTGAAGATACTATAAATGATATTTCGAAGTTGATAAAAGATAAAAAGAGTAGCTCTTTAACATATAAATGGAAAAATATTGAAACTAATATTATGGAAGAAAAATACTCCTATATCCAAAGAGTGAAGAATAGTGATTGGATAGTTGGAAGTGGATTTTATCTCTCAGATATAGAGGCAAAACTTTCACAAGAGAAAGTTGATATATATGATATTTTTTATGCAAAGTCTAAAAATATTGTTTATTTGGCCATTTTTAGTATATTTTTTGCATTACTCCTCTCTTACTACATTACAAAAAAGTTAAGAAAGAGTTTTTCTGGTTATGAAAAAAACCTCAAGCAAAAAAGTGATGAGTTGAGTAATTTAAATGAAACATTGGAGCTCAAAGTTATACAAAGAACGGCAGAGCTTGAAAAAATAAAAGATGATCTCGAGGTTTTAGCAACTACCGATGCACTTACGGGCCTGCATAACAGATACTCCTTGATGAAGCTTTTGTCTATAGAAATGAGTAGGGCGAAGAGGTATAAGACTCCTCTTAGTGTGATAATGTACGATATTGATTTTTTTAAAAAGGTTAACGATGTTCACGGACATGATGTAGGAGATGTAATTTTGGCTACACTCTCCTCTCTTGTAAAAAACAGTCTTAGGGAGACAGATATAGTAGGTAGATATGGAGGGGAGGAGTTTTTAATTATACTTCCAAATACAGCACTCGAAGATGCAAAATATTTTGCAAACAGACTCAAAGCAGAAGTTGGAGAACACTCTTTTGAGCATGTATCAAAGTTGACAATAAGTCTTGGAGTAGTAGAGATGCAAAACGATGAAAAAATTGATGGTATTTTTAAAAGAGTTGATAATCTATTGTATAAGTCAAAAGAGAATGGCAGAGATCAAATAAGCTATTAAGTTAATATTAAGAATGATAATTTAACATATAGCTTTACATATATTCAATCCTATATTGAATCTCCATCTTCAAAAAATATTTCTGTAACTCTTCCTCTAAGAAGTAAGCCTTTTCATTCTCAATATCTCTTCCCTTTTTTCTTCAAGATATATCAGCGAATGAGCATTTAAGTATGCATATATTACTAAGCGTTTTGATTATGAGAAGAATAAATCAACCAGTATTATTGAAAAGCTTGACCAGGAAGACTTTGCTGCCGTTTTAGAGTTCACGAGTGAATCAAAGGGAGAAAACTATAAAAATTTTTTCCCTAAAAGAGGAGCCTCTTGCCCAACTGTTGCAGACATGATTCTTAGGAGGTTAACGCTTATTTAATCTTGAAGGTGTAGAATGATTGTAAGATAGGTTTATGAAAAAGGCTTCTACTATGATTACAAACGAACATGTGACAAAAGTCTATAAGATGGGTGAGGTTGACCTAAGGGTTATTAAAGATTTAAACCTAGAAATATCTCATGGTGAGTTTGTAGCCATAGTGGGACCAAGTGGAAGCGGGAAAAGTACCGTTTTAAATCTACTTGGTTGTCTTGATAAACCAAGTAGCGGAAAAATTGTCGTTGAGGGTACGGATGTAACACAACTTGACACTACTGCACTTGCAAACTTTAGAGGAAAAAATATTGGCTTTATATTTCAAAGCTTTAACCTCATACCTGTTTTAAACGTGTATGAAAACATAGAATACCCTCTCATAATGATTCAAAATCTTCCAAAAGAGGAGCGAGATACTCGCATAATGCAACTTCTTAAAGATGTAGATATGCTTGATCAAAAAGATAAGTTTCCAGATCAACTCTCAGGCGGTCAACGCCAACGTGTTGCAATTGCACGAGCACTTGTAACAAAACCAAAAATTGTTTTTGCGGATGAGCCAACAGCAAACTTAGATACTAAAACTTCAAATCAAATCATTACTCTTATGCGTAGTATTCAGCAGGAGTTTAACACTACTTTTATTTTTGCAACGCATGATGAAAATATTGTAACCGCAGTTGATAGAATAATAACAATCGTTGATGGGGTGATAATTGATGACAGAAGGGTCGCGTCATGAAAAATATAATTAAAATGTCATTTAGAAACCTACTTAGAAGTGGTCGTAGAACGGTTTTAACAGCGAGCCTTATCACCATAGGGGTTATGTTCGTTTTAATTTATGCAGCTCTTTCTGGAAGCTTTAAAGCATATATGGTTGGTCAAGTTACAGACTCAATGCTTGGGCATATCCAAATTCATAAAAAGGGTTATATAGCCTCGGTTGATAATCTTCCACTTGATAAAAATCTTAATGCCAAACAGATAGAAAAAATTACTCAGTTACTTGATGAAAACCCATACATAGAGTCTTATACTTTTCGTCTTAAACTCGGCTCAATGTTCTCAAACTATGTAGCCTCGACAGGGATAAGATTAAATGGAATTGATCCACAAAAAGAGTCTCAAACTCTGCCTTTATTTTCTTCTCGTCTCTCAGGTGGAGATACGGATTCACTCAAAGAGGGTGAAATATTAGTTCCTGCATTAGTTGCCAAGGGTATGAAAGTTAAAAAAGATGATACGGTAGTCCTTGTCGCAACAAACCAAAAGGGTTCAGTCAATGGTATGAACTTCAAGGTGGCTGGAACTATAGAGCCAATATCGGGACCGGGTGGACGAGATAGTTATATTCATATAAAGGATGTTAAAAAGCTACTACGTTTGAAAAAACCAGAAGTGAGTGAAGTGGTGATTCGTTTAAAAGATGTAGTAAATCTGCAAAAAGCGATGGGCTTACTAAAACCACTCGCTCAGATGAAAAACCAAAAGGATAAGCCAGTTTTTGAAGTACACACTTGGCAGAAGCTAAGCCCTTTTTATAACATAGTAAAGATGTTAAATATTATGGACATATCTATTAAAATTATTCTAATATCAATAGTTCTGATTTCCATCTTAAATGTAATGGTAATGAGTGTTTATGAGCGCATTAAGGAGATTGGAACTATTGCGGCAATGGGTACTACTCCATCAACGATTACAAAGCTTTTTTTAACAGAGGGTTTGATGCTAGGTGTCTTTGGTGCAATAGTGGGAAGCATACTCTCTTTTATTGTGATTTTCGTTATAAACGCGGTCGGTATTAGTTTCTCCTTTGGTAGACAAGCTAGCTTGACTCTTAATCCTACTTTGAGTTTCAATGAGGTCTTAGTTGTTGGAGTGATAGTAATTTTAATATCTTTAATAGCCTCTATCTCACCAGCGAGAAAAGCGGCAAAACTGAACCCTGTCGATGCACTAAGACAAAACTAGGAGAAAGAAATGAAAATATTTACCCTGTTACTTGTGTTTGGAGTACTTTTAAACGCGGCGAACATACTCCAAGAGATAGATAGAAAACTAACTCCTGTCTCTGCCGTGATGTACAAAAAACTTATAAACATAGAACCCGATGGAGAAAAAAAAGAGTTCTTACTTTTTCAAGCAAAAAAAGACAAGGACAAGATGGTCTCTCTTTTTTTAGAACCCGACAGCGAAAAAGGAAGAGCGACACTGCGTTTAGGCGATAATATGTGGCTTTACATTCCAAATGTAGGTCGTCCTTTGCGTATCACCTCAATGCAGTCCGTTGTTGGTGGAGTATTTAACAATGCGGACATTATGAGACTCGATTTTTCTACAGAGTATGGCGTTGTAAAAGAAGAAGACAAGGGTGAATACCTGCTTTTAGAATTAAAAGCTAAAAATGAGACGGTATCTTATGACAAACTCCTTATGCAAGTAGATAAAAAGAGTCTCTCGCCTATACAGATAGAGTGTTATACTTCAACTCAGATGCTTATTAAAACACTTTATTATAAAAAGCCAAAAGATTTTGGCGATGGGATAATTCGTCCATCAGTAATTGAGACGAATTCACCTATGTATAAGGGCTATAAGTCGATTATGATTTATGCAAAGATTACTAAAAAAGAGTTTGTAGATGAGGATTTTACTCTTGATAATCTTGAAAAAGCTTCAGATTTAAGACGCTAATTTTCATGAAAAAAATAGCACTTCTTCTTCTCTTTGTAATTGCCTTAAACGCGGATGAGTACGATTTTGATATGAGTGCAATAGAACAAAAGCCTTATGAATATAGAGGTTACCTGCGTTTGGATGATAAGGCGCAACATTTAAACGCAGATGAGTATCAAAACTATCTTCATTTAGAGGCTCTTTTTGATTTCTCTTACAGCTATGAGGCGTTTAAAGTTTACTCTTCATTTATTACTACTTATGACTATGTAGAAAATACTTTGAAAGAGAATAAATTCTCTGTAAATGACCTCTATCTTGAAGCGCAACTTAACGTAAACCACTCAGTTTTAATTGGCAAAGAGTCCTTGATGTGGGGAAAAGGGTATTTTTTTAACCCAGTTGCATTTTTTGATAGACCCAAAGACCCAAATGACCCAACAAAGGCGAGAGAGGGTTTCGTTATAACGAAGTATAGCTATAACAAAAGTTTTAGCTCTGTTCTTAAAAACCTAAGTTTAGACCTTGTTTATCTGCCATCTAGTCAAGATATCAACAGTGACTACTATGATGTAGTTACACCAGCTAAGGACTCCAATAATGCAGCATTGCGTTTATATATGCTCTTGTATGATACCGATATAGATATTATATATAACTACTCTGATGAGGCTAGTAATAAGATAGGGATAGACTTCTCTAAAAACCTACAAACAAACTTTGAGATTCATGGGGAGTATGCAAATATTTTAGATGAAGGAGATAGGTATCTCTTAGGTCTTCGTTATCTAAGTGACTTTGAACTTACAATCATAAGTGAATATATCTACCGCTCAGACGCTCTTAATAAAGAGCAGATACAGAGCAGTAATTTAAATCTTCCATTTTTAGCAAAAGATTACGCCATCTCTCTTTTTACGCAAAAAGAGCCTTTTGATATTTTATACTTTAGTCTCTATTATAAAAATATGCTCAACCTGCAAGACTACTCTATGCAAAATAAAATAGGCTTTGGCTATCTCTTTAAAAACAATATTAACATTGATTTATCTTACAATATTAATAGTGGAGACACTCTTAGTGAATTTGGAAAAAAAGCGGTTGAAGACTTTTTATGGCTGCGTTTGACATGGAAGTTTTAGAGTAGTTTTAAAAAAAGCTGTAAATAAGCATAGCTAAATTTATTCGCCATTTATTTCATAGAATCTCCACATTTCCCCGCACCACATTTCATTGCTGGTTCTTTTGCATTACTTTTACCATCACCACATTTCAAAGAGAGTTTTTTAGTCTCTGGGTTGCGAACACAGTCGTAAACTTCTTTTGTGCTAAGTGCTGCGATAACACACTTTTTTCTTTTATCATCTTTACCCATTTGAGAGAGTATGTTTTTTTTCTTTTTAGCTAATGCGGAGTTTCCATCAAACATATTCGCACCACATTTTCCAGCTCCACACTTCATTCCACTCCCAAGTGTTTTTGGTGGCTCTTTTTTATCTTCACATCCACTAAGTGCGAGCAACAAAAAAATTGCTAATAGTAATTTAGTAAGACTCGGCATTTAGTGCCTCCCTGTATTGAATTTTGAGTTCTTATCATTCTCTTTCTCCTTTAATTCTCTCATCTGAAATATCTCAAATAGTATAGGTATGATAATCAGACTAAGTATAGCCGAACTTATCACCCCGCCAAGCATTGGCGCTGCGATTCTCTGCATCACTTCACTACCAACTCCAGTTATATACATAATAGGTGCAAGACCAGCAAGAATGGCAAATACTGTCATTAGTTTTGGACGAACTCTCTGAACAGCACCCTCATATATGGCCGCATTTAGATGCTCTTTGTTAAACACGGTAGTATGTTTGGCTTTAGCTTCATCGACACTCTCTTGAAGATACACTATCATAACGATTGCAGTCTCAGCGGCAACTCCTAGTAGAGCCAAGAACCCTACGATAACCGCTATACTCATAGCAAAGCCAAGCATGTCGATGTAAATCAAACCACCAAGAAGTGCAAATGGTAGAGTAAAAAACACTATCAGAGTAGGTATCATCTGTTTTAGGGCTAAAAATATAAGTACTAAGATACTAAGAAGTACTGCTGGAATAATCCAAACTATTTTACTCATGGCTGACTCTAAATACTCAGACTGTCCAGCCCATTCTATATAGTAACCAGCTTCAAAATCAATTTCATCTATAAGCTTCTGTGCTTCTTGTTTATAAGCGGTAGTACTGACTCCCTCATTTGGTGTAATGTATACAAAGGTTACGGGTGAAGCCATCTCACTTTTTATGACCGAAGCACTTTCTCTGTACTCAATATCTCCAAAGATACTCAGAGGAACAAAGCCAAGATTAGTCTTAATTTGTATGTTTTTTATAGAGTCGAGACTTCTTCTTTCATCATCCTCTAAACGCAGTGAAATAGGATAGCGTTCAAGCCCTTTGTAGATGGTTGAAACTCTCATTCCTCCAATAGCTAGAGATACATACTCTAAAATAGTTTCTTTACTCATTTCATACCTAGCAAGAGCCTCTGTGTTTAGTTTAATATCAAGGTAATATCCTGCACTAGCTTGGTCAGCAACAACAGAGAGAGTCTTCTCGTATCCACGAAGTTTCGACTCTATGACTTTAGCAAATTTTTGAAGACCCTCTGGAGTTTTTCCGTAAAGTTTAATTCCTAATGGTGTTTTTATTCCACTTAAGAGCATATCTATTCGACCGCGAATTGGGTAGGTCCATGAGTTTATTAGTCCTGGAACTTGCAAGGCATCTTCCATCTCTTGTTTGAGAGATTCGAATGTTACTCCCTCTCTCCACTCATCTTGAGGTTTGAATGTGATGATGCTCTCTATCATTCCAAGTGGTGCAGGGTCAGTTGCCGAACTCGCTCGACCTCCCTTACCAAATACAGACTTGACTTCAGGAAAGGACTTTATAATGGCATCTGTTTTTTGAGTTAATGCTTTGGATTGGTCAACTGAAATACCATATGGCGTTACGGGCATATACATAAAAGTCTGCTCGTTGAGCATTGGCATAAATTCCCATTTTAGACCCTTGTAGAGTGGATACATATAAGACAGAGAGACAAGTACTAAAATGATTACAATGTATTTGAGTTTCAACCCATAAACAATAACTGGATGATAGAGCCAGATAAAAAATCTGTTGAGTGGATTTTGATGCTCATGTATGATTTTACCTTTTACAAAAAAGACCATTAGTACGGGAACAAGAGTTATACTTATAATAGCACCTGCGGCCATAGCAAATGTTTTAGTAAAGGCGAGGGGAGTAAAGAGCAAGCCCTCTTGACCACTTAGAGCAAAGATAGGTAAAAATGACACAACAATGAGAGAGAGAGCAAAAAAGATAGGACGACCAACGAGTTGAGAGGATTTTAAAATAACTTCTATTCTCTCTTTATCATTTGGAACGCGGCCCTCTTGAAGCTCAAACTTATGCAGAGACTTGTGGGCATTTTCTATCATAACAATAGATGCATCAACCATCGCACCAATGGCGATGGCAATACCACCAAGACTCATAATATTTGAGCCTATGCCAAAGAGTTTCATGAGTAAGAAGGTGATTCCCACTGTTAAAGGCAGGACAATAAGTACTATAAGAGCTGAACGAAGATGCGCTAAAAATAGACCAATAATAAATACAACGATAAGACTCTCTTCAATGAGTGTGCTTTTGAGTGTATCTATTGCAGAATCAATAAGCCCTGAACGGTCATAAACTACATGAACTTCAACATCATCAATTTTAAGAGATTTCATCTTAGCATCTATGCGTTTTATGGCTGAGTAAACATCTTCTCCGTAGCGCACCATTACGATGCCTCCGACAACTTCTCCCTCTCCATTTAAGTCAGCCATACCACGACGAGGTGCAGGAGTGAGTTCTACTCTTGCGATATCGGCTATGGTTATAGGAGTGCCACCCTTTGTTGTAACTACAAGAGAGCGAATATCGTCTAAATCTTTTATGTAACCCTTGGCTTGAACCATCCACTCAAAACCATTCTCTATGACAATTCGTCCACCTGTATCGTTGTTGTTTAATTTTAATACTTTGGCAATATCTTTAATGCTGAGGTTGTATCGAATGAGATTGTCGTTGTTGACAGTCACCTGATAAGTTGGCACAAAACCACCAATACTTGCAACTTCACTAACTCCATCAACACCCATGAGAGCGTATTTATAGTAGTAGTCTTGAATCGTTCTAAGCTCAGAGAGATTTTTCGTCTTTGAGGAGAGAGCATACTCATAAACCCAACCAACGCCACTAGCATCTGGACCAAGAGCCACATTCATTGAAGCTGGAAGTTGTGAAGATATAGAAGAGAGCTGTTCTAAAACGCGGCTTCTTGCCCAGTAGAGATCAGTGTTGTCTTTAAAGATTATGTAGATAAGTCCATTTTCATAAGTAGAATATCCACGAACACTGTCAATGTTTGCAATGGCTAAAAACTGCGAAACAAGAGGATAAGTTCCCTGATCTTCAATGATTTGGGGAGATTGTCCAGCCCAGTTAATTTGAACTATAACCTGAGGCGGAGACAAATCTGGTAGAGCATCAAGAGGAGTATTTCTTATACTCCAAATACTTCCAGCTATCAAAAAGAGAGTAGCCATAAGGACTAAAAATTTGTTTTTTATGCTAAACGCGATGAGTTTTTCTATCATAATAAATTCCTAATATAAACCATTTATCTGAGCATCACTGTCCATCATAAAGAGGGCATTGTCTACTACTTCATCATCCGCGTTTAAACCACTCTGGACTATATACGTGTCGTTGTTTAAAGGCTTTACTGATACTTCTCTTGGTTCATATTCGCCTTTAAACTCTCCAACTATAAAAACATAAAACCTACTATCTTTACGAATAACCGAACTTTGAGGAAGAGTCAAATACTTTTGAGTTGTTGCCTTGGAAACAATACTCGCATACATTCCAGGGAAGAGTTTAGTCTCTGTATTTGCTAAACGCAGTCTCAATGTAAGAGTAGCTTCTTTAGGGTCTAGGTTTGGATAGAGTAGTGCCCTGGTAGCTGTGTATATTTCCTCGCTGCTCTTAAAACTAACATCAAAACTTTCTGCATTTTCTAAATGAGTCAAATCCTCTTCAAGGACTTTCATCTCAACCCAAACTTCATCAAGGTTTACTATCTCAAAGAGTTTTGTTTTTGCGTTAAATGCGGAGCCTTCAGTTATATTTTTAGTAAAAATATAACCATTTTTTGGAGAGTAAATTGTTGTGTTTTGAGAAACTTTTTTATTTTTTATGACCGCGTTTATCTCGCCTTGGCTTACTCCTAAAAGAGAGAGTTTTAGTTTTGTACTTTTTAGCATTCCCTTGTTAGCTTTGCCTTTTGTATAGTTGTATGAGTTGAGGTAATCTTCTTTTGCCTTGTATACTTCGGGAGAATAGAGTGTTACAAGTGGCTCACCTTTTTTTACATACTTATATGTTTTATTTGCTTGAAGTTTTACCACATAACCACCAAAACGCGGCGAGAGAGAGTAAGTTCTTGCTTCATCAGCTTTAACATAACCGTAGTTCTTTTTGCTTTTAGCCGCGTTTACCTCTTGGACCTTAAGTGTTTGTACACTGAAGTGTTGTGTAATACTTGCATCTTTGGCAAATAGTATTAGGGGTAAAATTAAGAGTAATAATTTCATTTTGTTTCTCCTCGTAGTTGTGATATTTTTGCTTGTACTCGATTATAATTAGCTACCGCGTTTATGCTTTTTTTCTCTAGTTTTAGTTTTGAGAAGAGTACATCTGTATATTTAAAAAGGTCGCTTCCTGTTGAAATGGAAGAGTTTGAAAGTTCAAACATATGAGACAGTTTTGGAAGTGCATCATCTTGGATGATATGGTAGATTTCATAATATGACAAGATTTCAGAGTAGTAAACTTTTAGAGTAGAATCAACTGCTATTTTTGTATCTTCTTTTTTGCTTACAGCCGATAAAAGGAGTGATCGAGCCTCTTCTTCTTTGTAGTCTTCTCTTGAATAGATAGGTAGAGAAAGACCAATCCCAATGTTTAAAAAATCATCAAAATTTTCTCTATAAGAGTAGCCCGCAATGAGGTTAACATCTGGATAGTTGCTTATACTTGCCATTTCAACCTTGGCATTTTGTTTTTGAAGCTCTTTTTCTGACAGAAGAATTTCTGGGTTTGAACTGAGTGAGTTTTGTAGTTGAGTTAAGTTTGGCTTTTCTCCGATTTCTAAGGAGATATCCAACTCCTGCACCTCAAGTGCCCCAAGATAAGAGAGTCTAGAGTAAGCAGAGTATATTTTTGCCTTAATACTGTTTTTCTCGATTTTAAGTTCTGAGAGTGAGAGTGAGGCTTTCATTATTCCCATGTGTTGATTATCACTTATGCTTGTGTATGACTCGTAAAGCTCAATATTTCTTTTTGTAAGTCTAACATACTCATCAGTAATTTTATAAAGCTCTTGGAGCTCCCAGATAGTGTAGGCTTCATTCTTGATTCTCTCTATAAGTGTAACTTTTGCGCTCTGGAGTTTTTGCTCAAGAACGCCACCACTCGCTTGAGCTACTTTCTCGTTTGAGTCGCGTTTACCATAGTATGGAAGTTTCTGTTTTATACTAAGGGTAGTTTTGCTCATAGCTTGGGAAGAGTCAAGTGTGTTTGTACTCAAAAGTAGTTGGGGGTTTGAGAATTGGTTTGATATGTTTATATTTTGTTTGTTTGCTTGGATCCTCGCTTGGATGGTTTCTAAGGATGGACTTTTAGAGAGTGAGGAGTCTATTAGTTCATCTAATGTAATAGAGTAGAGAGATGAGGCTAGTAAGAAAAAGCCCAGTAATATGGTTCGCATTAAATATCCTTCATTTATTAAAGAGATTGTAGCCATATAGCGTGTAGGGAGTGTGTAATGTGTTTAGAATAAAGACGAGGCTCTAGTGATTGGGTATGGAATGTATTTTGATTGATTAAAGAGAGTAAATTATTAGCACTTTATTAAGTGTTAGAATTAGTTTTGAGTTAAAAAAGAACTTTTCTATTTATGAGATACAATCTCTTTAAAAATTATAAGGGTGTAGATTATGCCAAAACCGTTACATATATTTGGTCAGTTAAATGTTTTAGGAGAGCCACTTGAACCTTGTTCTCTTGACCCACTAACAGGATTTTTTAGAGATGGCTCATGTAAGGTGACACCAGAAAACAAAGGAATGCATGCTATTTGTATTTATGCCACAGAAGAATTTTTGGAGTACTCTAAACGCACCGGAAATGATCTCTCAACTCCAATGCCTGAGCATGGGTTTAAAGGTGTAAAGCCGGGAGAATCTTGGTGTCTCTCAGGTCTGCGTTTCGCCCAATCTGTAAAAGATGGGAACGCACCACCAATTTTTATACACTCAACACATCAAGCAATTTTAAATCTTGTGGATTTAGAGACTTTAAAAGGCTTAGCTATAGACTTGTAAAGAGTTAAAATCTTAGATACTACAGTTGGTATGGTTCTTGAGATTTTTGTCCGTATCAACTTGAATGAGTATGTGGTTAAAACCATTATGCTTTAACTTCTTTCGAATGATATCTGTAATACTTTCACACTCTACTAAGCTTAGCTTTTCATCATTTAAAACGATGTGAAAAGATATAAAGTTGTACTTTGAGTTTGGCTTACTTATGTGTAAGTCATGGTACTCAAGCACTCTCTCATCACTTATAATTAACTCACAAAGTGTCTTCTCGTCTATTTCAACTATGTTTATATCCATAAGAGATAAAAAACTTTTTTTAAGTAATGGGTATGAATGTTTTAAAATATAGAGTGAAAATACAATTGTTAAAATAGAGTCTATATAGTAGATTTTAAAGTAGTAAATAAATATACCCGCAATCACAACTCCAACAGAAATAAGAGCATCTAAAAGCATATGCAAGTAGGCTGATTTTATGTTTGCATCTTCATGGTCGTGATGATGATGTCCATGGTCTGAGTGATTATGTGAACAAGTTGCAACACCCATATTATTTAAAATATAAGCACTTACTCCATTTGCAATAACGGCTATGAGACCGACTATTATCATGTAGATTGGTTCAATAATCTCAGGATTATAAAATCTATTTATAGCCTCATAAATCATATAAAGCATCGTTATAAATAAAAAGAGAGTGTTAACAAACGCAGCCATCATCTCAGCTCTTAGGTAGCCAAAAGTATGTGAAAAACTTGCCTTTTTTGCAGCTAGTTTGATTGCTAGGTAGGTAATGATAACGGCTATAACATCACCAGTATTGTGAAGAGCATCTGCTATAAGAGCAAAAGAGTTAGAGATAAGTCCAAAAACTATCTCACTTACAATGATGAGAAGATTAAATACTATAATCCATAAAAGTTTAGTTGTTTTCATGGATTATTATACCTTTTAATTGGGTCTGATTCTCTAATACTCTGAACAATTTTTCTTGTCTCCCTAAGGTTCTTCATTATATAAACATAGGAATGGTAGTGGTAAGTTTCAACTATCCAAGCTTTGTGTTACTTCAAAATCTTCCATCATTTTTTCCTTTTATTTCTCTATAATAAATATTTTAATCCCATACTTTTTTGCAAGAGTGTCAATGCGCTTAAAGTAGCATTTATCTTTTAAATGCAAATTTGACATAAAAACATAATTATATTTTAATTATATAAAAGGATTTATTATGCAAGTTTCTCTTATTGATATTGGAACAAGTAAAGGAAATCAGATTGTTTTAGATACTATTGAAGCACCTCGAAAAGGCTGGGAAGATAAGTTTAAGAACTCTTCAGAATTACTTATAGACGACACACTAGATGCTAAGGACTGGGATGAATTATAGTCAATATGAAGTAGTCCTTGTAAATACTCGTCCTTGTCTTATCATTTCCCCAAAAGAGATGAATTTTGACAACCTTATAGTTGCTCCAATGACTTCAACAAATAAAGACTATCCAACAAGAGTTAAACTTAAAAATGATAGTTTTGTGGTACTCGACCAAATAAGAACAATCTCAGTAAAACGAGTTGTGAAAAAACTCGATATTAAACTTTCGCCTAAACACATTAAAGAGGTAAAGAGTATTATAAAAATTATGTTAGTAGATTAGTTGGGAGTAAATTATATCATTTATATATGTAAACTTAACTCAAAAATAATAAACTGATATATCCATAGTAAAATTTTATAGACTTGTCTCTTTAATGAGGTAGGAATTTTCACTCTCTTCCTCCAACTCCCAAACACCCGTCACGATTGCGTCTAAAAATACCTTGTCGTGAGAGATGATTAGCATTGCTCCATTGTATTCTCTTAGGGCAGCTTCGAGTGAGATGATAGAGTCTAAGTCCATATGATTTGTAGGTTCATCTAAAATGATTAGAGATGGATTTTGTAGTAGTCCTTGTGCTATCATGAGCTTTCTAAGTTCACCCGGACTTGGTGCATAACTATCTTGGAGTTTTTTAGAATCAGATGAAAGTCTTTGTATAATTGTATATATTTCACCTTTTATCTCGCGAGGTAAGTCATTTATATCATCAAAAATCTTTTTACTTTTCTCTTCGTTAATTTCTTGAGGAATGTATAGGTACTCACCTTCTAAATCCGTAACAGATAAAATATACTCAATAAAACTACTCTTTCCTGCACCATTTTCACCTACAATGGCTATTTTGTCGTGCTCGTTGATTGAGAGGATAGGGGAGACGAGCGTTTTTTCTTCTGATATTTTCAAAATATTTTTTTCTAAGACTATAGGAAAAATATTTCTATTTCTTTGTACATTTACAGTGATCCCTGTCTTGTAAGTCTTTTCTACTTTTATATTATTATCAAGAATCTTGCTCTCTTTGGCTTTGAGTTTTGCGACTAGTTGACCATCATTTTTATCTTTACCGGTAAATCTTGCTTGGTCGATTTTAACTTTAGTACTATTGTCCTTGACATTTTTTTTGGACATTCTTTTTTTTGACTGACTAACCTTCTCGTTCTGTGTTTGAATTGATTTCTTAATTTTTTTGAGTTCACTATTTTGTTTAAGTTTATTATCTTGTACATGCTCTATATTTTTATAGTACTCATTTATGGCATTTGAGTAAGAAGTTTTAAAACTTCTTATTTCTTGATTTTTAAGTATTATCGTTGAACGCGAGAGAGTGTCTAGTAGCTCTCTATCGTGACTTACTAAAATACCAATACCCTTAAAGCTTTTGAGTGCTTCTATTACAATGTTTTTACTTTTGTTGTCTAGGTGATTTGTGGGTTCGTCTATGAGTAAAACATCAGGTTCTTCAAACAGAGCAAGAGCTAACTGAACTCTTTTTCTCTCACCATGTGAAAGAGTGTTCCATGAATAACCCCATGAATCTTGAATGCCTAAAAGGTCTCGAATTTTAAAAGACTTACTCGTGTAAGTGAACATGAAATCTTCAAGATTCTCTGGCATAGTCTCAGTACTTTGAGCACAATAATAGCTTAAATCATTCCCTTTAACAGTTCCACTTTGATGTTTCATCTCTTTAGATATAATTTTTAAAAGAGTACTTTTACCAGAACCATTTGCCCCAACTATACAGCTCCAGCCTTCTTCAAACTCTATGCTAAGATTTTCAAAAATAGGCATTGAAGAGCGGGGATATTTAAAATGTAAATCTTTGATGGTTAAGTATTGCATTGATTAAGGCCTTTGTTTGAGAAAGTATAACGAAAGTTTTCTAGTAATTTTTTAGAAGTAGCCTAATAATATTCTACTATTTATGTAAATTTATCATTTTCTTGGACAGAAGTTAAAAAACTCTGTAAAATACATAAATTATATTGGAGAAGCAGATGAGCAAAGCAAATACAGAAGTGGACGAGAAAAGAGAACTTGATATTGAGGGGTTTGGAATGGTGAAAAAATATCAACACACTTTAGTCATATTTATACCTACGGCACTTTTAGCATACTTAACATACTTGTTCTCGACTGGGGAGACTCCAACTTCAGGAGACAGCATTGCTTTGATGATATCAACTATGATAATGTTTGGAACAACCAGTTTCTTTCTCAAAGATTTTTACTGGAAGCTATTTATGAAAAATGATAAGATAGCGAGTCAGTACAGCGAGCAAGTAAAAGAGTGGATATCACTATATGAAACAGAGCAACTGAATGTTATATTTAATAATCTAAATCAAGAAGACCAAGACAAGCTCGCCAGCTATTCTATTTCACTTGATAATTCTAAAAATGCACTTTCACTAATGAGACTTACAACGAACAGCATGTTCCCATTGGCATTTCTGATAATCTTGCAATTTTATAATCTATTACTTATTATGCAATAGAAAACTTAGAAAAACTTCTGTGCCTTTTTTGTAAGGGAAGATATAGGTGCATTTACTAGTCCATTTAAATCTACCCAAACCATCTCTTCTTCTAACTCATCAATGGCATAGAGATTTACACTGAGTCTGTACTTTGTGTAGGAGTGTTTGAAACTTCCTAAAAACTGCTCTTCTATAGGGTCGGTAGTCGGGAGAATGAGCATGTCTTTGTACATCCTCTCTTTTGAGACTTGTAGTGCTATCTTATTTTCTTTGATGTAAACGCCATAGAAAAGTTCAAGGGCGAGATACTCTTTTTTCTTAGTTTGAGTGTATATTTCAGGCTCTGCTTTTCCTAAACACTCTTTTTCTAAGGGACACTCATTACACTTTGGATTTTTTGGCAAACAAACCAATGAGCCTAAATCCATAAGGGCTAGATTATGATGTCGTGGGTCTTTGGCGTTTACGAACTCCTCCGCGTTTGTCCAAATAGTTGCGTCTTTAGGGTTTAAAAGTGCAAAGTAGCGTTTAATGACTCTTGCTATATTTGTATCGACTACTGGTATGTTTTGATTGTGTCCAAAACTACAGATTGCACTTGCAGTATAGCGACCAATTCCGGGAAGTGTTATAAGCTCTTCCTCTGTGTTTGGAAGGGAATTCCCAACAGTTATAGCTGTCTTTTGAAGGTTTCTTGCACGAGAGTAATACCCAAGCCCGCTCCAAGCTGCAAGCACATCATCTTGAGTGGCGTTTGCTAGTGCTTGTAGAGTTGGGAACTTCTCTAAAAACTGAGGATAGTACTCATCTCTTACACGATTGACCTGTGTTTGTTGGAGCATTATTTCACTCAAATATATATGATACATGTCATCGGTATTTCGCCAAGGGAGATCATGACGTCCCTGCGTTTCATACCATGACAGAAGTTTTTTATGTGCTTTTATCAAGTGACTAAACCAACTTCTCTAGCTTGTTCTTGATTTTTAAAAATGGCCATCGCTGTGTTCATTTTAGCAAAGCCAAGTTTAGAGTAAAAAGGCTCTTTCCCAGGGTTGGCATATAAAATGATTTTGTTATGTTCTTTACTAAACGCGACAAGTTTCAAGACTATCTCTTTACCCATTCCTTGCCCTTGAAAATCAGGGTGAATCGCTACATCACAAATATATGAGCAGTCAACACCATCAGCCAAAGCTCTACCAACGCCAACAAGAGAGTCATCAGAATACACAAAACATTTGTACATACTATTTGAAAAAACCGTTTTTAAATTATCCGCTTTTTTATCACCAAGTGGAGCAATCTTGTAAAGGTTTGAAAGCTCATCCCAATCTACACTGTCGCTCTCATGTTTCCATTGTAGTTTTCTCATAAAATCTTCTTTAGTTTAAATGCTTCAATCACCAATGATTTTCTTAGTTTCAAATCTTCTTTAGAATTGATTTCTAGGTTACTCGCAAAGAGCCAAACCTTATCATTTACTTCTATGTAACCAACATACCAACCAACCTTATTTGACCAGCCAGTCTTTGCACTTAACGAATACTTAGGAGTCTCTTTTTCAAGCATAATCTTTTTAAGCAATTTAATATTTTTACTTTTAAAATTCAACTCTTCTAAGTAAACTTTTTTCAAAAAGGCTATCTGTTCTTGTGCCGATATTTTCAAATCGCCATCAAGCCAGAAACGGCTTAAGTCTTTTCCTGTTTTCTCATTTCCATAGTGTGTTTCTTTGAGATATTTTAGATAGCGTTCATTACCTATTTGTTTTGCAAATTCTTGATAACACCAAACACAAGAGACCTTAAATGCACTCTCTAAAGTCTGGTCTCTGTTCCAAGATTGATAAACTCTATTCTCCTCATCCCATTTTATTATCTGCTTTTCATCGATTACATTTTCTTGTAGTGCTATGAGAGTATTTAATATTTTGAAAGTTGAAGCGGGTACAAATCTTTTTTCTGAGAGTATTTGATTATGGACATAAATAGAAGTGCCATCAAGAGAGCTAATGATTAAACTCCCTTGAGCTTTATGTTGTTTATAAAGTTGAGCAATGCTGTTGTCTGCAATAACTAATAAGGGCATAGTTAAAAAGAGAAAAAGAAACAGTTTAAATTTTTTCATCCAAGAGACTTATGTAAGCTTGTTTAAATCAGGTGGGGTAAAATGCTTTTCTTTATACTTTTCAAGTTTGTCACTCTTGTCCATCTTAACAACCCACTCTTTAATAGTTGTTCTGTCTCTTATGTAGTCCATATAGGGTACAGATTCTCCACAACTTGACTCTACAGCATAGATGTTGAATTTGAAAAAGTTTCTTACTAATTCTTTTTTCTCGTTAAATGATTCTAAATATTCTTTATATTCAGAGGAGTCGTCATTTATTATCTCAGCTTTACAAAAGAGTCTGATTATATTTGCCTTTCCGCTAAAGGCGTTAAACACCAAAGTAAACTCCCCATTATTCGCAGCATCTCTATGTGTTCGGTTACCACTTCCTGCATAATTCATAAATATAATTGTACTTTCGTTTAGCACACGAATACTATCGTAACCTTTTGGCGAAAGATTCACCTCTCCAAGAGAAGCACTAGCAAGATAAAAGAGTTTTTGCTCTTTTATAAATGCAATATCATTTTGAGTAAGTTGTTTGTATTGTTTGCCCATAGTTTTATCCTTTATTTTTTATATCTGACTCTATTTTGATGCTATCTTCATTGCTAGTTTTCTAGCAAAAGGAAAAACCAGTAAAATTGTAGGAAACGCGATAATATAAGCATATATCCAAGCATGAAGCCATATCAAAACAAACCCATCTATTAGTCCGAGATTAATAAAAGTAATTATTCCCGACATGATGAAACTCATAAAACCAGAGAGTAAAAATGATTGAACTAGTTGGAGGTATTTAGAAGGTATCATCTTAGCCAGTTCTCATTTTTAAAATAGCAGGAATATCTATTTTTTTGGTGTATTTAACAAACTCTTCACTTTTTTCTTCAATAGTATACATTGTCATTCTGTCTGCTAACTCATTTCCTTCAAAACCAGCATGTGCTTTGATATGAGAGAGTTTTACATCTTGTTTTATCTCACCGTAGAGATAGTAAGCTTGTTTAATGATTTCAAGATTTTTAATCTCTCCACCTTTTTTCGTCCAGTTCTTTTTTTCCCATGAGATAGCCCATGTTTGTATACAGTTTATTGAGTACATTGAGTCACATTTTATCTCAACGCCATTTCCGTCTTTAGACTCTTTTTGAGCTAAAAGTAGAGACTGATAAAGTGCTCCGAGTTCGGCAGTATTATTTGTTCCCATAGTCTCATAAAGTCCGTACCAAAGTTCTGAAAGTTTATCATTTCGATAAATAGCTACACCAGACCCAGCTTTTCCAGGATTTGGAGTACAGCCACCATCACAGTATATAGTTACATCGCCACTCTGAGGAGACAGAGTCTCTTCTCTTAATGGCTGTGGGCCTAGTCTAAATTTTTGTAAGGCTTTATAGTTTTTAATGATTCTTTGGCGAGCTACTTTTGCTTTTATACCACCAATCAACACAAAAAGTTCTGCCCTTGCGTCTGAAAGTTGTTTACCTAAGGAAAGAGCAATCCAGTCTGCTTTGTCGCTCTCTTCAACGCCAAGTAAAATAAGTTGCTGCTCATTTATCTCTTCATTTTCATTCATACCTAATTCTAGTAAAGTATCTGTAACTATTTGCATTATTTCCCTTTGTGAAATTGTAGCAAATTAAAGTCCCATTTCACTCAAAAAAGCATAATTTTCAGGACGAATATTTTCTTAGTTAATCAGATTTTAATACATATATAAGTGCTTTTATATCTTCATTCTTTTGTGAAAACCAAAGAAGCTCTGCGAAAAATACGCTGGCGTTTAGAGTAAGTTCAGAGTTGTGTGTGATGCTTACAAAAACTCCTCTTCATCATAGACCCAGTGTGAACCTACTAAGTATTGATTTCTCTATCTGTTCATTCATATTACTTATCCTTTAAAAGAGGGAGTGTATCTAATAGTTCCTCGCAATAATCCCACTGTGTTAGTGTCTCCTTCCAAAGTGGTTTGATGGCGTTTACTCCAAAGTAAGCGCCTAAAACCATTCCTATGGCAATGGCACGTGAAGCATTGTCTCCACCTACCATGGCGTTTGCCCCAAGCGCTTTGTTTAGTCCATCTTCTTCATTCATGTATTTTAGTATAAAATAGACGGAACCCGGTAGGGTTCCTTGCGTTGGAGACGCTTTACCTACTTTGATAGGCTCGCTTCTTCCAACATCCCAAAGTTTAGCCATAGAAGTAAGTGCTAAATCATCACAGAATTGTTCTTTATAGAGTTGTGAGTTTTCATCACTGGCTTCTTGATACTTTGCAATTGCCTGTGCAACCTTACCCTCAATAAATCCGCCCATTTGTACAGCTACCATCTCGATAGCATCTTGAGGGTTTTGGCCATTTATAACTCTATGAGTAACGCGAGCGAAGAACTCTCCACCAGCAAGTGCATCAGCATCTCTGTGTGTAAACATAGCTTGACGTGAAACTTTTGCCAAAGTCTCTTCATCATCATAGTATGCATGTGCAGCCACATGACGAATAGCAGTGGCGTTTGAGATACCACCTAGGTTTTGTACGGCAACTCCCTGTTTGACTTGCGCGTAAGTCTCTTTAGTCATAGTGCATATCCATGAGCCCCAACCATTTTCTAAGCGGTTCATCCAGTGTGGAAGTAGTGAGGCAACGTCAAAATCTCTTGGAGGGTTAGCGGTAGCCGCTAGGTGTTCGAGTATTACTATATTATAGTCGCCATAATCAGTAGTTCCACCAGCGGTTTTTCCTGGATGATAGTTTCTCTCACCCCAACCAATACCGTGCGTTTGACCACCCATCATCTCACCCGGAGACATAAACTTCTCTATAGGTTTATTGCCATAAGCCTTATAAATTTTATGAGCGTCATATTCGTAGTGAGAACCAAGACAAAGAGCGTCTCCGACTAAAGCGCCAAAAAAGGCGCCTTTTATAGCTTCATCTTTTGTAACTGTTGACATAGTGAGCCTTTTTTGTTGATTGTATCTAAGTCAAGATTAGCTGGGCATCATGAGTTTGAAACTCATGTGATATTTCAAAATTTATTTAGTTTATAATAGAGGATTTTCTATACTTTTATCGTGGAAATCAAAGTAATATTTTTATTGACATATGTCAAGTTAATGATTATGATTATCAGTTATACTGCAACTATATTTAAACAGGACAAAAATTGTCCGATTTAAAATTTTTAAAGTCTAAGACTATCTTAGCAAAGGGAACAACATGAAAAAAATCATTTTAACAGCAGGTATATTATTTAGTGCATCTCTAGTAGCAGATGTCGTTCAATACGATATTAGAGAGACTAAAAAACCAAGCATTACGAAACCTAATCATCCTACTACTGGTTTATATACTAAATAAATTCTCTATGTTTTTAGAGTAAAAACTATATCTTTAGTTTTTACTCTCTTTTTTAAATCAGTTGTCTTTTGACAAACTCATTATAGTGTCCCTCTTCATCTTCGAGTTCTTCATGTGTCCCACTTTGAACAATTTTTCCTTCCTCAAGTACATAAATCGTATCAGCATTTTTAACAGTACTAAGTCTATGGGCTATAGTAATAACTGTTTTTTCTTTAAGAAGTGGTAGAAGTTCAGCTTGAAGTTTTGCTTCTGTATGAACATCAAGCGCGGAAGTCGATTCATCAAAGATGACTACACTAGGATTTGCGATAATCATTCTAGCTATGCTAAGACGTTGGCGTTGACCACCTGAGAGTCTTATACCATGATGTCCAACTATGGTGTCGAGTTTATTCTCCATGTTATCAACCATATCATCTAGTTGTGCAATACTTAGTGCTTTATATATAGTCTCATCATTAATGCTCTCATCCCCCATAGTAATATTAAAACGCAGGCTAGAGTTAAAAAGTATAGGCATTTGTAAGACTAAAAAAACCTTTGCTCTTAAGGTGGCTTTATCTAATTCTTCTGTTTTGATACCATTAAAGAAGAGATCTCCATCACATTTTTCATAAAACCCTGCAATCACTTGTGCTAGAGTTGTTTTACCACTTCCACTTGCTCCAATAAGTGCAATTTTACATCCAGAGAAAATATTTAAACTTATACCTTTGAGTATTTTTTTGCCTTGGACATAAGAGAAATTGAGATTTTCTAAAGAGATATTTATCTCCTTTTCCTCTAAGCATTTTGTACCACTACTCTCAGTTTTAAGTAAAAGAATTTTATTTATTCTCTCTAGTGCTGCTTTGGCCGCTGAGTAACTATATTGCATAGAGAGCATATCTTGAACAGGAGTCATAATGAACCAGATATATCCAAACATCGCAAACATCATTCCTATACTCAAATCACTATAGGCAACTAAAACCAAACCCGCAGCACGAATGAATTCGAACATTACTAAAAATATGGTGTAGGAGAGGCGTTCATAGGCTACATTTTTATAGCTGTATTGATTTGAAGTAGTTTGAATGTTCTGTGCAAGTTTTGTTGCTTGTGAGAAGAAATATTTCTCTTGATTACTCGCTTTAATCTGACCAAACAGCTCTAGGGTCTCACCAACATCTTCTTGAAAATCAGATATTGCTGCATTTTCTTCAGCTTTTAATTTACCGACAATACTAGACATTCTTTTACTCATAAGCATAATTACGGGTTGAACTACAAGGATTAAAATACCTAAAATTGGGTCTATGGCTATCATGACGATGGCTACAGCAACAAGGGTTAAAACAGAGGAGACTAGTTTGCTAATACCTGTAATAATAAAGGCATCTAGAGTATTTACATCTGTGACAAGATTAGAAGTGATTGCTCCGCTTCCAAGTGTTTCATACTCGTTCATAGAAGCTATACGAAGATGATCAAGCAATTTTTTTCTAATCATAAAGGTTACATATTTGGAGATTTTAGTAAAAACTTTAGTAATAACAACAGTTAAAAAATAGTAGAGAAATCTCAAAAAGATAACACCAAAAGTTACAATAGCAATATAATAAAATGCAGTGGCTCCATCTAAAAAGTAGTCAATCGCGTTTACAATGTTTGCAGGTTTATCTAATAGAACTTCATCTACCATTATAGGAAGAAGTAGAGGAATTGGAACACTAACTAAAATAGCTAAGAGTGTAATAATTTGCCCATAAATGAGTGCAGGCTTTTGGTGTAAAATAAGAGCATAAATACTCTTAAATGTGATGGGTTTAGTGTTCATGTCTCTCTTTTGATAGGTACGGTTTTGTGATGTAGTATATCATTAAGATTGAGTTGATGTCAAAAATATAATTATACTCCTGCAACCATTAATGCGGCCGCAATTGGAAGAGAGGCTGTGGCACAAACATACATTGGTACTGCAATAGCGATTGCCATAAGGTAAAAAACAGAGTGATTGTAAGTTAAACACTCTGTGATTAGATTTTAAGTGTTAGCAGTTATTGCGTTTGCAATACGAAGCATAGTCTCTTCGCGACCAATAACGGACATAACAACATCTACACTTGGTCCACCCATTTTTCCAAGAAGTGCTACACGAAGAGGCATACCAATCTTTCCAAAACCAATCTCCATTTCATTAACAACTTCTTCCATAAGATGATGGTAATCACCTGGAAGGTGTAGTTCATCTGCTGCTGATATTTTTGCTCCAAAACTATTTAAAATTCCAATAGTGTCTTCTTTAAAAGCTTTTTTAATTGCTTTTGCATCATAAGAATCAGGAGTTGTTACTATCTCAGTAACTAGTGCTGCTAGTTCTTTTAATGTTTTGGCTCTCTCTTTTAAAGCATCAAGTAAAATCTCTTTTTTGTCATGTGAAGTGAGTATAACATCATAAGGTGTTAAGAGCTCTGCAAGCTCTGTGTTTGAAGTGTTTTTGATGTAGTGAGAATTTAACCAGTCAAGCTTTTCAGTGTTATAGATAGACGCTGATTTATTAATATCTTTAGGATTGAAAAGTTCTATCATTTCATCAAAAGAAAAAATTTCTTGATCTCCATGTGACCAGCCTAAACGTATAAGAAAGTTTAGAAGTGCTTGTGGTGTGTAACCCATCTCTTTATAAGCCATAACATCAGTTGCACCATCGCGTTTAGAAAGTTTCTTTCCAGCAGCATTATGAATCATAGGTACATGGTTAAACATTGGCAAATCAAAGCCTAAAGCTTCATAAACGATTATTTGTTTAGGTGTGTTTGAGAGATGGTCATCTCCACGGATAACTTGGTTGATTCCCATCAGGTGATCATCTATGGCAACAACAAAATTATAAGTCGGAGCTCCATCAGCTCTAGCGATTACAAAATCATCTAAGATATCTTCTGCTTGAAAAGAGATGTCACCCTTAACACCATCTTTTACAATAATCTCACCAGTTTTAGGAGACTTTATACGGATAACAGGCTCTACACCTTCAGGTGGCGTTCCAGTAAAATCACGGTAACGACCATCGTACATAGTACGCTCTTTATTTGCCATTTGAGTTTCACGAAGCTCGGTAAGCTCTTCTTTGCTCATGTAACATTTGTAAGCTTTACCTTCATCAAGAAGTTGTTTAATGTATTTAGCATATATCTCATCGCGTTGGCTTTGATAAGTGATCTCACCATCAGCTTCAAGACCTAACCATTCAAAAGCTTCTAAAATAGCTTGAGTTGCTTCCTCTGAGTTACGAGCCTTATCAGTATCTTCGATACGAAGAACAAATTTACCACCATTTTTTTTAGCCCAAAGGTATGAAAAAAGTGCAGTACGAAGACCACCGATATGTAAGTATCCAGTAGGAGAAGGAGCGAAACGAGTAACAACCATGTAAAAGCCTTTAGTTTTAATAATGGAATTTTAGGCAATTGTTGGTTAAAAAGGGGTAAAATACTTTTTAAATTTTAATCAAAGTGAACATATATGTATAAAATATTCTTAACTCTTCTTTTTGTAGTAACCTTAAACGCGGGTATAGTTGATGGTGTGGCTATTGTCGTCAAAGGTGATGCCATAACTCTTTATGATATTAAAAAAGAGATGGAAGTCTCAAAAGTTGATGCTAAAAAAGCTTCTGATATATTGATTCGTAAATCTCTAGAACAGTCTGAGACTAAAGAGAGAAAAATCACGGTAAGCAGTGGTGAAGTGTATGATGACATCAAAAAAACAGCAGCTAGAAACAACATGAGTGTAAGTGACTTTTATGAGGCGGTAAGAAATTCAAATGGTATGGGTTCATCCGACTTAAAAGCAAAAGTCAAATATAAGATACTGAGTCAAAAGCTCTACTCAGCAATAGCATATGCGGCAATGTCAGAGCCAAGTGAAGACGATATTCAAGAATATTTTGAGCTTCATAAAGATGATTTTGCTCATCCTAGTGCTTTTACTGCTGTGATATATCAATCAAAAGAGCAGGCAAGACTTCAAGAAAAAATTGATAATCCGATGTTTTATTCTCCAGATATTCAAACAAATGAGCAGGTCCTACCATACGATAGAATTTCACCAGAGTTAGCGAAACTTTTAGAGAAAACTCCACTCAATAGTTTTACTTCAATTGTTCCTGATGGAAAGGGCGGGTATATGAGCTTTTATATTAAAGCGATAGAGTCAGCTTCAGAGGGTGGAATAGAGAGTGTTCGTTCTCAAATCATTTCTCAAATCCAAGCAGGTAAACGCGAACAGGTTTTAGGTGATTACTTCGCAAGACTTCGTCATAATGCTGGTATTAAGATGATAAGAACGGTTGAGTAGATGTTAAGCGATGCAAATTTTATAAACATAGCTACAGAGCTAGCTACTGCTTCAAAGTGTGTTTCAAAGCAAGTTGGTGCAGTGATTGTAAAAGATGGACGCATTCTTAGTACAGGCTATAACGGCACACCCGCAGGTTTTACAAACTGTTGTGATCATTGGAATGATGAATATACAGCCGATCATCACGAATGGTCAAAAACTTATGAGATACATGCAGAGATGAATGCTATTATTTGGGCCGCTCGCAAGGGAATCTCTATAGAAGATGCTACCATTTATGTGACACTTGAACCTTGTAGCGAATGTAGTAAAAATTTAATTGCTAGTGGAATAAAAAGAATTGTTTATGCAAAAGAGTATGAGTATACTCACTCCGAAATTATCTCAAAGTTCATCAAAGATAATGGTGTGAGTATAGAAAAGCTCAAGGTTTAGATTAGCTGATAAAATCTACGATGATAGAGCTAGGTCTACCAATAATTGCTTTGCCATTTTTAATGATAATAGGGCGTTCAATAAGCTTTTGATGTTGAGCCATTGCTTGTATAAGTTTGGTTTCATCCTTTTCTTCTTTAAGATTTAACTCTTTATAAATAGCTTCTTTTGTGCGCATAAGTTCTCTAGCACTCAAACCCAACATATTTAAAATATTTTTTATTTCACTCTCGTTTGGTTTAGTGTCGAGGTACTTTATAACTTCACTTTTACAGCCATTTTCTTCTAAAATACTTATCGCTTCGCGAGATTTTGAACATCGTGGGTTATGCCATATTATTACTTCTTGCATCTTTTACCTTTTTACCGATATTTTACACTATAATATTTACAAATGAAACTAAAAGGCTATTAATTATGAAATATGCAAGCACATATTCCAAATTAGCTGAATTTGGACGAGAATTATTAGATAAAAAATCTTTAGTTGAGGGTTTACCACTTATATCAAAGTATGATATATTGTCTAATATATGCTAAAGTTGACAATTCAACAACAAAGATGATATAAACTTCGCTATACTCTATAACTTATCAAATATTAAAATAGGATTACTAATGGCTAAAACAAACTACAGTTATGAGAAACATGGTCGTGAGATTGAGAAAAAGAAGAAAAAAGAAGAAAAGCTTAAAAAAAAGCTAGCTAAAAAGAATGATGGGGCAGAAGAAGATGCAGCTACACCTCCAGAGGCTCCAAATACAGAAACATAACCCACAATAAACTGTGAATAAAACTAAACCAAAAATCTTTTTATTTACAGATGGAAGTGTGAACCCTCAGAGTGGTATTGGATTTGGGGCTTATTTTAAAATTGTTTCCAGAAACTTCTACTAAAGAGTAAAAGCACAGTAAAAAATTCTAATCTTCCTATAATCATTGCTACTGACAAAACAGCTAAATCTTCACTATTAAAAAAAGCATAATTTTGAGCTGGTCCTGTGAGGGAAAAAGCAGGTCCTATATTCCCAACGGCTGAAAGTGCAGTACTTAATGAAGTCATTATGTTATACCCGCTTGCAAAGAGATATAGCATAACTATAAATACAGTCAGTACATATAAAAAAACAAGGGCATAAGTAGAATGCAGTACTTTGTTCTGAATCATATTTCTATCAATAAAAATATTTACAATAGCATTGGGATGAATAATTTGCTTGATATCTGCCATAATTGATTTTATAATAACAACATAACGAATGACTTTAACTCCTCCTGCTGTTGAACCGGCATTTCCACCGACTAGCATTGCAATTATAATGACTGCTGTTGCTCCTTGTCCCCATAATGAGTAATCAAGTGCAACATACCCTGTTGTAGTTAAAATAGATGCTACGGTAAAGAATGCATGAGTTAATGTATACATGGTAGTGTCGGAACTATGCATAATATGATGAAGCGACAACATTGCAGATAAAATCATAAAAACTATAAAATACCATTTAACTTCTTCAGACTTATAAACACGCAAATCTCCCGAAAAGAGTCTAAGGTGTGCTAAAAAATTTATGCCTGAGATTATCATAAACACTGTTGTTGTCCAAAGTATTAACGGACTGTCATAAAAGCCTAAAGATGCATTCTTTGTTGAAAATCCGGCTGTAGCAATTGTTGTAAATGCATGATTTATAGCATCAAATGTAGTCATTCCTTCTAGTTTTAGCAAAATTGCATCGAGTGTAGTTAGTAAGAGATACACACCCCAAATTCGTAAGGCGGTATCTTTAATTTTGGGTGTCATCTTTTCCATTTTAACACCTGTCGATTCAGCTTTAAAAAGAGCAAGAGAACCACTTGGGTTAATAAGAGAAAAAAGTCCGACACCAAGTACAATAATTCCCATTCCTCCAAGCCACTGTATAAGACTTCGATGCATTAAAATCATTTTTGGCAACACTTCTACATCAGCATATATTGTAGAACCGGTTGTCGTAAAACCACTCACTGATTCAAATATAGCCTGAGCTGTAGTTACATCACTGTATAACACAAACGGTATAGATCCTGCAATAGCAAGTAAAACCCAGACAATATTTACAAATATAATTCCCTGTTTAATACTCAGTTCAACTGTGTGATTTAATAAAATTAGATAGAAAAATAAATTTATAAAAAATAGAAGAGAGTCAAAAAGTAAAAATTTACTATAGTCTTCCCCTGAGATAACTCCAGATAGAATTGGAAGTAAAAAAAAGCCAGAAAGTGACAAACCAATAACTGACAATAATTTAAAAATATTTTTTATAGAGTGTGTATCCACTTTCTCACCTTTGTTTCCTCATCAGCTGTACAAAAAGACATAATATAATCGTCCACTTGAACGATTAAAGGTTCATCAAAAGCAGAAATTTTACCTGCACGAATATAAATACAATACACTTTATTAGCTGCATACGGGCTAATGACTTTTTCAATTAATCTTGAACCTGGATAAATTATTCTTGTTAAAGCCACGGCACTTCCTCCACAAAACAATCGTCCATGAATAATTGAACTCGAATCTATTTTTTCAATAATTGAATAATAAGCATTATTCTTTTGTCCTCTCACAACTACTATACCTAACTTATGCATTAGTGCATACTTTTGTGGATCGTTGTTAATAGCAACAACTTTTTCTACCCCATATTCTTTTGCTTCTATACATTTTACGATATTTTCTTCATCATTTTTAGAACTTGCAATAATCATATCTGCATTGTGCAAACCCTCTTCTTTAATTAAGCGGTCATTTCCATATTGACTGTTTATTATTGTCACATCATTTTGTAAAATTTCTGTAGCTATTTTACATTTTTCAAGATTTTTTTCTATTAGTTTTATGCTTACACCCTGAGCTACAAGTTTTTTTGCAATCTCAATACCTAGAAGATCAGCACCAAAAATTACAATTTTCTTGATTGCTTTTGGCATTTTAGTGTCCATGTTTGAGCACATAGTTTGAATTTCATTTGGACTGCCATAAAAGTAAACAAGATCATTTGGCTTTAGTACATCATTCAACTTTGGAATAAAAAATTCTTTATTCCTTTCAATACCAATAACTGAGAAGTGATTTGAATTGAGTGATCGGGCAAGAATATAATCTTGATTCTTATGCTGTGCCCGTATAGAAATAAGGCGAAAATTACTTTTATTTAGTTTTTTTACACTAGTTGCTTTAGGAAAATCAAGGAGTGACTTCACCGCGTTTGCAGTTCGTGCAATTGGAAAAACAGCTTCCGTAATCCCGACTTTACTCGCGATTGAACTTTTAGCGAAAAAAGAATTTCTAAGCCTTACTATTTTGTCTTTTACTTGTAGGCCTTCATCTATTATAATACACGAAATAATATTGGTCTCATCGCTGTCTGTAACGGCAATAAATAAATCAACATTCTTTCCTAAAATAGAATTGTAAGTTGAAGGATCTTCCACATTCCCGACTACAGAAAAAATATCTATCTGTTCTTGAAGCATATGGATTGCATCTACATTTTTATCGATAACGGTAACATTATGTTTAACACTAAGTGTTGTTGCAAGTCTAAAACCAACCATACCTGCACCCGCAATAATAATCTCCATTAAATCTCCTACAGATATTTGTACAATTCTACATCTATCTTCCCTAAAACTCTCTTCTAGTATGAGTAAGCCTTATAATTGATTCGTTTAGGTGACAGTATTTTAGCATAAAGTGTCCGAATGCTTTATACTTTTTAGCTAGGAGTCTTTTTCTTAAAGTGATTACATAGAGATACGGTCTAAGCAAAAAAGATGAATTAAATTATCATACCAATTTAGGAGAAGAGAATGTTTGTATTAATTTTTTCTATTTACTTATGCTACTTAGACCGTATTTCTATATAGTCTTTTGATAACAACAGAGCTGTCTTAGCATCTCTGTTGCATTCTTAATTTTTTTTAGAAATTATAAACTAGTGTTGTACTCACTTGAGTCATATCTCTTTCGTTAGAATCAGGATTATTTTCTACATCGTTAAGAGTTAGAATTGCACTTAAATTTAGTGTTTTTGTTATATCGTAACCAGCCCATACACAAAATTCGCTTTTTGAGTAGTCCTTGTTATTTGTTACACTACGATAGTCCGTCAAACCGTAAATACCGCTTAGACTTAGACCTGCAATACTTTTAGAAAGAGTAATATAACTAGTACGGGAATCTATCGCAACATAATTATACAGTTCATCACCTTCTTCAAATGGATCAACATTTTCGCCACCTTTATAAGCAGAACCCCAACCACCATCTTTACCAGTCTGGATGTATCCTAATGCTGTTGTAAAACCTGAGTATCCTACATAAACTTTAGCATCTATTAACTCACCATCTTCATTACCAGTAAGTTGTTCATCTGTTTGCATGTAGTGAGCAAAACCACCGAGGCTAATATCGTTTATTTTTGTGTCAACAGTAACTTTACCACCATAAACAGAGTAGTTATCAGGTGCTGTAAGTGCATAAGCTTTAGCTTTTAGAGAATCTGTAATTTTATAAGTTAAACCCGCTTTATAAAGTCCGCCTCCTTGACTGTTAATCTTACCCATAACCCCATCCATTGTACCACCGTAAAATAGCTCTCTTGCCCACATTCTATAATGGCTTTCTGACCAGATAAGTTCAACTTCAAGATTTTCAGTTGGATTAGCATAGATACTAACTGCATCATGATGTTCATCCATCCATTCTGTATTAAGCTCTTGACGACCGGCTTTGACATGAGTTTTGTCTGTATCGTATGCTAGATAAGCATTAGTCGTTACTGCAAGTTCACCACCATTAATTCTAAAAAATCTTGAACTAGCATCACCAGTACCTTCTGAAGCACCATATCCACTTATGGACTTTTTATCATCTTCCCAAAGTACTTTGTAACCTCTTAGACCGTATGCAAGACTGAAATTATGAAAATCGGCAGTCTTGTAAATCAATTCGGCAGAACCGACTGCATATGCACTATCACTGTAGTAAATGGCCTCAGGATTCGGTTTATCTTGATCTCTCATTTCATAAGTAGCAGTTGCATCTCCAGTAACAGTACCATTTTTAAATGCCTCGTCAAACTCACCCGCGTTTACTCCAGAAAATATTCCTAAAATAGCTACTGTAGCTACAATACTTAGTTTCGAATTTTTCATAATCTCATCCTTATTTAAATTGAATTTTGAACTAATAAAGATTATTAGTTTGTATTTCATTCTCAAATCTTATTAGAAATAAGTAGCAAATAAATCGAATGATTTAAACTTATAGATGATTTATCTATAATTATTAATCCCTTATATATAGTATGCATAAATGTTTTCATTCATTATTTTATTGAAAAATTGAACAATATTGTTTATTCGATTTATTTGCTACTTATTCTTGATACTATTTTTAAAATCAATAGCAAGGAATGATATTATGGATACTTCAAGAAGAGGTTTTTTAAAAACTAGTGCAGTAGGTGCAGCGGCAATTATAGGTAGTGGAACTATGAGTGGTGCTATGGCAAAAGAGTTTGCAGTTAGAACGGTTAAGATTCCGCATGCGTCGCATTTTGGACCATTTTTTGCACATGTAAGGGAAGGTAAAATTGTAGATATAACTCCTCAACTTGATTCAGATGCTAACCCAACTGCTATGATGAAAGGTATTACTGATAGAGTAATGACTGACTCTAGAGTTAAATATCCTTGTGTTAGAAAAAGTTATTTAGAAGGAAAAGACAGAGGCGATTTAAGAGGTAAAGAAGAGTTTGTAAGAGTTTCTTGGGACACAGCCTTAGATTTAGCAACTAAAGCTATAAAAAAAGCACAAAAGAAAAATGGAAACAAAGCTATTTATAACTCTTGTTATTCTG